>NZ_JAUXNA010000335.1 GCF_030682935.1 Polaromonas sp.
ATGGGCCGCGCGATCAAGGCCGGCCGGGTCTGGACCAACTGCTACCACGCCTACCCGGCGCATGCCGCGTTTGGCGGCTACAAGGAGTCGGGCCTGGGCCGTGAAAACCACAAAATGATGCTGAACCACTACCAGCAGACCAAAAACCTGCTGGTCAGCTACAGCGAAAGCAAGCTCGGCTTCTTCTGATCCGGAAACCACCGTTCAGCAATTCACTCAAAAGGGGCGGGCAACTGCCCCTTTTTTCATGGAAACCCACATGGTTGAAAAAGTCATTGCCACCCCGGCTGCGCTGGAACTGGTGGCGTTTTTGAAAGAAAAATACGGCACCGTGATGTTTCACCAGAGCGGCGGCTGTTGCGACAACAGCGCCGCCAACTGCTACCTGCCCGGTGAAATCACCATGGGGGCGGGCGACGTGCTGCTGGGCGAGATCGGCGGCGCCAGTTTTTACATCAGTAAGTCGCAATATGAAACCTGGAAGCACACCCAGCTCATCATCGACGTGATCGACGGCCACGGCGGCACGTTTTCACTCGAAGGGCCCGAAGGCAAGGCGTTTCACACCCGGTCGCGGGTGTTCAATGCACAGGAACTGGAAGCCCTGGCACGGGAAGGCAGCCCGCCCACCGGCTGAACGGGGGCCATGAAAAAAGCCCTGCCGCACAGTGGTGCGACAGGGCTTTCAGTTCAGGAAACCTGAATTTAGAAGCGCCAGCCCAGACCGACACCGAAGAGCACCGGATCAACCTTGAAGGTGCCCAGGTTCGCGCCAGCCACCGACACGTCGGTGCGGATGTAGACCTTTTTCACGTCCACGTTGAGGTACATGTTGCCGGTGAGCGGAATGTCCACGCCCACTTGCAAGGCAGGACCCCAGCTGCTGCGCTCGATGTCCACACCGGCCGGCAGATTCACAGAACTGAAACGCGTGTAGTTCAGACCGGCGCCGACGTAGGGCTTGAAGCCGCTTGCTGGGAAGTGGTACTGCACCATCAGCGTGGGCGGCAGATGCTTGAGCGTGCCAAGGTCGGCGCCCAGCACGGAAGAACGCACCGTGTGCTTTTGCGGCACCGTCAGCACCAGCTCAAGCGCCACGTTCTTGTCGAGAAAGTAGCTGATATCGACTTCGGGCATCCACTTGTTGTTGACCGAGAGGCCCAGGCCGGTGCCATCGCCGTTCACGCTGTCCAGGTGCACGGCGCGGGCGCGCACCATCCAGGGACCTTCTGCGGCCTGCTGGGCGATGGCGGCACCCGACACAAGGGTGCACAAAACGGCGGCGGCGATGATTTGTTTTTTCATGATGAGCAGCTAATAAAGAGCCGGGAACATTCCCAGTACTGATTGGACGCCGCCGCCCCTTAAAGCACGTTTGATCTGGCGCAAACGTTTTCAATACGACTCTGCGGCGCGTGTTGCGCTTGAGGCAGATCAAATATCCCGGCCTTCGCCAGGGTTGAATCGTTGCGTACCGACAACGATTCAACCGTGTCCTTACATCGCGGCCAGGGCCTGCTCCAGATCGGCCAGCAAATCGTCGATGCGCGCGATGCCGGCCGTGGCCAGCTTGACGGGGGTTGAGCTGGCCCCTGGGGAACTTCCCGCTGTCAACAATTGCGCCGCCAGTGGTGGTGCCATGCTCGAACGGGCGGCGCAGGTAGGAGTGTCACATCCCGGACGATCTGGACTTCTCTTCAAGATGGCCAGGCAAAGGAATGCGAACTTTCGGACTGCCGAGGAGTCCATCTTTTTACCGCGCACTGATCAGTGCGCGGATGCTGGCCTGGTTAAACTCTTTGCGTAACATGATGAGGTCTTTTCCTATGAAAAAATTTTCCACCCTGGCGGCATTCCGTGTGGCGCTGGCTGGCGCACTGATGCTGGGGGGACTGCTGAGCCTGTCAGGCTGCAGTGGCGCGCAGGCAGCACCCGAATCGAGCTTTGTACTGCTCGATGGCAGCAAAAAAATCATTGCGGACCTGAAGGGCAAAGTCACCCTGGTCAACTTCTGGGCGACCAGTTGTGTGACCTGCGTGGCAGAGATGCCCAAGCTCATTTCCACCCACAACAAGTACAAAAACCAGGGTTACGACACGCTGGCAGTGGCCATGAGCTATGACCCGCCGAATTACGTCGTCAACTTTGCGGAGACACGCAAGTTGCCGTTCAATGTGGCGATTGACAACACGGGCGCCGCAGCCAAGGCTTGGGGCGACGTCCAGCTCACGCCAACGACCTTTCTGGTGAACAAGCGCGGCCAGATCGTCAAGCAGTTCGTGGGCGAGCCCGATTTTGAGGCGCTGCACCGCCTGATTGAAAAGCTGCTGGCCGAGGCCTGATCAAGCCCTTTTCACACCGACCCAACCCGCACCAGTTCAAGGCCGCAGGACTTACTTGCTCCGGAAGGCGTCGTGGCAAACCTTGCAGGTATCTGCCGTGGCGGCGAAAGCGGTTTTCAGGCTGGCGAGGTTGCCAGTCTTGGTGGCGGCAGCGAGCTTGGTGGTTTCCGCTACCATCTTGTCGCCGTGTTCCTTGAACTTGGCCTGCTCGGTCCAGATTTCAGGTTTGGCCTTGGTGTTCCCGTCCATGTCGGTGCCGGGACCAAAAGCGGCCCAGGGCAGTTTGGCCATCGTCGCGACCAGTTCGGCGTTGTCGGCCGCCACCTTGGCATCGAACGGCACTTTTCCATTGGCCATGGCGCCCAGGCGGCCGAAATGCTGGCCCATGACAAACAGCGCGTTCTGGCGGTATTTGACGGCGTCTTCCGCCTTGGCGAACTGCGCGGAGGCCGGCGCGGCGATGGCGAATACGGTGGCCGCTGCAGCGATACAGGCAAAAGCTTTCATCGAGTTCCTTTTGAAATTGAGCAGGGTGGGGGGACTGGCAACGCTTTTCGGCCTGTCGCCAGTCAGCTGGAGTTTAGCGGGGACAGACAAGTTCCGCAGGAACCCTGCGCCGTGCGAACGCACCCGTGATGCAGCGTAGCGCTGCCGGGAAGCTGTGTAAAACAAACACCATGAACGAGGAATGCACGTGTACAACAATAAAAACCTGAACAAGGTGCGGGTCTGGGACTTGCCCACGCGCGTCTTTCACTGGGCGCTGCTGCTCTGCATCACGGGTCTGGCGATCACCGGCAGCGTGGGCGGCAGTGCCATGATCTGGCATTTCCGCTTTGGCTATTTCGTGCTGACACTGCTGCTTTTCCGGATCATCTGGGGACTGGCCGGCGGGCGCTGGTCGCGTTTTGGCGCCTTCATCTATGCCCCCCAAAGCCTCATCAAGTACCTCAAGGGGCAAGGCAAGCTCGAGCATGGCGTCGGCCACAGCCCTGTCGGTGCCTTGTCGGTATTTGCCTTGCTGGGCGTTTTGCTGGCCCAGGTGGGCACCGGGCTGCTCAGCGACGATGAAATTTCCTTCGCGGGCCCGCTGACGCGCTTTGTCTCCAACGCCACCGTCAGCCTGGCAACCAACTACCACACGGCGATTGGCAAATGGCTGCTCCTGGGCCTGGTGGTGCTGCACATCGCAGCCATCCTTTTTTACCTGTACCGCAAGCACAATCTGGTGCTGGCCATGCTGCACGGCGACAAGAATCTGGTAGTGGCCGTACCGCCCTCCCGCGATGATGCGTTGTCGCGCATGGCCGCGCTGCTGATTTTGTGGGCTTGCGCTGCGCTGGCCTATTGGGTTTTTAGCCTCGGAGCGCAGGCTTTCTGAATCGATGCCAGACCTGCAGGGCCGGGCAGCAGATGGCGTGCAAATAAATGCCAGTTAAACTGGCGCAAGATTTTTTCAGCCGACACCGTGCAAAGCCTCCCCTTCCAGTTCATCATCCCGGACACACCCGATCGGCTGGCCGCGACGCGCCAGATATTCATGGAGTACGCGGAGCAGTTGGACATCGATTTGTGCTTCCAGAATTTCGAGGCAGAGCTGGCCGGGCTGCCCGGCGAGTACCAGGCCCCGACGGGCACCCTGCTGCTGGCCACGGTAGGCGGGGAAATCGCAGGCTGCTGCGCGCTGCGCCGGCTCGACTCGGTAGACTACCCTAATGCCAGCGAGATGAAGCGGCTTTTTGTGCGCAAGGCTTTTCGCCGGCTTGGCCTGGGCAGGCAGCTGGCTGAGGCGGTGCTGGATGCCGCGCGTATGGCGGGCTACCACAGCGTGCTGCTGGACACCCTGGACGACATGGAATCGGCCCGTGCCCTCTACACCGAACTCGGCTTTGAAAGCATTCCGCCCTACTACCACAACCCGATTGCGGGAGCCCATTACCTGAAGGTTGACTTGTAAGCCAAATACGGCTTCAGCCCAGGCTTTGCGAGCGTCAACAGCTATCAATTCAGGCGTAAAAACTTTTTCCGGGCATCGCCGGCGGCCTGTTCGCTGCTGCACATAAAGAAGGCCACCGCTCCTGCGAACGGTGGCCTGCCGGAGAAAGCAGCCAGCGTCAGGCTTTGGCCTGCGCCAGCAGCGTGGCAGCGTCGCTGACTTCGAACTTGCCGGGGCCTTCCACATTGAGGCCCACGACTTTGCCATCCTTGACCAGCATGGAGTAGCGGTTGCTGCGCAGGCCCAGGCCCTTGCCCGTGAGGTCCAGCGTCAGGCCCGTGGCTTTGGTGAACGTGGCATCACCGTCGGCCAGCATGCGCACCTTGCCGGCGGTCTTTTGATCACGCGCCCAGGCGCCCATCACAAAGGCATCATTCACACTCACACACCAGACCTCATCGACTCCGGCAGCTTTAAGCTCGTCCAGGTGATCGACATAGCCGGGAACATGCTTGGCCGAGCAGGTCGGGGTGAAAGCGCCCGGCAGGGCAAACAGGGCGATGGTTTTGCCAGCGCTTTCCTGGGCCAGATCGACCGGATTGGGGCCAATGCTGCAGCCATTGCCTTCAACTTCTGCATACTCCATCAGCGTGACTGCGGGAAGGGTGTCGCCTACTTTGATCATGGGTTCTCCTGGTTGTAAATCAACGAAATTCCGTCGACTCATTTCATTTTGACGCACATGGAAAGTCTCTGGACCGCTAACGGTCTTTGGCAGCCGCCTGCTATAGGCGATACCGTGACCGGCAACAAAAAAGGCCCACAAAGTGAGCCTTTTTTTGATGACCTGGAGTCAAAGTCTGGAAGACTTAGACAATCAGGGCTTTTTCGACCAAACGGGTCACAACCCAGTTCTTGGTCTTGGAGATTGGACGGCTTTCAGTGATCTCGATCACGTCGCCCATCTTGTAGTCGCCCTTTTCGTCATGGGCGTGGTACTTGCTGGACAAGGTCACGATCTTGCCGTACAGCTCGTGCTTGACACGGCGTTCGACCAGCACGGTGACGGTCTTGGCGCGCTTGTCGCTGACCACCTTGCCAATCAAGGTGCGCTTGAGGGATTTTTTTGGCTCCGTCATTTGTTGGCTCCTTGCTTGACGATGGTTTCGGCCAAAATGGTTTTGGCGCGAGCGATGGCACGGCGCGTCGAACGCAGCGTGGAAGTGTTGGTCAATTGCTGCGTGGCTTTTTGCATGCGCAGGCCAAAGTGGGCTTTTTGCAGCTCTTTGACTTCAGCTTGCAGGCCGGCAACGTCTTTTTGGCGCAGTTCAGTAGTGTTCATTGCTTCATTCTCCTGATTACTGGCCGATCATGCGGCTGACGAACGTGGTGCGCAGCGGCAGCTTGGCAGAAGCCAGGCGGAACGCTTCGCGTGCAAGTTCTTCGGACACACCGACGATTTCAAAAACGATCTTGCCGGGCTGGATTTCAGCCACGTAGTACTCTGGATTACCTTTACCGTTACCCATACGCACTTCAGCAGGCTTTTGGGAGATCGGCTTGTCCGGAAAGACACGGATCCAGATACGGCCGCCACGTTTGACGTGACGGGAAATCGCACGACGTGCGGCTTCAAGTTGACGAGCAGTCAGGCGACCACGGTCGGTGCATTTGAGACCGAAGTCACCAAAAGCAACCGAGTTACCACGGGTTGCGACACCAGTGTTACGGCCTTTTTGCTCTTTGCGGTATTTTCTGCGAGCGGGTTGCATCATTTGTATTCTCCGTTATTAGACCGATTACTCGGTCTTGGCACCGTCAGCTGCTGCAGCTGGCGCGGCTTTGCGGACGCGCTTAACGGTGGTGTTCG
>NZ_JAUXNA010000259.1 GCF_030682935.1 Polaromonas sp.
TCGGCTAACGGTTCCCCTTGCCGGGTCCGTAGAGGACTTTCACCTCCGAGTAAGTGCGCCCTGCCGGGCGCACCATAAAAAAAAAGGACGTGATTAACACGTCCTTTTTTACCCTACCGCGCCTGCCAGACTCTTGACTGACTGGCATTACACCTCACGGCAGCTTTTTTCTTTCCGCTGAACGCTCTAGTTCAGGGCTGATTTCTTGCCGTCTTTGTACACGTACAAAGTGATCGCCGGATTTTTCAACTCGCCATTGGACTCGAAAGCAATCGTGGTGGTCACGCCTTTAAAGTTGGCTTTGATCAACTCCGGGTTGTAGACTTTTGGATCGGTGGAGTTGGCACGCTTCATGGCGTCAACCAGCACGAAAGTTGCGTCGTAGGTATACGGGCTGTAAACCTGGAACTGAGCGGGGTACTTGGCGTCGTAACGCTTTTTCCAGGCCTCACCGCCCGGCATTTTAGCGAGCGATGCCCCACCTTCGGCGCAAACAACATTGCCGATGGTCTTGGCACCCGCAGCCAGCTTGGCCAGTTCAGCCGTGCAGATGCCGTCACCACCAAAATACTTGACGTTGCTCATGCCAAGTTGCTCCATCTGGCGCAGCATGGGGCCGCCCTGAGGATCCATGCCACCGAAGAAAATCGCATCGGGGTTTTTGGATTTCACAGCCGTGAGGATGGCCATGAAGTCGGTGGCTTTGTCGGTGGTGAACTGTTCATCCACCACGGTCATGCCTTTTGCCAGAGCCGTCTTTTTGAACACTTCTGCAACGCCTTGGCCGTAAGCAGTGCGGTCATCAATGATGGCCACTCTCTTCAACTTCAATGCGTCAGCTGCGTAAAAAGCAAGACCTGCGCCCAGCGCGTTGTCGTTGGCAATGATGCGGTAGGTGGTTTTGTAGCCAGGCTTGGTCAGGTTGGGGTTGGTTGCCGCGCCTGTCACCATCGGAATGCCGCAGTCGTTGTACACCTTGGACGCAGGAATCGTTGTGCCCGAGTTCAGGTGACCGACCACACCAGCCACTTTGGAGTCGCACAGTTTTTGTGCGGCAGCCGTGCCCTGTTTTGGGTCAGCGGCATCATCTTCAGCCACCAATTCAAATTTTATTTTCTTGCCGCCTATGACAATATTCTGCGTGTTCAGGTCTTCAACCGCCATGCGCGCGCCGTTTTCATTGTCTTTGCCGTAGTGGGCCTGTGCGCCGGACATCGGTGCAACGTGACCAATTTTGACCACAGCGTCTTGTGCGGAGGCAATACCTGCGACCGCTGCAAGACAAGCCACTACTGTCAGTTTTAATTTCATTTGCATAAACACTCCGATTAGAAAATTACCATTAAAGGTTGAGAACAATTTTTTACCCAACGGGGCAGAACATAACGCAATTTTCGGGCCCGCACTATAGCAACGTCCCTAGGTTGTTGCCGATAAGAGGGTTTACCCGGATAAGCGATGGACTGGCAGCAAACATTGACTCGGGGGCACCGCAGTGGTTTGTGCACAGGCGCAAACAAAACGGGCGGCCAAAGGGGGTGCCGACGGGTCTTTTTATCGACTCAAGACCGAACCGGAAGTTGAACTGCCTCCTGGTCCACCGCCTGGTTAACCGACTGGCGCACCACCCGCTCAATCTCTTCACGAAGACGGGGTGCCAGGGTTTCGGTGTGCTCCAGGATCAGTTGCCCAACCGCCTCGCGCAAGCGCCGCTCCAGCGTCATGTCTATGCGCTGCAAGACACGCTTGACCATTTCATCTTGCTGCCCGGGAGAAAGCGTCATCGGCATTGCGGCCTCGCCCGGGGTCAGTACCGGCGGGGGAGCAGGCTGGAAAACCTCCGTCAGCGTGGGAACAAAACGGGGCGGAACCGAGGCATTGCTCATGCACCCTCCCCGGCCGTTGCAAGGTCATGTCGTTTCATGGCGTAGCCCCTGTCGGTGTAATGCTTCCAGCGACTGCGCGCGGCGAGGCGGTCGTCCTCGCCCTGCGCAACCACCTCAATAAATCGCTCAAACCGCTCGAACTTGAGCGGAATCTCCTGACCCAGGTTAACCAGAACACTGTAGCCTGCGCACGATTCGAGTGACTCAACAAGCAACACCGGCGCCTCACCATGGCCGGATTCACCCGCACCGAGGCGGCAATGCGGCACAAAGTCGGTTGGTGAAAAGCTCCACAGCAACTGATCAAGTTCAGCCAGCAGTTCCGGCTCTGCCGTCACCACCACGCCGGCGCCGCTGGTATAAACCTTGCGCAGCAACCGGCATCCGTACAGCAGCTTGTCGGCCACATTGAAGTGAAAGGCTATTTCGGTCATAACCCGGTTTTGGAGACGGGCGCGCGCTGCTTCACGGGCTTGGCTCTGGCGGGCACTTTTCCTGCCACAGCCACGGGAACCTGGCTTAGCAGATAGTCCAGCAACAGGGGAACGGGGCGACCGGTAGCGCCCTTCGCCGCGCCCCCCTTCCAGGCCGTACCGGCGATGTCCAGGTGTGCCCAGGGAAAGCGGGTGGCAAAGCGCTGTAAAAACTTGGCAGCGGTCACCACGCCTGCAGCTCTTCCTGCAATATTGGCGACATCCGCAAAATTTGTTTTGAGTCCTTCTGCATACTCCTCATCAAGCGGCATTCTCCAGCACAGATCCAGCGAGGATTCACCCGCCTGGATCAGCGCCTGGGCCAGTGGCTCGTCGGTCGAGAAAAGTGCGCTGCGCACGCCGCCCAGGGCGATCACGCACGCGCCCGTCAGCGTGGCGATGTCGATCACGGCCTTGGGCTTGAAACGTTCCGCGTAAGTCAATGCGTCGCACAGCACCAGCCGCCCTTCTGCATCGGTGTTCAGAATTTCGATGGTTTGCCCGCTCATGCTGGTGACCACATCACCGGGCTTGACTGCACTGCCACCAGTCATGTTTTCGCTCGCAGGAATCAGGCCGACCACGTTCAGCGCAGGCTGCAATTCGGCCAGCGCGCGAAAGGTGCCCAGCACACTCGCGGCGCCACACATGTCGAACTTCATCTCGTCCATTTCAGCCGCAGGCTTGATCGAGATACCGCCTGAATCGAAGGTAATGCCCTTGCCGACCAGCACCACCGGCGCAACTGCCTTGGCAGCGCCTTCGTAATGCAGCACAATAAAACGCAAAGGCTCGGCCGTGCCCTGGGCAACCGCCATGAACGAGCCCATGCCCAGCTTGGCGACTTCCTTGGGGCCCAGCACGTCCACCTTGATGTTGGGCAATTTACCCAGTTCCCTGGCGGCGCCAGCCAGCAAGGTCGGGGTGGCGTGGTTGGCCGGCCGGTTGGCCCACTCCTTGGCAAACTCCATACCCTTGACCAGCGCAGTCCCCTTGTTGAATCCCGCCTTGGTGTCTGCAAGACTGCTCACGCCGACCACGACACGCTGCAGTTTTGCAGGGCTGGCCTTGGACTTGGTGGTGGTGTAGGCGTACACAGCGTCGCTGCAGGCCACAACGGCGGCACGCACTGCTTCGGGATGCTGGCTGTTCAGTGCGCTGAGGCAAAGAACCACGCGTTGCGCGTTGCTGGCCTTCAAGGCCCCCAGCGCGGCATTCACGGCCGTCCTGACATTTTTAGGACTCTCATCGCCCGCCCCCACCAACACGATCCGCGTTGCCGCAATGCCCGGCGTGCGGTAGGTGATGAGCAGCTTGCCCGGCTTGGCTTCAAAGTCACCAGATTTGAGCGCAAGCGCGACCAGCACTGAAACAGGGTCAGCAGTGGAGCTGAAGTCCTGCGGAACGAGCACCACAAGAGCGTCACATTTTTCGCTGCATATACGGGTGCGGGGCAGTGTTTTGAGTTCAAAGTCCATAATTCAGGGTTGGGTAGGTAAACAAAAATAGAACAACGCAAAAGCTGCTAACCAGACAATGTTATTCCAATCTTCAATTCGCAAAGAACTGGCACGCAGTTTCGGCGCAACCCTGGTGGTGATCGTCACGATCGTGATGACCATCGTGCTGATTCGCACGCTGGGCCAAGCCTCGCGCGGTTTCATCAACCCCGAGGATGTGATGCTCTTCATGGCTTATTCGGCTTTGGGCCGACTACCCACGATTTTGACGCTGTCGCTCTTTATTGCCATGGTCAGCACCTTGTCGCGCATGTACCGAGACAGTGAAATGGTGGTCTGGTTCACCAGCGGCCAGGGACTGGCGGGCTTTCTGAGGCCGCTGTTTCGCTTTGCCTGGCCGGTTCTGCTGGTGGTGACATTGCTCGCGCTTTTTGTCTGGCCGTGGACCAACCAGCAAACCAGAGACATGCAAAGCCGCTATGAACAGCGCAGCGACCTCGACCGCATTGCACCCGGACAGTTTCAGGAATCCTCCAGCGGCAACCGCGTGTTTTTCATCGACCGCGACCTGGCAGGCGAACAAGCCAGCAACAATGTGTTTATCGCTGCCACCGAAAAAGGCAAAAACTCCGTCACCACGGCACGCTCAGGCCGCCTTGAAACCAGGGAAGACGCGCAATTCCTGATTCTTGAAAACGGCCAGCGGCTGGAAAACGTCATTGGACAATCTGCCCTCAAAGTCAGCGACTTTGAAGAGTACGGCACCAAAACGGGCGCCTCGAACGCCTTCAGCGAAGACACACCGGCCGCCAAGCTGTTGTCCACACGCGACCTCATCAAGGCGCCCACGCCCGGCAACCTCAGTGAGTTGGCGTGGCGTTTCGGGCTGGCATTGTCAGCGATCAATTTTGTAATTCTGGCCCTGGCACTGGCCAGCGGAAACCCGCGCAGCGGGCGCAGTGGCAACCTGATTTTTGTCTTGCTGTCATTTGTGGTTTACAACAACCTGATCAGCCTGGGGCAAGGCTGGGTTGTTGCGGGCCTCATCGGTTTTGGCAACTTGCTGCTGCTGCTGCACGGCGGCGTATTTCTGCTGGGCCTCGGCTGGCTGGCCAAGCGGCACTCCAACTGGGTTTTCAGGCTGGCGCCGCGCCTGCGTCGCCCACCTCCGGCGGTGCGCGCCAACGGGAGCCACCCATGAAAACCGTACGCCGCCTGATTTACGGCGAGGTGCTCGCCGCCATTGCGCTGGTGGCGCTGGGCTTTCTGGCGCTGTTTTTCTTTTTTGACCTGGTCGACGAGTTGCAGTACCTTGGCAAAAGCAATGGCCTCGGCAGCGCTGACAACATTTACCAGATCAGGCACGCGCTGCTCTATGTAACCCTGCTGATCCCCAATCATCTGTACGAACTACTGCCCATCTCGGTGTTGATCGGCACCATTTTTGTCATGGCTCGCCTGGCCCAGAGTTCTGAATTCACCATTTTGCGCACCAGCGGATTGGGCCCATGGCGCGCGCTCAGGCTGCTGCTGGCGCTGGGCGCATTTTTTGTGGTGCTGAGTTTTTCGGTGGGCGACTACGTGGCGCCCGCCAGCGAGCGCGCCGCGCAATTGCTCAAGGCGCGCTACCAGGGCCAGATCACCATTGGTCAGACGGGAGCGTGGCTGAAGGAAAAGCAGGCCTACAACAACTACGTGGTCAACGTCAAAACGCTGACGCCTGACAACGAAATGAAGGGCGTGCAGATTTTCGAATTCAACAACAAAGGCCGGATTGTCTCGACCACCCAGGCGCCCCTGGCGATATTTACGGCTGAAGCGGCCTGGCAACTCTCGCAGGCCAGCCGCGCGGAATTTGAAGTCCCCGATGCCGCTACCCCGGACGGAAAAGCCCAAGAAGGGGCAAAAGTGACCCGAAGCACTGTGGAGAGCTTTCGATGGCCGACCGGGCTCAACGCAGAGATGGTGTCGGTGGCGCTGCTCAAGCCCGAACGCATGGGAACGCTGGACCTTTTCAACTACGTTCGCCATCTGGAAGCCAACAGCCAGACGGCCCAGCGCTACGAAATCGAATTCTGGCGAAAGGTTTTCTACCCACTCAGCTGCCTCGTCATGGTCATGCTGGCACTGCCTTTTGCCTACCTCCATTTCCGCTCCGGCGGCATCGCAGGCTATGTGTTTTCCGGTGTCATGATTGGCATCAGTTTTTTCCTGCTCAACAACGTGTTTGGCTACATCGGCAACCTGCGCAACTGGCAACCCTGGCTGGCGGCTGCGACGCCGGGGCTGCTGTACATGGCAGTTTCACTGGGCGCGTTTGGCTGGCTGGTTTTAAAGCGCTAGCGCAGCGTGACAGACTATTGCCCGTCCATATGACCTCATTGCCCCCCACACGCACCGCTGTTGTTTTGTTTGCCCATGGCTCCCGCGACCCGCAGTGGCGCGCGCCAATTGAAGCCGTGGCCACCCAGATCCGCGCGCGCCAGCCCGAGACACAGGTTTGCTGCGCCTACCTGGAGCTCTGCGCGCCTTCGCTGCCCGAAGCTGCCCTTGAACTGGCCGCCGCCGGCGCCCGTCGCATCAAGGTATTCCCCCTTTTTTTCGGAGTTGGGAAACATGCCCGTGAAGACCTGCCGCTGCTGGTCGAACAAATCCGGGCCGCACATCCCGACGTGGTGATTGATCTCCTTCCCACCGCCGGCGAGTACGCGCAACTGACAGCGCTGATGGCCGACATCGCCCTCGCCTGAAAAAATTTCATTAGTAAAATTTTGGCATAATAAAATTAACTATTAGCCGATATTTCATATGAATCTTCACCAATTCCGCTTTGTCCAAGAGGCCGTGCGGCGCAACCTGAACCTCACCGAAACCGCCAAGGCGCTGCATACCTCGCAGCCGGGTGTCTCCAAGGCCATCATCGAACTGGAAGAAGAACTGGGCGTTGAGATTTTTGCGCGGCATGGCAAGCGGCTCAAACGCGTCACCGAGCCCGGCGACCATGTACTCAAAAGCATAGAAATCATCATGCGCGAAGTGGGCAACTTGCGGCGCATTGGCGAGCAGTTTTCGGCCCAGGACAGTGGCACATTGTCCATTGCCACCACCCACACCCAGGCCCGTTATGTGCTGCCGCAGTCGGTGGCCAAGCTGCGCGAGGCCTTCCCCAAAGTCAATGTCAGCCTGCACCAGGGCTCACCCGACCAGGTGGCCCGCATGCTCCTGGACGAAGTGGCCGAGATTGGCATCGCCACGGAATCACTGGCCCAATACGACGATCTGGTGACGCTGCCCTGCTATGAATGGCAGCACATGCTGGTCATGCCGCTGGACCACCCGCTGGCCAAAAACGAGCACATCACACTGGAAGACCTGGCCCGGGAACCGCTGATCACCTACCACCCTTCGTTCACGGGACGCACCAAGATTGACCAGGCTTTTGCCGCGAAGCACCTGCACCCGCGCATCGCCCTGGAAGCGATTGACTCCGACGTGATCAAGACCTATGTGCGGCTGGGACTGGGCGTGGGGATTGTGGCCGAGATGGCGATCAGGGACGACGGCACCAACACCGACCTGCTGGCCCTGCCGGCCGGCCCGCTGTTTGGCGTGAACGTGGCCCGGGTGGCTTTCAAGCGCAGCGCCTACCTGCGCAATTTTGTTTACAAGTTTGCCGAGCTGCTCAGCGACAAGCTGAACCGCGACCTGATCACCAAGGCCATGTCAGGCCGCATCAACGACTACGAAGTATGACCCAAGTAATCCCGCATACCCCGCTGCTGCGCAGCAAGCTGCCCGCAGTGGGCACCACCATTTTTACCGTCATGTCCGCACTGGCAGCAGAAAGAGGGGCCGTGAACCTGGGCCAGGGTTTCCCTGACTTTGACTGCGACCCCACACTGGTCAACGCCGTCACGGAGGCGATGCAACGCGGACTGAACCAGTACCCGCCCATGCCCGGCGTGCCGGTGCTGCGCGAGGCGGTGGCCGCCAAGCTGGCCAAACTGCATGGCCACCACTACAACCCCAACACCGAGATCACCATCACGGCGGGTGCCACGCAGGCCATCATCACCATCATTTTGGCAGTGGTTCACCCCGGCGACGAAGTGATCGTGCTGGAGCCCTGCTACGACAGCTATGTGCCCAACATTGAGCTGGCCGGCGGCACGGCGGTGCGTGTGCCTTTGACGCCGGGCACTTTCCGACCGGATTTTGACAAGATTGCAGCCGCCATCACGCCCAAGACCCGCGCCATCCTGATCAATTCGCCACACAACCCGAGCGCAACCGTCTGGACCGAGGCCGACATGCGCAAGCTCCAGGACATTCTGGCGCCTACCGACGTGCTGCTGATCAGCGACGAGGTGTATGAACACATGGTGTTTGACGGCAAGCTGCACTACAGCGCAGCGCGCTTTGCCGGCCTGGCGGCGCGCGCCTTCATTGTCAGCAGCTTTGGCAAAACCTTCCATGTCACCGGCTGGAAGGTCGGCTATGTCGCAGCGCCCGCGGCGCTGAGCGCCGAGTTCCGCAAGGTGCACCAGTTCAACGTATTCACCGTCAACACGCCGGTGCAGTACGGCCTGGCCACCTACATGGCCGATGACCGGCCCTACTTGGACTTGCCCGCCTTTTACCAGCGCAAGCGCGAGCTGTTTCGCAGCGGCCTGGCGGGCACCCGCTTCAAGCTGCTGCCCAGCGAAGGCACCTATTTCCAGTGCGTGGACATTTCGCACATCAGCGACTTGAATGAGGCTGATTTTTGCAAATGGCTGACCACCGAGATCGGCGTGGCGGCCATTCCGCTGTCGGCGTTTTACGGCAATGGGTTCGATCAGCGCGTGGTGCGCTTTTGCTTTGCCAAAAAGGATGAAACCCTGATGGCTGCGCTGCAGCGTCTGGCCAAACTGTAGGAAGCCCCTGACGGCTGAACGCGACACCTTCCTGCCTGAATTCACCCCACCCCGGGCAACAATCAGTGCACATTACAAGGAATTTTTCAATGTCGCTCATCCTGCTCATCATTCTTATTCTGATCCTGGTCGGCGCGCTGCCAACATGGGGCCACAGCCGCAGCTGGGGCTACGGTCCCAGCGGTGGCCTGGGTCTGGTTGTCATCATCCTGATCGTACTGCTGCTGATGGGACGCATTTAACCTGCGGGTTTCGTTTCCCCCTGATAAGGACCTTGCATTGCGCAAGGTCCTGTTTTTTTTTCGTCCGCAGTACGGCCATCAGCTGTTCAACTGCGCCCAGGCCTTGTCGAGCCGCTTCACACTGACCGGCTGCGGCGTGCGCAACTCCTGCGCGAAGAAGCTCACGCGCAGCTCTTCGAGCAGCCAGCGGTATTCCTGCATGCGGGCATCTACCGCGCCCTTGCGGTCGGCCACCAGGCGCCAATAGCGCTGCTCCTGCGGCCGCAATTCAGCCATTTTTGCGGCATCGCGGGCCGGGTCGGCGCGCCACTTCTCCAGCCGCAAGGTGATGGCCTTGAGGTAGCGCGAAAAGTGCTGCAGTTGCCCGTACGGCGTGCTGCTCAAAAACCGTTTGGGCACCAGGCGCTGCAACTGCTGCGCGGCATCAAGCGCCGCTTCCGCCGCATTTTTGGTGTCCTTGATCTTGTGCTGGGCCACAGCGAACTCGGTCAGGATGGCGGCGGCCAGGCGCGCGACTTCGCTGGCAATCAGCGTCAGCCGCCCTCGCCCGTCGTCAATGCGCTTTTTGAAGTCGGCTTCATTGGTGGGCAGCGGATCCAGCAGGAAAGCCCGGTCCAGCGCCACGTCTATGATTTGCTGGCGCAGCTCTTCCAGCGTGCCGCCGCCCGAGTTGTCGGCGGCGCGGCCGACCAGCATGTAGGCCGTGGCCGTTTTTTGCAGGTCCGGCAGGTTCTTTTCCAGGTACTTCAGCGCATCCTTGATCTGCAGCGAAAACAGCCGCCGCAAGCCGGCGCGGTGTTTGGCGGCGGCCGCATCGGGTTCGTCAAACACCTCGATCGTCACCGCATCGCCCAGATCGATCAGCGCCGGGAAACCAATCAGTGTTTGCGCCCCTTTGCGGATTTCCATCAGCTCGGGCAACTCGCCAAAACGCCAGCTAGTGTAGCGCTCGGGTACTTTAATTGCTATATTTTCAGGAGCTGCTTGCGCCCGTCCTGATTGGGCCAGAGCCTTATTTGATGCTGAATTTGTAACAACTGCGGTATTTTTGGAGGTATCAGCCCCGGGCGCGGTTGCCAGGTTCTTGAGCCCGGCCAGCGCCTGAAAAGCCCCGCGCGCCTGCGAACCCAGCTCGCCTTTCAGCGCGCCCAGGTTGCGCCCCGTGCCCAGCTGCCGGCCATGTTCGTCCACCACGCGAAAGTTCATGAACAGATGCGGTGGCAGCATGTCCAGCTTCAGGTCGGCGCGCTTGATGTCCAGCGACGTGGCATCGCGTACCCACTTCAGCACCGCGTCCGTCAGCGAGCCGCTGCCAAACAGCTGCGGCTGGTTCAGTTGTTCGGCCATGCGGGCAGCGGTGTCGGGCAGCGGCACCAGCCGCGAGCGCGGGCGCTGGTGCAGGGTCTTGATCAGTGCCTGCACCTTGTCCTTGAGCATGCCGGGCACCAGCCATTCGCAGCGCTCCTCATTGACCTGGTTCAGCGCAAACAGCGGCACCTCGACCGTCACGCCGTCCTTGGCGTCACCGGGCTCGTGCAGGTAGGTTGCCATGCAGTCCACACCGCCCAGGCGCAGGGTTTTGGGGAAAGACTGGGTGGTGATGCCGGCCGCCTCGTGGCGCATCAACTCGTCACGGGTCAGCAGCAGCAGCTTGGGCTGCTGCTTGATCTCGTCCTTGTACCAGCGCTCGCAACTGGCGCCGGTGCAGATGTCGGCCGGCAACTGCTGGTCGTAAAAGGCGTAAATCAGCTCTTCATCGACCAGCACGTCCTGGCGCCGCGCCTTGTGTTCCAGGTCTTGCACCTGTTCAATCAGCTTCTGGTTGGCGGCCAGAAACGGCAGTTTGGTGTCCCAGTTGCCCGCCACCAGCGCTTCACGAATGAAAATCTCGCGCGCCGTGACCGGGTCCACCCGGCCAAAGTTGACGCGCCTGCCGTTGTACACCACCAGGCCATACAGCGTGGCTCGCTCCAGCGCGGTGACCTGCGCGGCCTTTTTCTCCCAGTGCGGGTCGAGCAACTGCTTGTTCAAGAGGTGGCCCGCCACCTGCTCTATCCATAGCGGCTCGATGTTGGCAATGCCCCGGCCAAACAGGCGCGTGGTTTCCACCAGTTCCGCCGCCACGATCCAGCGGCCCGGCTTTTTGCTGAGCTTGGCGCCGGGGTGGCGGTAGAACTTGATGCCGCGCGCGCCCAAATACCAGTCTTCGTCCTCGCTCTTGCAGCCAATGTTGCCCAGCAAGCCGCACAGCATCGACAGGTGCAGCTGCTCGTAGCTGGCCGGCTTGTCGTTCAGATGCCAGCCTTGTTCGCCCACCACAGCATGCAATTGCGAGTGGATGTCGCGCCACTCGCGCACGCGGCGAATGTTGACAAAGTTCTCACGCAGCAGGGTTTCGTACTGCCGATTCGTCAGTTTATGAACCGCATCATGGCCGCCACGCGCGTCGCCCAGCCATTTCCACAGCCTCAAATACCCCACAAACTCGCTTTTTTCGTCGTCGAACTTGGCATGCGCCTGATCGGCCTGCGCCTGCTTGTCCATGGGCCGGTCGCGCACGTCCTGCACGCTGAGCGCGCTGGCAATCACCAGCACTTCATCGAGCGCCTGCCGGTCCTTGGCTTCCAGAATCATGCGGCCCACGCGCGGGTCCAGCGGCAGCTTGGCCAGCGTGCGGCCCACCGGCGTCAGTTCGTTGTCGTCGTCGACCGCGCCGAGCTCGGCCAGCAACTGGTAGCCGTCGGCAATCGCGCGGCGCTGCGGCGGCTCGATGAACGCAAAGTCTTCAATCGTGCCCAAGTGCAGCGCCTTCATGCGCAAAATCACCGAGGCCAGCGAGCTGCGCAAAATCTCGGGGTCGGTAAAGCGCGGCCGGCCCGCAAAGTCCTGCGCGTCATAAAGCCGGATGCAGATGCCGTCGGCCACCCGCCCGCAGCGGCCGGCGCGCTGGTTGGCCGCCGCCTGGCTAATAGGCTCGACCATCAGCTGCTCGACCTTGTTGCGAAAGCTGTAGCGCTTGACCCTTGCCGTGCCCGCGTCAATCACATAGCGGATGCCCGGCACCGTGAGCGAGGTTTCAGCCACGTTGGTGGCCAGCACAATGCGCCGGCCCGTGTGACCGTCAAAAATCCGGTCCTGCTCCGCCGGACTGAGACGGGCAAACAGCGGCAGCACTTCGGCATTGCGCGTCAAGGGTTGGTGCGCCAGGTGCTTGCGCAGATGGTCGGCGGCTTCGCGAATCTCGCGCTCACCGGGCAAAAAGACCAGAATGTCGCCCGCGCTGTGCGGATTGAGCCAGAGCTCGTCCACCGCGTCGGCAATGGCATTGTTCAAATCGTAGTCGCGCGACTCTTCATAAGGCCGCCAGCGCTGCTCGACCGGAAACATGCGGCCCGACACCATGATGACCGGCGCGGGACCTTGGGCAGACGCGAAATAGTCGGCGAAACGCTGCGCATCAATGGTGGCCGAGGTGATGACCACCTTCAGGTCGGGCCGGCGCGGCAGCAGCTGGCGCAAATAGCCCAGCAAAAAGTCGATGTTCAGGCTGCGCTCATGCGCCTCGTCAATGATGATCGTGTCGTAGGCGCGCAGCAGCGGGTCGGTCTGCGTTTCGGCCAGCAAAATGCCGTCGGTCATCAGCTTGACGGACGCATCGCGGCTCAGCCGGTCCTGAAAGCGCACCTTGTAGCCGACCACGTCGCCCAGCGGTGTTTTCAGCTCTTCGGCAATCCGCTTGGCCACGCTGGACGCCGCAATGCGGCGCGGCTGGGTGTGGCCGATCAGCTTGCCCTGGCCGGGCGGGTAGTTGAGCTTGCCGCGCCCCATGGCCAGCGCAATTTTGGGCAGTTGCGTGGTTTTGCCCGAGCCGGTTTCGCCGCAGACGATGATGACCTGGTGGGCGGTGAGCGCGGCAGTGATGTCCTCGCGTTTGCCGGATACGGGCAGCGACTCGGGAAAGGTAATGGCCAGAGGGGACAAGGAGAAATCAGCAGTCAAAGCCGCTGATTATCGGCGTTCTTGCAGGCGCTGACGCTAGAATCAACTTGCGATGTATTTGTCGCTAACCTTTAGCGCAGCCATGAAGAACCGGCATCCGTACCTCGCCCCTGACCCGGATCGACCGTCGGTAGCCTGGCTGGTATTCGATTTCGGGCAGACCATCTACGGTGCCATCATC
Organism: Polaromonas sp.; assembly: GCF_030682935.1. Lineage (GTDB taxonomy): Bacteria > Pseudomonadota > Gammaproteobacteria > Burkholderiales > Burkholderiaceae_C > Polaromonas. The sequence continues at coordinate 13,158 of NZ_JAUXNA010000259.1, forward strand.
ATGGCCGGCGGCGCCGATGCGCCGGAATGGGTACGCGTCACCAATCCGTCCGCCACCGGGGAGCCGCCAGCATGAGGACGCAGGCCATCGTGCGGCGCGGGCTGACCTTCGCCCTGATCTGGTGGGTGCTGGCGCAGGGGCGGACCGACAGTTGGGGTGTGGGCATGGTGAGCATCGCTCTGGCCGTGGCCGCCAGCCTGCACCTGTTGCCACCGGAACGGAGCCGTCTCTCCATCACCGGACTGTTGGGATTTGCCGGGTTTTTCCTGGTTCATTCGGTGAAGGGCGGCATTCAGGTGGCGGCCATGGCCCTGCGCCCCAAGCTCGATCTCGCCCCGCTCATGCTGGACTTGCCCCTCACCTTGCCCCCTGGCCTGGCGCGCGTGATACTGGTCAACACCCTGAACCTTCTGCCCGGCACAGTCACTGTGCGCATTGATCAGGCCACCTTGCGCCTGCACGTACTGGATCAGCGGCGGCCCATCGCGAAAGAGGTGCGCGAGGTCGAAGCGCGCATCGCCCGGATGCTGGGGATAGCGCCATGACCGGACTGGAATGGCCCGTCGCCCTGTTTCTGCTGGTTAACCTGTTGGCGGCGCTGATCCGGGCGGCGCGCGGTCCCACGGCGGCGGACCGCATGCTGGTGGCGCTGCTGTTCGGTACCACCGGGGTGGGGATATTGCTGCTGCTCGCCTATGCGGGAGGCGGGCCGGCGCTGGTGGATGCGGCGCTCACGCTGGCGCTGCTCGCCGCCATCGTCGGCGTGGCCTTTGCCCAGCGGGCATGGCGCCGCAAAGGAGACGATCATGACGGTAGTGCTTGAGGGAATCAGTGCCCTGCTGCTCATTGTCGGCGCCGGGTTTTACCTGGCCGGTACCGTGGGCCTGCTGCGCTTTCCTGATGTCTATACCCGGCTGCACGCCCTGACCAAGGCGGACAACCTGGGCCTGGGCTGCGTGGTGCTGGGCTTGGCCCTGCAGGCCGAGAGCCTGCCCGCCGCCCTGAAACTCCTGCTCATCTGGCCCCTGGTGCTGATCGCCAGCGCCACAGTGAGCTACGCCATCGCCCGGCGCGCCGACAGGCTGGGCATCACGCCCTGGACCAGGAAGGTGGACAAGCCATGACCCTGGCCTTCGACCTGCTGCTGGCCCTGGCCCTGTTATGGAGTGCCTGGCGGACGCTTGCCACGCCAGACCTGACCCGCGCCGTGGTGATGTTCATCGTCTTCGGGCTGCTCATGGCCCTGGCTTGGGCGCGCCTGGCCGCACCAGACATCGCCCTGGCCGAGGCTGCCATCGGCGCGGGTCTGACCGGCGCGCTGCTGTTGGATGCGCTGGGGGCGTTGAGGTCGGGCGAGAAGGCGGACGACACGCCATGAAGGGTCTCGCCCGCTTCGCCCTCCTCCTGCTGGCCGCACTTTTTGCCACCGCCCTGATCGCCGCGATGCTTGATCTTTCCGCGCCCGCCGTGGACTTGCCTGGGGCGGTAGCGGCCAACCTGGCGCAAAGCGGCGTGGACCATCCGGTGACTGCCGTGCTGCTTAATTTTCGCGGCTATGACACCTTGCTGGAGGTAGCCGTGCTGCTGCTGGCCTTGCTCGGGATCCTGGCCGTCTCGGATGAAGGGCAGCAAGCGCCTCATGCCCCGCCCGGCGAGCCCGTGCGGCAAACTTTGGCGCGCTTCGCCATACCGCTCATGATCCTGACCGCTGGCTATCTGCTCTGGGCCGGCGCTCACCGCCCCGGCGGGGCGTTCCAGGCGGGCGTGGTGCTGGCCGCGGCGGCGGTGCTGCTCAACCTGGCGCGCCTGCTGCCGGCCTGGACCAGTCCCGGCCTGCTGTTGCGTCTGGGGCTTGTGGGCGGATTCCTGGTCTTTCTGACGGTGGCCGCCGCCCTGCTCCTCAAGGGCAGCCTGTTGCAGTACCCCCCGCCGTGGGCGGGGGCCCTGATCCTGCTCATCGAGACGGGGCTGACCCTGTCCATCGGGCTCATCATGACGGGACTGTTCCTGCTGCTCACCGACCGGCGAAAGAGCCCATGACGCCCGGCCTGATCTATGCGCTTGCGGGCGCCCTGCTGTTCACCATGGGGGCGGCCGGGGTGGTTCTGCTCGCCCACCTGCTGCGCAAGATACTGGCTTTCAACCTCATGGGCAGCGGCGCCTTCCTCGTCTTGGTGGGCCTGGCTCAGCGCGACGGCGGCGTTGATCCGGTACCCCAGGCCATGGTGCTCACCGGCATCGTGGTGGCCGTGGCCGCCACCGCCCTGGCGCTGGCCTTGCTGCGCCGGCTGCAGACCCTGACCGGGCAAACGCGGCTGCCGGATGAAGAAGAGCATGCCTGACTTCCTGTTTGACCCGCTCCCATGGCTGGTCTTGCTGCCCTTGGGCTGGGCCGGGCTGACCTTCCTGCTTGGGCCGGGACGCGGGGGGCGGCTGGCCATTCTGGGGCTGACTGGGCAGTTGGCCTTGGCGCTGCTGCTCGCCATCGGGCTGCTTGATGAGGGGACTCGGGTGCATGCCGTGGGGGGCTGGGGTGCGCCCCTGGGCATCGATCTGGTCGCCGACGGCCTGGCGGCGGTGATGCTGCTGTTCACCCAGGTGGTGGCGCTGCCCCTGGCCGTCTATGCCCGCGCTTATTTCGGCGACGACAAGCACGGCATCGCCGTCCATGCCTACTTCTGGCCGCTGACCGGCTTTTTGCTGGCGGCCATGAACGCCCTGTTTCTTTCCTCCGACCTGTTCAACCTCTACGTCGCTCTGGAACTCATCGGTCTGGCTGCCGTGGGACTGGTGGCGGCGGGGGGCGGTGGATCGCAGATGGCGGCCGCCCTGCGTTATTTGCTCGTGAGCCTGATGGCCTCCGGTGCCTATTTGCTGGGGGTGGCGCTGCTCTATAGTGCTTATGGCACGGTATCCATCGCCGCGCTTGCGCCCCTGATCTCATCCCATGCACCCCTGGCGGTCTGGCTGGCGGCGGGTCTGATGGGAATTGCGCTGATGGCGAAGACCGCCCTGTTCCCTTTCCATTTCTGGCTGCCGCCCGCCCACGGCAGCGCGTCGCTCCCAGTCTCCGCGCTGTTGTCGGCCCTGGTGGTAAAGGCCTCGTTTTATCTGATCCTGCGTCTGTGGCTCGGCATCTTCGCCCCGCTCGGCAGCGTCGTTGCCTGGCTTCCCGGGCTGCTGGGGGTTGCCGCAATTGTGTGGGGTTCCGTCCAGGCCATTCGCGCCAACCGTCTGAAAATGCTGGTGGCCTGGTCTACCGTGGCTCAGATGGGTTATCTGTTCCTGATCTTTCCGCTGCTGGCGCCGGATGGGCTGGCCTTGCAGGCCGGTGTGATGCAGGCCCTGTCCCACGGCTTGGCCAAGGCCGCCATGTTCGCCGCTGTCGGGGTGTTGATGCGCGCCACCCAACGTGACACCGTTGACAGCCTGGCCGGCGTGGCGGGACGACTGCCATTCACGCTGTTCGCCTTCGCGCTCGCAGGGATGACCATCATGGGGCTGCCACCCTCCGGCGGCTTCCTGGCCAAATGGCTGTTGATCGATGCCGCGCTGAGGCACGGGCAATGGGGTTGGGTGATGGTGGTGATCCTCGGGGGCCTGCTGGCGGCGGTCTATGTGTTTCGTGTGCTGCGCCAGGCCTTCCTGCTGGCGCCGGAATCCAGCCAGTTCCACCCCGTGCCGCGCAGCCTGGAGTGGATCGCCTTCGGGCTCGCCGTCGCCAGCGTGCTGCTGGGACTGCGGGGCGTGGAAATCATGGCACTGCTGGCCGTGGGCGGCGCTGCATGACGCTGAACGAAGCCCTGCCACTTGCGGTACTGGCCTCGTCTTTGCTGCCGGGGCTGGTCATCTTTACCTTGCCGGAAGAGCAGGTGGGCATGCGCACCGCCCTGAACCTGTTCGGAGCGACAGCGAAGCTCATTCTGGTGGGCGTGCTGCTGGCGGGCGTGCATGCTGGCGAGACCTACGGCTTTCGCCACACGGTGCTGCCGGGCATTGATCTGGTGTTCAGGGCCGATGCCCTGGCCCTGTTGTTCATCACGCTGTCCGCCGGGCTGTGGCTGCTCACCACGCTGTACGCCATTGGCTATCTGGAGAACGCCCCCCAGCGCAGCCGCTTTTTCGGTTTTTTCAGCCTGTGCGTCACCGCCACCATGGGCATCGCCATGGCCGGCAACCTGTTCACTTTCTTTATCTTCTACGAACTGCTGACCGTGTCCACTTATCCCCTGGTGGTGCACCGCGGCACATCGGCCGCCATGCGCGGCGGCACGGTCTATCTGGCCTATACCCTGGTTGGCGGGGCGCTGCTGCTCTCGGGCGTGGTGTGGCTGCAGAGCCTGCTGGGTCAGGTGGAATTCACCCACGGTGGCGTGATGGCGGCTCTGGGGCCGGAATATGCCGGGCAGTTGCGGATGATTTTCCTGCTGCTCATTGCCGGCGTGGGTGTCAAGGCGGCCCTGGTGCCGCTGCATGGCTGGCTGCCGCAGGCCATGGTGGCGCCGGCGCCGGTCTCCGCGCTGCTGCATGCGGTGGCGGTGGTGAAGGCGGGGGTCTTCGGTATCGTGCGCATCGTCCATGAGGTCTACGGGGTGGCATTCGCCCAGTCCCTGCACCTGTTGCTGCCACTGGCGGTGGTCGCGGCCGTCACCATCCTCTGGGGCAGCCTGCGGGCGCTGGCCCAGGATGATCTGAAGAGGCGCCTGGCCTACTCCACCGTCAGCCAGGTGTCCTACATCGTCCTGGGGCTGGCCATGTTCGGCCCGCTGGGCACCATCGGCGGGCTGGTGCATCTGGTGCACCAGGGCATCATGAAGATCACGCTGTTCTTCTGCGCCGGCAATTACGCCGAAACCCTCGGTGTGCACAAGGTCAGCGAAATGAATGGCGTGGGCCGGCGCATGCCCGCCACCACCTTGGCCTTCAGCATCGCCGCCCTGGGAATGATGGGCGCGCCGTTCACTGTCGGCGCAGTCAGCAAGGCCTGGCTCTCCGACGGCGCCCAAGCCGCCGGCCTCGACTGGGCGGTCTGGGTGCTCATGGCTTCCAGCCTGCTCAATGCCGCCTATTTCCTGCCCATCCTTTACCGCGCCTGGTTCATGTCCACCTCCGCTCGCTGGCCGGAGGAGCGTATCCCGGCCAAGGGAAGGCGCGAAACCGTCTGGCTGCTGCTTCTGCCTCCCATGGTTACCGCCGCCGCCACCCTGGCGGCCGGCATCTTCGCCGATAGTCAGTGGAGTCCTCTTTACTGGGCCCAATTGATCACGCAAAGAGAGTATTTGCGGCCTTAACGCCCTTTAACCCGGCTGCCCGGTCAGAATCATCTTGCGACGTAGGGGTCGCCAACCCTCCCGCACCATGGCCATGAAGAAACGGCATCGCCTGCGGGCCCGTAATTTCCTCCCTTACACTCACAGCAATTTTTCCGTGTTGCCGGGAAATCGGTCCCGGGACCTTGCCAGGGCCCACTTTCACCCGCTTGTTTTTGTCAAATCTACGCCTCCTGAATCCGAAAGCGCGCCCATGTCCACGGTCTTCAATTTCACCTTTGTTCCCTGGTTTCGCTCGGTGGCGCCCTATATCCACAAATTCCGCAACCAGACTTTTGTGGTGGGCGTCTGCGGCGAAGCCATTGCCGCAGGCAAGCTGCCGCACATTGCAACCGACCTGGCGCTGATCCAGAGCATGGGCGTGAAGATCGTGCTGGTGCACGGTTTTCGGCCGCAGGTCAATGAACAGCTCCGGGCCAAAGGTCATGCGGCCAAATACTCGCACGGCATGCGCATCACCGACGAGATTGCGCTTGATTGTGCGCAGGAAGCCGCAGGCCAGTTGCGCTATGAAATTGAGGCTGCTTTCAGCCAGGGCCTGCCCAACACACCCATGGCCGGCTCCACGGTGCGCGTCATTTCCGGAAATTTCATCACGGCGCGGCCGGTGGGCATTCTCGATGGCGTGGATTTCAAGCACTCCGGGCTGGTGCGCAAGGTCGATACCGGCGCCCTGGGCCGCGTGCTGGACTTTGGCGCCATGGTGCTGCTGTCCCCGTTTGGCTTTTCACCCACCGGCGAAGCCTTCAACCTGACCATGGAGGAAGTCGCCACCTCGGTGGCCATTGCCATGCAGGCCGACAAGCTGATATTTGTGAGCGAAATCCCGGGCATCCGGGTTCACCCCGACCAGCCGGCGAGCGACGACAACCCGATTGACACCGAGTTGCCGCTGGCCGCCGCTGAAAAGCTGCTGGCCCGCCTGCCCGCCGGCGAGCGTCCGACCGACACCGCCTTTTACCTGCAGCACTGCGTCAAGGCCTGCAAGGCGGGCGTGGAGCGCAGCCACATCGTTCCCTTCGCCACCGACGGCTCGCTGTTGCTGGAAATTTACGTGCATGACGGCATTGGCACCATGGTGGTCGATGAAAAGCTGGAATCCCTGCGTGAAGCCACCAGCGACGACGTGGGCGGCATTTTGCAATTGATTGAACCGTTTGAAAACGACGGCACCCTGGTCAAGCGGGACCGCACCGAAATTGAGCGCGATGCCGACCACTACACCATCGTCGAGCACGACGGCGTGATTTTTGCCTGCGCCGCGCTGTATCCCTATCCCGAAGCCAAAACCGCTGAAATGGCCGCGCTGACCGTGTCGCCGCAAAGCCAGGGCCAGGGCGACGGCGAGAAAATCCTCAAGCGCATCGAGCAGCGGGCCCGCGCCGCAGGCCTGCAAAGCATTTTTGTGCTGACCACGCGCACCATGCACTGGTTTATCAAGCGCGGCTTTGTGCCGGTGGACCCCGACTGGCTGCCAGAAGCGCGCAAGCGCAAGTACAACTGGGACCGCAAAAGCCAGGTGCTGGTGAAAAAGCTGAGCTGACCGGAGGGCGTTCATTCAGCGTTGTAGTCCGGCTGGCCGGGAGCGCTGGAGTGCTTTCATTTTGATAGCTTCCTATGCCCGGCTGAGCTGCGCTTTGGCCAAATTTTTCTAAAAAATAAAGACCCCCTCCGGGCTGCTGAACGCCTACGCGGAAATAAGAAAAATCTGATGGCGCGCTGTTCTGGCTTTGCCTAAGCTGAGGCATTAGCTGGAGGACTCCTCATGAACAATCCCACGCCAACGCCCTTGGCCCGTGAAGTCCGAATTGCCTGCGGCGATGCCTGGCTTTATGGCGATTTGGTGTTGCCTGCAGATTTCTGTGGCTTGGTGCTGTTTGCCCACGGCAGTGGCAGTGGCCGGCACAGTGCCCGCAACCGGCAGGTTGCGCAAAAGCTGCAGCAAGCCGGTGTCGGCACGCTGCTGTTTGACTTGCTCACGGCGCAAGAGGAGCAGATCGATATGCACACCCGTGAACACCGCTTTGACATTGCGCTGCTGACGCGCCGCATGCAGGACGCCACGCTGTGGGTGCTGGCGCAAGAGGACTTGCAGCATGTCCCCATCGGCTACTTCGGCGCCAGTACCGGCAGCGCTGCGGCGCTGATTGCCGCCGCCCGGCTGGGCGACCGGATTTCGGCGGTGGTGTCGCGCGGCGGCCGCCCCGACCTGGCCGGCCCGGTGGCGCTGGCGGCTGTCACGGCGCCTACGCTGCTGATTGTGGGCGGCGCTGACCACGGGGTGATTGAACTCAATGAGCAGGCCTTCGAGCACCTGCAGTGCGACAGGCGTCTGGCGATTGTTCCCGGGGCGACGCACCTTTTTGAGGAACGCGGCACGCTGGAACAAGTCGCCGACCTGGCGGCCTCTTGGTTTGCCACCCACTTGAAGAGCAAGGCTGCCGTGAAGCAGGCAGAAAAATCGGGGCACGCATCATGAGGGACGTACGCCTGCCCTTTGAGGACCGCCACCACGCCGGACGCGTGCTGGCTGAAAAACTGGCGCACTACCGTGGCCGCCCCAATTTGGTAGTGCTTGCGCTGCCGCGCGGCGGCGTGGCGGTGGGTTTTGAGGTGGCGCGTGCGCTGGAGGCACCGCTGGACATCTTTGTGGTGCGCAAACTGGGCTTTCCGGGCCACGAGGAATACGCCATGGGCGCGATTGCCAGCGGCGGCGTGCGTGTGATGTCCCCCCTGCCCGGCCTGGACGTGTCACCCGAAGAGGTTACTGAGGTGATTGCGCGCGAACAGGCCGAACTGGTGCGGCGCGAGCACTTGTACCGCAGCCAGCGCCCCGCCCTCAGTCTGGCGGGCCGCACGGTGATCGTGGTGGATGACGGGCTGGCCACGGGCGCGAGCATGCGCGCGGCGGTGCGGGGAATTCGCCAGCAGCACCCGGCGCACCTGGTGGTGGCGGTGCCGGTGGGCGCCGAGGACACCTGCCTGTCGCTTCAGGGCGAGGTCGACGAATTGGTCTGCGCCGCCATGCCCGAGCCGTTTCGCGCCGTTGGCCTGTGGTATGAAAAATTTCCGCAAGCCAGCGACGACGAAGTGCGCACGCTGCTCGATGAAGCCCGCCGCCTGCACGTCAAGTCGATCCCGACAAATACGGTGCCCACTCAGCAAGCCCACGCCCCGCGTGCCAAAAGCCCGGTGCTGGAAGGCCTGCAGCGGCATCTGCAGCCGCTGACCGGCAGCCCGCGCGACTACGACCCGCTGATGAAACTGATCGGGCCTGCACGGTTTGCCCTGCTCGGCGAGGCTTCGCACGGCACATGCGAGTTTTACCGTGAGCGCGCCGCCATCACGCGGCGCCTGATCACAGAAAAAGGCTTTACCGCCGTTGCCGTGGAAGCCGACTGGCCCGATGCCTGGCGCGTGAACCGCTACGTGCGCGGCCTGCCCGGGGACGCCGACGCACCCGCCGCGCTGTCGGGCTTCAAGCGCTTTCCGTCCTGGATGTGGCGCAACACCGAGGTGCGCGACTTTGTGGAGTGGCTGCGCGACTACAACACCGGCCGCGCCCCCGACAGCCAGGTCGGCTTTTACGGCATTGACCTGTACAGCCTGTTCACCTCCATCCAGGAGGTGCTGCGCTACCTGGACCGGGTCGATCCCGAAGCCGCAGGCCGGGCGCGCGCGCGCTATGCCTGTTTTGACCATGCCGCAGAAGACAGCCAGGCTTATGGTTACGCCGCCAGTTTTGGCCTGGGCCCCAGTTGCGAGGACGAGGTGATTCAGCAGCTGCGCGAGATGACCCGGCGCGCCGGCGAGTTGCCGCCCACGCCCGGCATGGAGCGCGACGAGGCTTTTTATGCCCAGCAAAATGCGCGCCTGGTGCGCAACGCCGAAGAGTATTACCGCACCATGTTCCATGCGCGTGTGTCCTCCTGGAACCTGCGTGACAGCCATATGGTGGAGACGCTGCAGGCGCTGGACCGCCACCTGGGCGCTGGCGGCACGCCGCCGCGCATGGCGGTCTGGGCCCACAACTCGCATTTGGGCGATGCCGCCGCTACCGAGATGAGCGAGCGGGGTGAATGGAACGTGGGCCAGCTGATTCGCGACCGCTACGCCGACGACGCGGTGCTGGTGGGGTTTAGCACGCACCACGGCTGGGTCACGGCGGCGTCGGAGTGGGACAAGCAGCCTGAGCGCAAGCGCGTGCGCGATGGCTTGCCGGGCAGCTGGGAAGAGGTGTTTCACCAGACCGGAACCGCGCGCTTTTTGCTGCCTTTGCGCGACGACCCGGCGCTACGCACGCTGGCGGCGACGCAGCGGCTGCAGCGCGCCATTGGCGTCATCTACCGGCCCGAAACCGAACGCCAGAGCCACTACTTCTACACCCGCCTGGCAAAGCAGTTCGACGCGCTCATTCACATCGACGAAACCAGCGCCCTGGAGCCGCTGGAAAAAGGCGAGGTGTGGCGCACCGGCGAAGCGCCGGAAACTTTTCCGTCAGGAATTTAAAAGGTGTAGCAGGCGTTCAGCGTTGGCGCGCCAGCCGGACGATCAGCACCAGCGCCGTCAGGCCGACCGCCACAAAGCACAGGAAGGACCAATTGGCGATCGAGCCGCCCAGAAACGTCCAGTCCACCTTACTGCAGTCGCCGCTGCCCTTGAAGATCATGGGAATGGCGCGCTGCAGCGGAAAGGTTTCAATCATTCCGTAAAAGTCCCGGCCGCACGAGGCGAATTCGGGTGGATACCACTGCAGCCAGCTTTGGCGGGCCGCCACAAACGCGCCAAAACCCGACAGCAGCAGCAGCAGGCTGGCGCCCGTGATCAGCAGCCCTTTTTGGCGGGCGAATGCGGTGAGGCCTGAAACGATGGCGATCAGCACCAAGGCGTAACGCTGCACGATGCACATCGGGCAAGGTTCCAGCCCGACCCCGTGCTGCAAATACAGGCCAAAAGCCAGCAACAGCACGCAGGCCGCCGACACCAGTGCCAGCACACGGCGTGGCACCGTATCAGAGTAAGTCAAAAACATGGTCATCCTGTGGTTCACGTTGATCCCAAAAAAGCAAGGGCTGGCTCCCAGTTTAAGCGCAAGCACCCTGCCTCAGGATGCGTGCTCAGGACGCCACGCTGGCGACTTTTGTCAAGCCACAAAAACACGGGCCTTGCGCGGCGTCAGCACCAGCGTATCCCCCTCTTTGAGCCCCATGTCACGAAACTGCTGCGCCGGCATTTGGGCCTCAATCAAGGGGTCGCCAGACGGCGCGGCTGTTTGTTGGTAGCCATCCACGGGAATAAGTTCCAGCCGCGCAATCGGCCCGATCACAATCGCCCGTTCCAGCGTCGCCACGATGCCGGTCGCGCCTGGCACGTAGCGCTGAACCTCCAGATCGTGCGGACGCACATAGGCAAAGGCCTTGGCGTCCTGTGCGCCGGCATGCTCGGGCGAGTCAATGCGAACGCCTTCAAGCTGCACCTGGCCTTCGTGCGCGCGGCCGTGAAACAGGTTCACGTCGCCCAGGAAACCGTAGACAAACGGGCTGGCCGGATGGTCCCAGACCTGCTGCGGCGAGCCGATCTGCTCGACCTTGCCCTGGTTCATCAGCACCACGCGGTCGGCGACCTCGAGCGCCTCTTCCTGGTCGTGCGTGACAAAAATGCTGGTCACATGCAGGTCGTCGTGCAGGCGGCGCAGCCAGCGGCGCAACTCTTTCCTCACCTTGGCATCGAGCGCGCCGAAAGGTTCGTCGAGCAACAACACCTTGGGTTCGACCGCCAGCGCACGTGC
>NZ_JAUXNA010000341.1 GCF_030682935.1 Polaromonas sp.
GCATCATCGGCGTGGACTCGGGCTGGGAGATGTACGTGGCCGGCAACGGCGGCATCAAGACCGAGGTGGCGCACTTCTTTGTGAAAGTCAAAACGGCGGCCGAAGTGCTGGAGTACACGGGCGCGTTCTGCGAACTGTACCGCCAGGAAGGCTGGTACCTGGAGCGCACCGTGCACTTCGTCAACCGCGTGGGCCTCGACTACGTGAAGAAAAAAATCCTGGAAGACCATGAAGGCCGCAAGGCGTTGTGGGAGCGGCTGCAGTTTGCGCTCGACGGCGAGCCCGATCCGTGGTTCGACTTCAAGGAAGCGGAAGTGGACACCCGCCAGTTTGAAAAACTCGCTGCCCTTTGAATCCGGTCTGAAATTTCAGGAGAAACACCATGTCCGAATGGAAAAAAATCTGTCTGCTCACCGACATCCCGGTGCTGGGCGCACGCCGGGTGGCACGCCCGCAGGGCATCGACGTTGCCGTTTTCCGCAACGACCAGGACGGCGTGTTTGCGCTGCTGGACCGCTGCCCGCACAAAGGCGGCCCGCTGAGCCAGGGCATTGTGTTTGGCACCAGCGTGGCCTGCCCGCTGCACAACTGGACCATAGGCCTGGCCGACGGCTGCGCCAGGGCGCCTGACGAAGGTTGCACGCAAAAGTTCAGCGTGCATGTGGAAGGCGGCGTGGTGCATCTGGACGCCGCCGAGCTGGCCACGCTGGCGCTTGACCAGCAGGCCGTGGTCGCCGGGCCGGCGCCGCACAGCGCGTGAAAGTACCCTCGCCCACTGGAGCCCCCATGACTGAAACCCGATCCACCTGCCCTTATTGCGGCGTCGGCTGCGGCGTGATCATTCAATCGCAGGCTGACCAGATCACCGGCGTCAGGGGCGACCCGGATCACCCGGCCAACTTCGGGCGCCTGTGCACCAAGGGCGCCACGCTGGCCCTGAGCGCGTCCAGCGCTGTCACGCAGCAAACCCGGCTGCTGCACCCGATGCAGCGCCTGCGCCGCCGCGATGCAGCGCAGCGTGTCAGCTGGGACAGCGCACTGGGTTTTGCCAGCGACAGCTTTGCCCGCATCATCCGGACGCATGGGCCCGATGCCGTGGGTTTTTACATTTCGGGCCAGCTGCTGACCGAAGACTATTACGTCTTCAACAAGCTGGCCAAGGGCCTGATCGGCACCAACAACATCGACAGCAACTCGCGCCTGTGCATGAGCAGCGCCGTGGCGGGCTACAAGCAGACGCTGGGCGCCGACGCACCGCCGACCTGCTACGACGACGTGAAGCATGCGCAGTGCATCTTCATTGTCGGCAGCAACACAGCCACCGCGCACCCGATACTTTTCAGGCGCATTGAAGACGCCAAGGCCGCCAACCCCGCGCTCAAGATCATTTTTTGCGACCCGCGCCGCACCGACACCGCCGAGATCGCCGACCTCTACCTGCCGATTTTGCCCGGCACCGATGTGTCGCTGTTCAACGGCATGCTGCACATCATGCTGTGGGAAGGCTGGCTGGATACCGCCTATATTGCCGCCCACACCAGCGGTTTTGAGGCCCTGAAAACCACCGTGCGCGACTACACGCCCGAGCTGGTGGCCGACACCTGCGGGATTAAAAAAGAAGACCTGCTGACCGCCGCCCGGCTGTTTGCCACCTCGGCCGCGACCCTGAGCCTGTACTGCCAGGGCCTGAACCAGTCGAGCAGCGGCACCGCCAAAAACGCCGCGCTGATCAACCTGCACCTGGCCACCGCGCAGATCGGCAAACCGGGCGCCGGGCCGTTTTCACTGACCGGCCAGCCCAACGCCATGGGCGGGCGCGAAGTCGGCGGCATGGCCAACCTGCTGAGCGCGCACCGCGACCTGGCCAACCCGGAACACCGCGCAGAAGTTGCCGCGCTCTGGGGCGTGCCCAGCGTGCCTGAAAAGCCGGGTAAAACCGCCGTTGAAATGTTCCAGGCCGCTGCCGACGGCGAGATCAAGGCGCTCTGGATTGCATGCACCAACCCGGCCCAGTCCATGCCCGACCAGGCATTGGTGCGCCGCGCACTCGAACGCGCCGAGCTGGTCATCGTGCAGGAAGCGTTTGCCACCACGGCCACGTGCGACTACGCCGACCTGCTGCTGCCCGCCACCACCTGGGGTGAAAAAACCGGCACCGTGAGCAACAGCGAACGCCGCATCAGCCGCGTGCGGCCGGCGGTGGCCGCGCCCGGCGAAACGCGCCACGACTGGTCGATTGCCGTGGCGTTTGCGCAGCGGCTGGAGGCTTTGCTCCCCGGCCCCGGTTTACGCCTTCCCCCCTTTGGGGGAAGGTCCAAGACGGAAGCGCCGGTAAAAAGCCTGTTCAACTACCCCACCGCCGAAGCCGTCTGGAATGAACACCGCGAGTCCACGCGCGGCCGCGACCTGGACATCACCGGCATGAGCTACGCCCTGCTGGAAGAAGCGCCGCAGCAATGGCCGCTGAAAGAAGGCGACGCCGCCGGAAAGGTCAGGCTCTATGAAGACGGCATTTTCCCGACGCCAGATGGCAAGGCGCGTTTCGTCAACACCGTGTACCGACCGGTGGCCGAACCGCGCGAACCGCGCTTTCCGTTTTCGCTGACCACCGGCCGCCTGCGCGACCAGTGGCACGGCATGAGCCGCACCGGCACGCTGGGGCGGCTGTTTGGCCATGTGGCCGAGCCCGCGCTCCAGATGAATGCACAGGACATGGCGCGGCGCCTGCTCAAAGAGGGTGACCTGGTGCATGTCACGTCCTAGCGCGGCTCCATCGTGGTGCCCTTACAGGCCTCGCCGGAGGTCGGCATTAGCCAGGCCTTCATGGCCATGCACTGGGGTGGCGAATATTTAAGCGGCCAGTCCAGCAGCGGCGCGCCCCTGGCGGGCGTCAACGCGCTGACCACCTCAGCCTTTTGCCCCAGCTCGAAACAACCCGAACTCAAGCACGCGGCGGTCAAGATCCTCAAGACCGAACTGCCCTGGTCGCTGCTGGCCATGGCCTGGCTGCCCGAGGGCGAGGCGCTGGCCGCCCGCGAACAGCTCAAACCGCTGATGGCGGCGTTTCCTTTTGCCAGCTGCGTGCCGTTTTCAAACAACACCCCGCTGGCCGACCGCTGCGGCGAGCGCACGGGCGTGCTGTTTCGTGCGGCGGGCCATGAAGCGCCGGCCGATGACATCCTGGCCACACTGGAGCTCATCCTGGGCCTGGGCGGTGTGGACACGCTGCGCTACGCCGACAAGAAAAAGGGCCAGCGCCGCACGGCCCGGCTGGTGCGGGCGGGCGAGCAAACGGAACTGGCCGGCTTCCTGCTCGCGGGCGACACCCGTGCGCAGACCTGGATCAGCACGCTCTTGAAGGACACCCTTCCCGCGCAGGCTTACGGCCGCCTGCTGCTGTTGCCGGGCGCCAAACCGCCGGTGGCGGTGCAGTCGCGCGGCACGGTCGTATGCAGCTGCCTCAACGTCACCGACCGGGCGATCGACGACCACCTGCAGGCACTTACCCAAGGCAGCGAGGATGAGGCGCTGGCATCGCTGCAGCAAGCCCTGAAATGCGGCACCCAATGCGGCTCCTGCGTGCCCGAGCTCAAACGCAGGGTGCGTTCCGCGCACGGCGCCGGGGCAGCGCAAGTGGTGCCGCCGCGCACCGTCATTCCTATCCAGCAGCTGGCTTAAGCTCATAACAACAAGTTATCTGCATTCGCGGACAATCACCAAAATGAGCATCAACCAGTACATCAAGGAAATCGGGCGCGGCAAAGACGGCGCACGCGCCCTGTCGCGCGCGCAGGCGGCCGACTTGCTGGGCCAGGTGCTGGACGGCACTGTGACCGACCTGGAAGTGGGTGCTTTTTGCCTGGCCATGCGCATCAAGGGCGAAACGCCCGAAGAGATGGCGGGCTTTCTGGACGCTGTGCATCAGCGCATGAACCTCCTGCCCGCCAGCGTCCGCCCCATCGTGGTGCTTCCCAGCTACAACGGCGCCCGCAAACTGCCGCTGCTCACGCCGATGCTGGCGCTGCTGCTGGCGCGCGAAGGGCTGCCGGTGCTGATCCATGGCACGCCTACCGAATCCACCCGGCTTTTTGTGTCAGAAGTGCTGCTAGCCCTTTCCATACCTGCGCAGACAGCTATTAACTCAATAGCACCCGGCGAGGTCGCCTTTGTGCCTACCGAACTGCTGTGCCCCGCCCTGAAGCGCCTGCTCGATGTGCGGCGCGTGGTCGGTCTGCGCAATCCGGCGCACAGCCTGGTCAAGATCATGAACCCCTGCCAGGGTAAAAGCCTGGTGCTCAGCAGCTACACCCATCCGGAATACGCACTGTCCATGGCGCAGACCTTTGAGCTGATCCACGCCAATGCGCTGCTGCTGCGCGGCACCGAAGGCGAAGTGGTAGCCGACGCGCGCCGCATGCCCAAAATGGAAGCCTTCGTGAACGGGCAGCGGCGGCTGCTGCAGGAATCCCAGAGCGGAACCCTGGCCTCGCTGCCGGATCTACCCCAATCGGTGGACGCAGCCGGCACGGCGGCCTATATTCGGTCCGTCATGGCAGGCGAGCGGCCCGTGCCCGCTTCGATTGCGCGGCAGGTGGAACATATCTTGCGTCTGGTCTCGGAATTATGAACAACGGCAAAGTCACCCTCGGAACGAACGGAACATGCACACTGGTGGGCGCGGGCCCCGGCGATCCGGAACTGCTCACCCTCAAGGCGCTCAAGGCGATCCAGCGCGCCACCGTGCTGTTTGTCGACGACCTGGTCAGCGACGAGATCGTGGCGTTTGCCGCGCCGGGCGCCCGCGTGGTGCATGTCGGCAAGCGCGGCGGCTGCAAGTCCACGCCGCAGGCCTTCATTGAAAAGCTCATGGTCATGGCCGCCCGGGAAGGTGAAAACGTGGTGCGGCTCAAGGGCGGCGACCCCTTCATTTTTGGCCGTGGCGGCGAGGAAGTCGAGCACTTGCGGGCCGCCGGCATTGAGGTGGAAGTCATCAACGGCATCACCGCGGGTCTGGCCGCCGTGACCTCGCTGGGCGTGCCGCTGACGCACCGCGCGCATGCCCATGGCGTGGTGTTTGTCACCGGCCACGCCAAGCCCGGCGACGCCGGCACCGACTGGCCCGCGCTGGCCGCCACCGCCCACAGCGCCCGGCTCACGCTGGTGATCTACATGGGTGTCAGCGGTGCCGGGCGCATCCAGACCGAGCTGCTGACCGGCCTGCCGGCCAGCACCCCGGTGGCCGTGATCCAGAATGCCACCCTGCCGAACCAGCGCCACATCACGACCACGCTGGGCGCGCTGGCCGACGCGATTCAGGCAGGCGGCCTGGTCAGCCCGTCCATCATCGTGGTCGGCGACGTGATCGGCAGCCTGGCGCTGGCCGCCGCGCACCCGGCGTCGGTTCGCGCCGCCTGAACGGCGCGCAGCTACACTTCCACGTTCAAAAAGACGCGGCTCCCGGGCCTCGGCCAAAGCACTATGCTTTTTATAGCTGCTAACGCCCGTCTTGTATGGACCAGAGGCTGATTTGACGCATAAATTTGATGTAGTGGTGGTAGGCGCGGGCGCCGCCGGCCTGTTTTGCGCGGGCCAGGCAGGCCAGTTGGGCCTGAAGGTGCTGCTGCTGGATCACAGCGAGAAGGTGGCCGAGAAAATCCGTATCTCGGGCGGTGGCCGCTGCAATTTCACCAACCGTGATGTGGGCCCGGCCAACTTCCTGAGCGAGAACCCGCACTTTTGCCGGTCTGCCCTGTCCCGCTACACACCGCAAGACTTCATTGAACTGCTGCAGCGCTACGACGTTCCGTTTCACGAAAAGCACAAGGGCCAGCTTTTTTGCGACCGCTCGGCCGAAGACATCATCAACTTGCTGCTGGCCGAGTGCGCCAAGGGGGACGTCACGCGCTGGCAGCCCTGCAGCATCAAAAGCATCGTTGGTCCTGAACCAGCGGGCATTGACAGCTACCAAATCGAGAGCGACCGGGGCCTGATTGAAGCGCGCCAGGTGGTGATAGCCACCGGCGGGCTGTCGATTCCGAAAATCGGCGCCACCGATTTTGGCTACCGCATCGCCCAGCAGTTCGGCCTGCGCCTGGTGGCCCCGCGAGCCGCGCTGGTGCCGCTGACCTTTGACGGCCAGGCCTGGGCGCCTTATGCCCAATTGAGCGGCCTGGCGCTGCCGGTGCAGATTGAAAGCACGCCTGCGGACGCCAGCGCCAAGCAGCGAAAAAAAGCCGTGGTGTTTTCGGAAGACCTGCTGTTCACGCACCGGGGCTTGAGCGGCCCGGCGGTGCTGCAGATTTCCAGCTTCTGGCGCGAAGGCCAGCCGATCCGCATCAATCTGGCGCCGGGCGTGGATTTGCCCGCCCTGCTGCTGCGCGCCAAGGCCACGTCGAAAAAGCTGATCGCCAACGAACTGGCCAGCCTGGTGCCCAGCCGCCTGGCCGACGCCTGGGTCAGCCAGGACCCGGCCCTTCAGCGCCCCATCAGCGACGCCACCGACAAGGCCCTGCTGGGCCTGGCGCAGCGCCTGGCCGGCTGGGAACTCACGCCCACCGGTTCGGAGGGCTACAAAAAAGCCGAGGTCACCGTGGGCGGCGTCGATACCCGGGACTTGTCCTCACAAACCATGGAATCGAAGCAGCCGGGTCTGTACTTCATCGGCGAAGTGGTCGATGTCACGGGCTGGCTGGGCGGCTACAACTTTCAGTGGGCCTGGGCCTCGGGCTTTGCCTGCGCGCAGGCGCTGGCGGCGCGGCATTTTGAACGGCCTGTATGATCCATGTCAAGTGCCATCTTATGGACTGCTATAATCTTAGGCTTTGCTAGCAAACCCGCACCAGACCTGATCCTGATCAGATCACTCACAGTGCATATTTCGGATCAACTCATCAATGACCACCATTCGCGTAAAAGATAACGAACCCTTCGACGTCGCGCTGCGCCGCTTCAAACGCACGATTGAAAAACTCGGCCTGCTGACCGACCTGCGTGCCCGTGAGTTTTATGAAAAACCAACGGCCGAGCGCAAGCGCAAGAAGGCAGCCGCCGTCAAGCGCAACTACAAGCGCATCCGCGCCATGCAGTTGCCCAAGAAATTGTACTAATCGGTACCAGCTTCCCTTGCCTTCTGGCAGGCAGCTCACAAGCCCGCAAGAGGACGCTCTGCGGGCTTTTTCATTTTTCAGCCCATCCACAAATCCAAGTAGCCCTTTCAGGAGCCTGCAATGTCACTCAAAGACCAAATCACCGAAGACATGAAGAACGCCATGCGCGCCAAAGACAGCGAGCGCCTGGGCACCATCCGCCTGCTGCTGGCCGCGATCAAGCAAAAAGAGGTCGATGAACGCGTGGTGCTCGACGATGTGGCCGTGGTCGCCATCGTCGACAAGCTGATCAAGCAGCGCAAGGATTCGATTGAGGCCTTTGTGAAAGCCGAGCGTAAAGACCTGGCCGACAAGGAAGCGGCCGAGTTGCTGGTGCTGCAGGCCTACCTGCCCGCCCGCCTGAGCGCCGAAGAAGTCACGGCAGCGGTACAAGCCATTGCCGCCGCACTGGCTGCTGAACTGGGCCGCGCGGTAGGCCCGGCCGACATGGGCAAGCTGATGGGTGCCGTGAAAGCCCAGCTGGCGGGCAAGGCCGACATGGGCCAGGTCTCAGCGGCGGTGAAGGCCGCGCTGGCGGGCTGACCAGACATAGGCTACCTCCCCACCAGCAGGGGCCGCGGAACCGGCTTCGCCGGGCCGCAGGCGCAGCAACCCCCTCGGGGGGCAGGAAGCTACACGAAGTGAGCGACCGTGGGGGCCTTAACTCCCGGCCACCTTCATACGGTTGACCAGCATCGAGCCCACAGTCTTGGAGCCGTAGTTGTAGGCATCGGCACCCACGGCCTCGATGCCCATGAGCATGTCCTTGAGGTTGCCGGCAATGGTGATTTCCTCAACCGGGAACGCGATCTGGCCGTTTTCTACCCAGAAGCCGGAGGCGCCGCGCGAGTAGTCGCCCGTCACGTAGTTCACGCCCTGCCCCATCAGCTCCGTCACAAACAGCCCCCGGCCCAGCTTGCGCAGCATGGCGTCCAGGTCGTCGCCGGCGCGCGTATGCCGGCTGGTCAGCGTCAGGTTGTGGGAACCTCCGGCATTGCCCGTGGTGCGCATGCCCAGCTTGCGGGCTGAATAGGTGCTCAGGAAATAGCCCTCCACCCGTCCCGCGTCGACCACCTTGCGCGCACTGGTTTTCACGCCTTCTTCATCAAACGGCGCGCTGCCCTTGCCTTTGAGCAGGTGCGGGTCTTCAAAGATGTCAATGTGCTTGCGAAAAGCCTGTTTGCCCAGGCTATTGAGCAAAAACGTGCTTTTTCGGTACAGCGCACCGCCACTGACGGCCTGCACAAAGCCCCCCAGCAGGCCTGATGCCAGCGGCGACTCAAACAGCACCGGGCACTCCGTGGTCGGAATTTTCCGGCTTTTCAGGCGCGCCAGGGCGCGCTCGGCGGCATAGCGGCCGACCACTTCAGGACACGCCAGGTCAGCAGCGTCGCGCATGGAGCTGTACCAGGCATCGCGCTGCATCTGGCTGCCCTTGCCGGCGATGGGCGCCACGGAAATGCTGTGACGCGAGGCCGCATAGCCGCCGCGAAAGCCTTGGGTGTGGGCGCTGAAAAAATGGCTTTGCTGGGCCGACACGCCCGCCCCTTCGCTGTTGGTGATCAGGCGGCTGGTGCCCATGGCAGCGGCTTCGCACTGCAGGGCCAGCTGGGCCGCCTCTTCCGAGGTGATGGCCCAGGGGTGGAACAGGTCCAGTGCCGGGTGCTCACGGGCGATGTCGCGGTCGTCGGGCAAACCGGAAGTCTCGTCTTCCGCCGTGAAGCGCGCAATGTCGTAGGCCGCCTTCACGGTTTGCTCAATCGCTGACTTGGAGAAATCGCTGGTCGCCGCGTTGCCGCGCTTTTTGCCGATGTAGACCGTCACACCCAGCGACTTGTCGCGGTTGCGCTCGACGGTCTCAAGTTCACCCTTGCGCACGCTGACCGACAGGCCGCAGCCCTCGGACGCTTCGGCCGCGGCATTGCTGGCACCGAGCTTTTTGGCGTGGGCCAGCGCTTTATCGACCAGCCCCTCAAAAAAGTCGCGGTGGTAACTGAAACCCGCCTCGGGCTGAGGGGTCTTTGCGCGAGAAGAATTCTTGACTGAACGGGCAGGTGATTTTTGGGTCATATGGGTCGCTATGATACTGACTGCTATGAACATCAAGACTACCAAGGCTATCAAGAGCCCCATCAAAGGCTACTGGTCCAACGGCCGCTTCGTGAAACCCGAAGAAATTGCACTCGAAGAAGTGGGACCGCCCAGCAAAACCCAACTCAAGGCCGAGGCCGACGAGAAGCAGGCGCTGGGCGAGGCGCTGCTGACCCTGCGCGCCGACCTGATGGCGCGCCTGGACCTGCCCGACAAGCTGCTGGACGCGCTGGCCCAGGCCAAACGCATCACCAACTTCGAAGGTCGGCGCCGGCAGATGCAATTCATCGGAAAACTGATGCGACCGCTGGATACGGAGCCGATCCGCGCCGCGATTGACGAGCAGGCCAACGGCTCGGCCGACCTGACGCTGGCCCTGCACCTGGCAGAGCAGTGGCGCGACAAGCTGATTGCATCGGACGACGCGCTCAGCACCTGGCTGACCGAATACCCCGCCACCGATTCGCAGCAGTTGCGTGCGCTGATCCGCCAGGCTCGCAAGGACATTGCCAAGCCGGAAAAACCGGGCGAGGCACCGCGCCACGGCAAGGCCTACCGCGAGATTTTTCAGCTGGTCAAGCAGGCGATGGCCCAGGAGCCCGAGGCATGAGCGCCCCGTGCGACGCCATCAAGGTGGGCATCGTGTCGGTCAGCGACCGCGCCTCGGCGGGCGTGTACGAGGACAAAGGCCTGCCCGCCCTGAAGGACTGGCTGACCCGCGCCCTGCGCAACCCGCTCACCTTTGAGGAACGGCTGATTCCCGACGACCAGGCGCGCATCAGCGCCACGCTGATTGAACTGGTGGATGCCGGCTGCGCGCTGGTGCTGACCACGGGCGGAACCGGCCCGGCGCTACGCGACGTGACCCCCGAGGCCACGCGGGCCGTGGCGCACAAGGAAATGCCGGGTTTTGGCGAGCAGATGCGGCAGATCAGCCTCCGGTTTGTGCCCACCGCCATCCTGTCGCGCCAATGCGCCGTGATCCGTGACCAAAGCCTGATCCTGAACCTGCCCGGCCAGCCCAAGTCGATCCAGGAAACGCTGGAAGGCCTGAAAAACGAGGCGGGCGAATCCGTTTTGCCAGGCATCTTTGCCGCCGTCCCCTACTGCATCGACCTGATAGGCGGGCCCTACCTGGAAACCGATCCCGCGGTGTGCAAGGCGTTCCGGCCCAAATCGGCAATCCGCACGCCGAGTGCGCCAGCAACGCCGGACACTGCAGCAGTACCCGCGCCGTGAAGAACACGCCAGTTTCAGCGCTGGCCACCGCCACGCAACTGGCAGCCGGCACGCTGGATGCGGCCACCCTGCTCACTGAAACCTATGCGCGCATCGACGCGCTGGACGGCACACTGGGCGCGTTTGTCGCCCGGCTGAGCCTGCCCACTGCACTGGAACAGCTGAAAGCGCTGGAAGGGCCGCTGCAAGGCCTTCCGGTGGCCGTCAAGGACATCTTCGACACCTGCGACCTGCATACAAGCTATGGCTCCCCGCTGTACGCTGGCGCTGCGGCCCGCAGCGATGCGGCCATGGTCAGCGCCATCCGCCGCGCTGGCGGCCTGGTGATCGCCAAATCCAGTACCACCGAGTTTGCCTTTCTCCAGCCAACCGTCACGCGCAACCCGAACGCGCCGGGCCGCACGCCAGGCGGCTCGTCCGCCGGATCGGCGGCGGCCGTCGCGGCCGGCCTCGTGCCTTTTGCAATTGGCAGCCAGACCGGCGGCTCCATTGTTCGACCGGCGTCGTACTGCGGCGTCACCGGTTTCAAGCCCAGCTTTGGCCTGTTACCGACGGCGGGCCTCAAATGCTTTTCGTGGTCCCTCGACACCGTGGGCCTGTTTGCCGCCAGCGTGCGCGAGGTGGCCTGGTTTGCCCAGGCCGTGAGCGCTCAGGCGCTGGCGCTGGATAGCGCGCCGGGCAGGTCGCCGTCCCGGCCGTGGGTCGTCGGCGTGCCCGACGCCTATCCCTGGGGCGCCGTATCGCCGAGCGCCCAGCGGGCCATCGACGCGGGCAGCCAGGCCTTGCGGGCCGCAGGCGCCGAGGTTCGAAGCATCGCCCTGCCGGCCTGGATGAACCAGGTGTTCGAGGCGCACGATGTGATCCAGGGCTATGAAGCCTGGCGTACCCTGGCGCGCGAAGTGGACCAGCACCCGCAGGCCCTGTCGGCCGTGCTGCGTGACTACCTGCTCGCCGCGCGCCACATCAGCGCGCCTGCCTACGAAGCGGCGCAACGTAGCGCCTCACAAGCCCGCCGCGCCTGTGCGGACTGGTTCGGCCAGTTTGATGTACTGATGACGCCCAGCGCCGAGGACGAAGCGCCGCCGGGTTACGCCAGCACGGGGGTTTCTACTTTCAACCGCGCCTGGACGCTGCTGGGTTTGCCTTGCGTGAATGTGGCGGGCGCCATGGGCGTGACCGGCTACCCCATGGGTTTGCAGGTCATAGGCGGGCCGAGCGCAGACCGCGCCTGCCTGCAGGCCGCCGATTTTCTGGAGCGTGCGCTGCGCCCGTCCGCCTGAGAGAACCGTCGAATTGCATCGATGGGGCTGAATCGGCCGGATTCGATCAGCCGAATTCAGGCCGCCGGCTTATTTGCCCACCAGCTGGTTCAGCTTGTCAGCCTCAAAGGTTTCCAGCAGCGCGGCGTCTTTGGGCACGCAGTCATGAGTACTGCTGTTGGGCAAGCAGGACAGCTTTTCAATCGCCTGCCAGAGCAGGGCGATCTGGTGCTCCTGCCCGGCCGCGTTGTCGATCAGGCCGCGCAGCGCCTGCGACAGCGGATCGTCGTTTTGTGTGATGCCATAGGCTGAAAATCCCATCTGGCTGGCGACCTGCTCGCGCTTCACATCAGCATCAGCCTGGATGATGCGGGCCGGGTTGCCCACCGCCGTGGCGCCCGCAGGCACCGGCTTGACCACCACGGCATTGGAGCCAATGCGCGCGCCGTCGCCCACCGTGAAGCCGCCCAGCACCTGCGCGCCCGCGCCCACCACCACACCCCGCCCCAGCGTCGGGTGGCGCTTGGCGCCCTTGTAGAGCGAGGTCCCGCCCAGGGTCACGCCCTGGTAAATCGTGCAACCGTCGCCAATTTCAGCGGTTTCGCCCACCACCACGCCCATCGCATGGTCAAAAAACACGCACCGGCCAATTTTGGCGCCGGGGTGAATTTCACTGCCCGTCATCCAGCGCGCCAGGTGCGAAATGAAGCGGCCCAGCCACTTGAAGCCGTGGTTCCAGCACCAGTGCGCCCGCCGGTACAGGATCAGCGCATGCAGGCCGGGATAGCAGGTCAGCACTTCCCAGGCCGTGCGGGCGGCCGGGTCGCGTTCAAGAATGCAGTGGATGTCGGAGCGGATTCGGGAAAACATGAGGGGAGTCTACTGTTCGGCTGGCAGTTTCGCTGCAGCGTGCGTTTTTCCCGCCGCGAGCAAAGCTTTTTGCGACATGGCCTTGGCCACGCCGCGCAGGATGTGGATTTCTTCGGGGCTGAGCTGCGCGCGGTTAAACAGCTGGTTCAGGCGCGGCATGAGTTTTTTGGGCGACGCCGGGTCCAGAAAGCCGATGTCGGTCAGCGCCGCCTCCCAGTGCTTGAGCATGCCGGCCACGGCGGCGGCGTCGGCCAAGTGGGGTTCGGGCGTGGCCGCCTGCACGGCAAAGCCGCCCAGCGCCTCACGCCAGTCGTAGGCAATCAGCTGCACCGCAGCGGCCAGGTTGAGCGAGCCAAACTTCGGATCACTCG
>NZ_JAUXNA010000347.1 GCF_030682935.1 Polaromonas sp.
GCGGCAGGGTCCAAAAAATCGACCGCCACCAGGGCCTGTTCCAGGTGGTTGAGCATGCCCGCCAGCGCGTGTGCATCGGCGGCGGGCCGGGTGGGTGCGGCGGGTGGCAAGGCAAAACCGCCAAGGGCCTGGCGCCAGTCATAGGCAATCAGCTGCACCGCAGCGGCCAGGTTGAGCGAGCCAAACTTCGGATCACTCGGAATGCTCAAGGCGACGTGGCAGCGGTACACATCGTCGTTTTGCATGCCAAAACGCTCGGAGCCGAACAAAAAAGCAATCGAATCGGGCCTTGGCCCGCGTTCTACGGTCGCAGTCAGCTCCGTTTTTGATAGCACATCAGGGGTCCCGAGCAGCTCGGCAAAATGGGCGCGCGGCGACCGGGTAGGCGGGCCAAAGTCGCGCGGCGTCATGGCCGTGGCGCACAGATGCGCCACGCCGTCCAGCGCTTCATCCAGCGTCGCCACAATGCGCGCGTTGTTCAGCACATCCAGGGCGCCACTGGCGCGCTGGATGGTTTCTTCGCGCCGCAGCACATTGGCCCAGCGCGGCGCGACCAGCACCAGGTCGTCAAAGCCCATGGTTTTCATGGCGCGTGCGGTGCCGCCCACATTGCCAGCGTGACTGGTGTTGATCAGGATAAAACGGGTTTTCATGGATAAAAGAAGCCTCAGGCGGTGCCCGGGCCCCAAGTTTCGCAGCGATTGCGCTTGACTCGGAGGGGAAGCCGGTAAAATGAATCTATTGTCGCCTGCCCCCGGTTACCGGTTTGCAGCCCCTGCCCGCTCTTTCATACCCTCTATGTCCAGCAATCTACACCCCATGCTCAACGTGGCCGTCAAGGCTGCGCGCGCCGCCGGCGCCCTCATCAACCGCGCCGCACTTGATGTCGAAGCGGTCCGCGTTTCAGCCAAGCAGACCAACGACTTCGTCACCGAAGTGGACCATGCCGCCGAGGCCGCGATCATCGAAACGCTGCTCACCGCCTACCCCGGCCACGGCATTCTGGCCGAAGAGTCGGGCTCCGAGCATGGCGCCAAAGACTCCGAATTCGTGTGGATCATCGACCCGCTGGACGGCACCACCAACTTCATCCACGGCTTTCCGTTTTACTGCGTCAGCATTGCGCTGGCCGTGCGCGGCAAGGTCGAGCAGGCCGTGGTGTACGACCCCACCCGCAACGACATCTACAGCGCCAGCAAAGGCCGCGGCGCCTACGTCAACGACCGCCGCATCCGCGTCGGCAAGCGCGCCCGCCTGCAGGAATGCCTGATTTCCACCGGCTTTCCCTACCGCCCAGGCGACAAGCTCAAACCCTACCTCAACATGCTCGGCGAAGTCATGAGCCAGTGCGCGGGCGTACGCCGCCCCGGCGCGGCGGCGCTCGACCTGGCCTATGTGGCGGCAGGCCACAGCGACGGCTTTTTTGAAACCGGGCTCCAGCCCTGGGACGTGGCTGCGGGCTCGCTGCTGATCACCGAGGCGGGTGGCCTGATCGGCAACTTCACCGGCGAGTCTGAATTCCTGGACCAGGGCGAATGCGTGGCCGGCAACCCGCGCATTTACGGCCAGCTGGTGGCGACGCTGGGCAAATACAGCAAGTTTGCGGGCGCGGGCGACAAAGCCACGGTGCGCCAGGCCTTGCAGGACTCAAGGACCGAAGCCAGCGCGGACGAAAGCACCGACGGCAGCGAAAAAACGGTCTCCGCCGTGAGCGAAAAACCCACGCTCAAGGCCAAAAGAATCAAGCCCCCGGTTGCCCGCGATACCAGCACGCCAGACGCCCCCTTCTAAGCGGGCATTGGCGCTTGCCTTCTCTTTACGAGCGCAGTCCCGGAGACGCCTCAGCTAAAATCGGAATCTCCGGCGCGCCTGCGCCGGCGCCGGGCAATCTGCCATTCACCCCTATTGATTGATCCTCTTTTATGTCCGAACCGACCCTTCAGACTTCATCCACACCGGCTGATGCAGCCCTGCTGCTTGAAGTCGCCGAACTGGTGGTGAGCGCCTTGAATCTCGAAGTGGCTGCAGCCGACGTGCAAGCGGACGAGCCGCTGTATGGCGACGGACTGGGTCTGGACTCCATCGATATCCTTGAAATCGCGCTCGTGGTCTCCAAGCGCTATGGCCTGCAGCTGCGCGCCGACCAGGAGGACAACCACGCCATCTTCCATTCGCTACGCAGCCTGAGCGACCATATCGCCGCCCAGCGAACCCAGTGAAAGTCGAGCTGAGGACACAGCTAAAACAAGCCTGCCGCTGGGGCGCTGTCCTCATGCTGGGCACGGCCTATGCAGTGCTCTCCCATTGGGCGGCCGCGTCAGCAGAGCCCGATCTGCTCGACGCCCTGGTCGCCATCGTTCCGCCGCTCGGGCTGGGCTTTGTGATGGCCTGGCGTTCGCCGCGGCGCGCCGTCGGGCTGGCTTTGTTCCTTGCGGCCTGCGCCGCGCTCTATGGCATCAGTGGCTGGCTGGTAGCACATTACAACTGGGTCTTTTTGCTGCAGCATGCAGGCGTGTATGCATTGCTCTGCGTGGCCTTCGGCCGGACCCTGCAGGGCGGCCAGACGCCGATGATTTCGCGCTTTGCCCGCATCGTGCACGGCGAGCTTTCGCCTTCGCTCATCCGCTACACGCGGTCCGCCACCTGGGCTTGGGCCTTTTATTTTGGCGGCATTGCAGGACTTTCGCTGCTGCTGTTCTGGCTCGCACCCGTCCCCCTCTGGTCGGCATTTGCCAACCTTCTGGGCATTCCCCTGCTGGTGCTGATGTTCGCCGGCGAGTATGCCGTGCGCTGCTACGTGCTACCGGCCGCTGAGCGGGCCGGCCCACTTGACGCCATCCGCGCTTACCGGCAAGCCTCCGCAGAGGGTGCTGCGCGCCGGCCATGACCACTTTTCCGCTCGTCACGCATCCCCATGCTGAAGACGTCCTGGCCTGGAGCCATGGCAAGCCCATCACCGTCGCGCATTTTCTGGCCGACGTCAGGCAGCTGGCCGCCGCCTTGCCTGCGGGCCGTCATGTCCTCAACGCCTGCGGCGACCGCTACCGGTTTGCGGTCGGCATGGCCGCCGCCCTGCTGGCCGACAAGATCAGCCTGCTGCCGCCCACGCTGACGCCCGAGATGGTGCGCCAGGTCAAGGATTTTGCACCTGACGTGTTTTGCCTGACGGACCAGCCGCAGTCCATCGCTCTGCCTCGGCTTGCATGGGCAGATGCCGTGACAGCGCGCGTGCCGGCCGGGGCTGGCACGCAAACTGGCAAGCACGACATTCCGGAGATTCCCGCCTCGCGAACGGCAGCCATCGTGTTCACCTCGGGCTCGACCGGCGCGCCTGTTGCGCACCGCAAAAGCTGGGGCGGACTGGTGAGCAGCGTGCGCGCCGAAGCCGCCCGGCTCGGTTTGCTTGACGGGCGGCGCCACAGCATTGTGGCCACGGTCCCGCCGCAGCACATGTTTGGCTTTGAGTCCAGCATGCTGGTCGCGCTGCAAAGCGGTGCCGCGATGAGCGCCGCCCGGCCGTTTTACCCGGCCGACATCTGCTCGGCACTGGCAGCGGCGACGCGCCCCTGCATGCTGGTCACCACGCCCGTGCACTTGAAGGTACTGTTGGCGTCGGGCCTGGACATTCCCTTGCCCGATCTCGTGCTGTCGGCGACCGCGCCCATGCCGCCGCAGTTGGCGCTGGCAACCGAGGCCCGCCTGCAGGCGCCCCTGCTCGAAATCTACGGCTCGACCGAGACCGGCCAGATCGCCTCCCGCCGCACAACCGAAACCGCTGAGTGGACGCTTTTCCCGGACGTCCTGCTCAGCGCTGCGCAGGGGCGCATCTGGGCCTCGGGCGGGCATGTCGGGCAGGCCACGCCCATGGCCGATGAGCTCGAACTGGTCAATTCCGAGCGCTTTTTGCTGCACGGCCGCACCGCCGACCTCATCAACATCGCAGGCAAACGCAGCTCGCTCGACTACCTGAACCACCAGCTCAATGCCGTTCCGGGCGTGCTCGACGGCGCATTTTTCATGCCCGATGAGGCTGATGACGATGGCGACACCGTGACCCGCCTGATGGCCTTTGTGGTGGCACCCGGCATGACGGCCTCCACCCTGCTGACTGCCTTGCGGGAACGTATTGATGCCATTTTCATCCCGAGACCGCTGGTGCTGCTGGATGGCCTGCCTCGCAACAGCACCGGCAAGTTGCCGCGCGGCACGCTGGTCGCGCTGGCGCACGAGCACCAGCGAAAAGGCGCAGTCCATGCACGCTGAAACCACGCTCCGCATTTCGCCAGACCACCCGGCTTTTGCCGGTCATTTTCCGGGCGCGCCCATTGTGCCGGGGGTGGTGTTGCTCGACGCCGCTGTACACGCCGTGCTGCAGACATTGCGCCCCGCGGCATCAGGGGACGGCGATCGGCCCGGCACCGCCTGCCAGATCAGCGCTGCCAAATTCCTCAGCCCGGTCGGCCCGGGCGAGACGCTGACCATTTCCTGCACCACCTCCGCCTCGGGCAGCACGCGCTTTGACATTTCAAGCGGCAGCCGCAAAGTAGCCACGGGCACGCTGGTGTTGCCGCCAGGGTCATGAACAAAGCGTGCAAGGCCGATCGATCAGGCAGCGCTGGATGGAAGCACCGTCCCGAGCGCAGCAGCCTGTTGATGCTGCGCCTGATGACCTGGATTTCGCTGCGGCTGGGCAGAGGAACCAGCCGCCTCGTCCTTTACGGAATCGCGGCTTACTTTTTGGCGTTTGCCCCGGCGGCGCGGCGCATGTCGCGCGCTTATTTGCGGCGCGTGCTCAAGCTGCCATCGCCCGCGGCAGTTGGCTGGCGACATCTGTTCCGGCATTTCCTGAGTTTCGCGTCGGTGATCCACGACCGTGTCTATCTGCTCAACGAGCGCTTCGATCTGTTTGATATTCGCGTTCACAACAAGGCGCTCATAGACGATCTCGTGGCCGATGGCCAGGGCGTGTTCCTGATAGGCGCACACATGGGAAGCTTCGAAGTGCTTCGCGCGATGGGCCGCAAGCAGCACGGCCTGCGCGTAGCGATGGTGATGTACGAAGAAAATGCGCGCAAGCTCAACGCGGCGCTAAGCGCCATCAATCCGAATGCGCAGCAAGACGTCATTGCACTCGGCCATATCAACTCGATGATCCAGGTCCATGCGCTGCTGGACCATGGCACCGTCATCGGCATGCTGGGCGACCGCTCGCTGGGCAACGACGAGACCCGTGCGCTTGATTTCCTGGGCGATCCGGCCGAGTTGCCGCTGGGCCCGTTCAGGATGGCCGCGATCCTGAAGCGCCCGGTCCTGTTCATGACGGGGCTGTACCGCGGCGGCAACCGTTACGACATCCACTTCGAACCCCTCGCCGATTTCTCAGTGCTGCCGCCGCGTGGCCGTGCGCTGGCGGTGCAGACTGCCATGACACGCTATGCTGCGCTGATGGAGCAATACTGCTACACGGCGCCCTACAACTGGTTCAATTTTTTTGACTTCTGGCGAGCGCCTGCGCCGCGTCAAGCCAAGCCTTCCACAGACATCACATGACACTCTCCGTTCACACCTCAACACAGGCTGTCACGCAGGCCCGCACGCTGGGCGGCCGCCTGCGAGGCCTGGCCTTCACGCTGGCCGCGGGCCTGGCGCTTGCCACGCTGAGCCCGGCAGCCTTCGCCGCCTGGGACCTCCAGCAGCTGATGGAAACGCTTGCACAGAACAAGTCCGGCCGCGCCCGCTTTGTCGAGACAAAACACATGGCCATGCTCGACAAACCCGTCGAGTCGTCGGGAAACCTGCTCTACAGCGCGCCGGACCGGCTCGAAAAACGCACGCTCAAACCTCAAGCCGAGTCCATGATTGTGAATGGCGACGAGCTGGTCATAGAACGTGGCCGCCAAAAATACCAGCTGCAATTGCAAAGTTACCCGGAACTGGCGGCTTTCATCGACAGCATTCGCGGCACCCTCGCGGGCGACCGCAAGGCACTGGAACGCAACTACCGGCTGAGCCTGGAGGGCACAGCCGAACGCTGGACCCTGCAACTGCTGCCGCTGGATGCAAAGATGCAGGCCGTGGTACAGCGCATTCGCATCGCGGGCATGCGCGATGACGTGCGCAGCATAGAAATTACCCAGGCCGATGGCGACAGTTCGTTGATGACCATCGAAAAACTGGCAACGCCGTGATGACCAAGCCTCGCCGCCGTGGCATCACGGCCATCACGTTGTGGCTGGCGTTTTTGTTGACCTGCGTTGTCCTTATCAGCCGTACGCAGTTCACCACAGACTTGTCGGGATTTCTGCCGCGCACCCCCACGCCCGAGCAGCAACTGCTCATGGATCAGTTGCGTGACGGCCTGGCCTCGCGCCTGATTCTGGTTGGCATTGAAGGCGCCGATGCGCCCACGCGAGCCCGGCTTTCCAAACAAAGCGCCCAGCGCCTGCGCGCCGACCCCGCTTTTGTCACGGTCAACAATGGCGAGCCCGTGAACACCGAGCGCGACCGGATTTTCCTGTTCAACAACCGTTACCTGCTCAGCCCTGCGGTGACACCTGCACGCTTCAGCGTGGAAGGCCTGCATGCAGCCCTGAGCGACAGTATCGACCTGCTCGCCTCGCCCGCCGGGCTGCTGGTCAAGTCCATGCTGCCACGCGACCCGAGCGGTGAAATGGTGAAATTACTTGACCAACTCAACAGCGGCACCCACCCAAAGCTGGTCGATGGTGCCTGGGCATCACGCGACGGTGCGCGCGCCTTGATGCTGATACAAACGCGCGCGGCGGGGTCCGACACCGATGCCCAACAAAGCGCCATGGCGGCCATCCGGCAAGCGTTTGACCAGGCATCCAGCGCAAGCCCTGACGCCAGGCTGGTGATGACCGGTCCCGGCGTGTTTTCCGTGACGTCACGCGACACCATCAAAAGTCAGGTCACCCGCCTGTCCCTCATCAGTGTCTTGCTCATTGCAACGCTGCTATTGCTGGTTTACCGCTCCTTCAGCGCACTGGCATTGGGTTTTTTGCCCGTCATCAGCGGTGCGCTGGCAGGCGTCGCCGCAGTCAGTCTGGGCTTTGGGGCGGTGCACGGCATCACCCTGGGGTTTGGCACCGCGCTGATCGGCGAGGCGGTGGACTATTCAATTTACCTGTTTGTGCAATCCGAACAAAGCGGTGCAGACCAGCAGAACTGGATCAAGCGCTTCTGGCCCACCATCCGCCTCGGTGTGCTGACCTCGATAGCCGGCTTTGCTTCGCTGCTGTTGTCCGGCTTTCCGGGGCTGGCGCAACTCGGTCTGTATGCGATTGCCGGGCTGGTAGCCGCCGCCATAGTGACCCGTTTCGTCCTGCCTCATCTGCTGCCAGCGACATTTCGCATCCGTGATGTAGCGGCCATCGGCGTCGGCCTGTCCCGCCTGACACAGCGCGCCGCTGCGCTGCGCTGGCCGGCCGCGATACTGTTGCTGGCGGCCTGCGCCATCCTCATCCAGAACCGTGCCAGCTTGTTGAATGACAAGATATCGTCGTTAAGTCCGGTGTCGCAGGCCGAGGTGGCGCTCGATGAGCGTCTGCGCGCCGACATGGGCGCACCCGATGTGCGTTATCTGGTGGTGGTATCGGGCACGAGTCGGGAATCTGTATTGCGCTCGTCCGAGCAAGTTTCTGCGGTGCTGCAAACGCAAGTCGATCAGGGCGAACTCGCCAGATTTGAAAGCCCGAGCTTTTATCTGCCCAGCACTGCAACGCAGCGTGCACGCCAGGCCAGCTTGCCCATGACGGCCTTGCTGGAATCGAACCTGGCACAAGCGGTTCAGGGCTTGCCGGTGCGCGCGCAACTGTTTACGCCGTTTCTGGCCGATGTAGCCGCTGCGCGCAGCCAGCCCTTGCTGCAGGCGGCCGACCTGGAACAGACCTCCATGGCCATGGCGGTCGATGCGTTGCTGATTCAGCAAGACCGCCGCTGGACGGCCTTGTTGCCGCTGACCGCACCCGAGGGCGTCAGCATCAAGGCCAACAAAATTCGCGCTGCGTTGAGCGCCACGGGTTTGCCGAATGTGCTGTTTGTGGACATGAAAGCCGAGTCGGATCGCTTGTATTCCGGCTACTTGCATGAAGCCATCCTGCTGTCACTGGGCGGACTGGTCGCCATTATCGGATTGCTGCTGGTGGTTTTTCGCTCGCCGATGCGCGTGCTACGCATCATCGCGCCGCTGGCCGCCGCGGTCATCACCGTCATGGCGGGATTGGCCTTGTTTGGCCAGCAACTGATTATTCTGCATTTGGTGGGCTTGCTGCTGGTCGTTGCGGTGGGTTCCAACTACGCCCTGTTTTTTGATCGACCTGATCCGCGCACGCCGATCTCGCCGCGCACCCTGGCCTCCATGTTGTTTGCCAACCTCACCACCGTCGCGGGTTTTGGCCTGCTGGCGTTTTCCAAGGTGTCGATATTGCAGGCCATGGGCGTCACCGTGGCACCAGGCGTCATCCTGGCACTGATCTATGCTGCGATTTTCGCCAGGAAAACCCATGCATAGTGGACGCTGGCACCCGACGCTGTTGATCCGCGCAAGCCTCGTGCTGCATCTGCTGGCCTTGCTGGCGGTGATCACTGAACCCGGGCAATGGCGTTGGGCGCTGGGCGCGGTCGTGGTCAATCACCTGCTGCTAGCCGGCATGGGCCTGTGGCCGCGCAGCCACTGGCTGGGGCCGAACTGGACACGGCTGCCCGCCGCCGCCACGGCCAGAAATGAAATTGCCCTGACCATCGACGATGGCCCCGATCCCATCGTCACCCCGCAGGTGCTGGACCTGCTGGATCGATATGCAGCCCGGGCCACCTTTTTCTGCATCGGCGAACAAGCCGCGCGCTACCCGGATTTGTGCCGCGAAATCGTGCGCCGCGGCCATGCCGTCGAAAACCATAGCCAGCATCATCGCCATCATTTTTCGCTGATGGGCCCGCGCGCCATGACGCGTGAAATACAAGCGGCACAAGACACGCTGACCACCATTACGGGCCAGCGTCCCTTGTTTTTCCGCGCGCCAGCCGGCTTGCGCAATCCTTTTCTCGACCCGGTGCTGACCCGGCTGGGGCTACAGCTTGCCAGTTGGTCGGCACGCGGTTTTGACACCCGGATTGGCGATGCAGGGCGCGTTAAAACCCAATTATTGCGTGGCCTGCGAGCGGGTGCCATTTTGCTGGTGCACGATGGCAACGCGGCGCGCACGCTGGACGGCCACCCGGTTATTCTCGATGTGTTGCCCGCCCTGCTGGCGTCCGCTGCGGCAGCCCGTCTGCGTTTTGTCACCCTGCGCCAGGCCCTTCCATGAATCGTGTCCCTATTACAGGCTCTCCATGGAGAACAAGCTTTGAACGAAAGTAGCCCCCATACGCCCTGGTACCGCCAGGCTGCCGCAGTCATACCCCGGCATGTGATTCTGAAAAGTATCGGAACCACGCTGTTCATCAGTCTGTTTTTCGGTGCTTACTTCTATTTGCTCAATGGCCCGGCCT
This sequence comes from Polaromonas sp., assembly GCF_030682935.1. GTDB lineage: Bacteria > Pseudomonadota > Gammaproteobacteria > Burkholderiales > Burkholderiaceae_C > Polaromonas. The sequence goes on from NZ_JAUXNA010000347.1 coordinate 9,514, forward strand.
ATCCGACCACGGTGATGCCCCTCACCTTCCTGGATAGCCTGATCAGCTTTGAGCCACTGGCCATGCCGCTGTATGTTTCATTGTGGGTCTATGTTTCCTTGCCCCCGGCATTGCTGGCGACGCGGCGCGAACTCTATGGTTATGGTGCGGCCATGGCTGGAACCTGCCTTGTGGGGCTGATCATCTTCTATTTCTGGCCCACGGCAGCCCCCGCAGCCGACATCGACTGGGCGCTGTATCCTGGCGTGGATTTCCTTAAAAGCATGGATGCCTCGGGCAATGCCTTCCCTTCCCTTCATGTCGCCACCGCCATTTTTTCAGGTGTCTGGTTACATCACCTGCTGCGTCGCTTTGGTGGGCCGCAGTGGATACTCATGCTCAATGGGATATGGTGCATCGGCATCATCTATTCCACGCTGGCCACACGCCAGCATGTGGCCGTGGATGTGTGGGCCGGTCTCGCGCTCGGGGGGCCGGCAGCCTGGCTGTCATTGCGTCAACGCCTGAACACGGCGCTAGCCGGTAAAATCCGTCACCCCTCCATTTGATCCAACCCGACCCCCTGAATTTTCCAGTATGTCACTTCCTTTAGATCGGCTTGATTTTCTCTGAACCCGCTCTGGCTCTCCCATTTCACCGCGACCAGCGGCATCGGTCGCGGCCTCCAACAGACCCTCGCTGCGCTAAACCAGCAGCGTGGCGGGCTGGTTCCGTGCGCGTTTGATACGGTTGATCTGGCAACTTTTGTGGGCGAAGTCGCGGGTGTGGATGCCGTGGAGCTGCCCACGCATCTGGCCGACTTTGACTGCCGAAACAACCGGCTCGCGCTGCTCGGATTGATGCAGGATGGCTTCGCCGATGCCGTAACAGCCGCCAGCCACAAATACGGCGCGCAGCGCGTGGGCGTGTTTATCGGCACCAGCACCTCCGGCATCCTGCAAACCGAACTGGCTTACCGTCGGCGCGATCCGGTGAGCGGCGCCCTCCCCGCCGATTTTATTTACCGCACCACGCACAATACTTTTTCCGTCGCCGATTTCACGCGTCATTATTTTGGCCTGACCGGTCCCGCCGTCGCGGTGTCTTCAGCATGCTCATCGAGCGCCAAGGTGTTTGCCTCGGCCCGCCGCATGATGGCGGCAGGACTGATAGACGCAGCGGTGGTGGGCGGCGTGGATTCGCTCTGCCTGACGACCTTGTATGGCTTCAATTCCCTTGGCCTGATTTCCACGCAGCCATGCCGCCCCTTCGACGCCGCACGCGACGGGATTTCCATCGGTGAGGCGGCGGCATTCGCCCTGCTGGAACGCCTGCCAGCGCAACTGGATGACGATGCCGTGCTGCTGCTGGGCGTGGGCGAATCCAGCGATGCCCACCACATGTCCTCGCCCCACCCTGATGGCCTCGGCGCGCGCATGGCGATGCAGGATGCCTTGACCATGGCCCAACTCGACGCGGCCGATATTGACTACATCAACCTGCACGGCACCGCCACGCCAAGCAACGACGCGGCCGAGGCCAAGGCAGTCGCCGCGCTGTTCGGATCCACCACGCCCTGCAGCTCCACCAAAGGCGCTACCGGACACACGCTGGGTGCAGCAGGCGGGCTGGAAGCGGTAATCTGTGCGCTGGCACTGCAACACGGCCTGTTGCCAGGTGGCCTGAATACACAGCAGCTGGATCCGGCGCTGCCCCTCAACTACCTGCTGGACAACCGCGAGCAGCGGGTCAGTCGCGTACTGAGCAATTCTTTCGGTTTCGGCGGCACCAATTGCAGCCTGATTTTCGGCCGGGCCGGTTAAAGACAACAAATGACGCAGCATTCAGCCCATGGCGCGACGCCCCTCACGGTCTTTGTCGAAGGCATCGGCCTGCTGGGCCCCGGCCTGTCCAGCTGGGCGCAAGGCCGCCGGCACCTTGACGGTAATTTGCCCTACGAAGCCGGACGATGCGTGCTGCCATTGCCGATGGCGCTGCCGCCAGCCGAGCGGCGCCGCGCCGGCGCCGTGGTCAAGGTCTCGCTGGCCGTCGGCCAGGAAGCCGTGGCGGCTTCGGGTCTGCAGGCGAATGCCCTGCCTTCGGTTTTTTCATCGTCCAGCGGCGACGCCATCAATTGCCACGAGATCTGCAGCGCGCTGGCGTCAGGCGACCGGCTGATCTCGCCGACCCGCTTTCACAACTCGGTGCACAACGCCTCTTCGGGTTACTGGAGCATTTCGAGTGGCGCCATGGCCTCCTCGTCGGTGCTGTGCGCGCGCGATGGAAGTTTTTCGGCCGGCCTGCTGGAAGCGATGACGCAGGTGATGGTTGAGCAGACGGCGGTCTTGCTGGTCGCCTACGACACCGATTATCCCGAGCCACTGCGCAGCGTGCGGCCCCTGCCCGATACCTTTGGGGTGGGTCTGGTGCTGGCCCCCCAGCGCAGCGAACGCAGCCAGGCCCAATGGACCCTGGCGCCAGCCGCCTGCTTGAGCGGCGCGGCGGCAGACCGCCTGGACGATTGCGCCCTCGAACAGCTCCGCAAGAGCATTCCCGCCGCGCGCTGCCTGCCGCTGCTTCGCAGTGTTGCTGCGCAACGCTCGGGCGAGGTCGTGCTGGACTACCTGGAGGGCCTGCAGTTGGCCGTGCAGGTCGCGCCATGCCGCTAACGTGCAGACGCTGCGACTGACTGACGTCCGTGCTTCCAAACGCGCCTTCCACACTGCAGCACGACGAGATTGCCCGCCGCATTCCCCACCAGGGCAGCATGTGCCTGCTCGACCGCGTGACCGCCTGGGACACCATCCAAATCCGCTGCGAAGCCAGCAGTCACCGGGAGGCGAATAATCCCTTGCGCGCGCACGGACGGCTGGGCGCGTCTTGCGGCATTGAATACGCCGCGCAGGCGATGGCGGTGCATGGCGCCCTGATCGCTGAAGCCCAGGCCAGCGCCGGCAAGGCGAGCCCTGCCCCGCAAATCGGCTACCTGGCCAGCGTTAGAAGCGTGACGCTTCATGTCGAAAGGCTCGATGACCTGAGCGCTGCGCTCACCATCCATGCCGAACGCATGAGCGGTGACGACCGCACCATTCTTTACAGCTTCACGGTGCAGGCCGGGCTTGCGCTGCTTCTGTCAGGACGCGCCGTGGTCGTGCTCGATGCAGCGGGTCTGCTGCTGCCGGGCCGCACCGCCATACCCGTCGAGTCTCCGAACGGGTCAACAACTTCCGGGACCTTATGAGCGAACCAACCCCTCGAAAGCGTGCACTGGTCACCGGCGGCAGTGGCGGCATCGGCTCGGCGATTTGCCGGCAACTGGCCGCCGACGGTTTTCATGTCATCGTGCACGCCAATCGCGGCCTTGAGGCCGCCCAAACGCTGGTGGACGCCATCAAGGCAGCGGGCGGACAAGCACAAGCGCTGGCTTTCGACGTCACCGATGCAGCCGCGACAGCCACCGCACTGGAGGCCCTGCTGGCGGACGGACCGATCCAGGTGGTGGTGAACAACGCCGGCATTCACGACGACGCCGTCTTTCCGGGCATGCAGCTCAGGCAATGGCAGCAAGTCATTGACGTGTCGCTGAACGGTTTTTTCCATGTCACCCAGCCTTTGATGATGCCGATGATCCGCACGCGTTGGGGACGCATCATCAACATCACGTCGGTCGCCGCCGTGGCCGGCAACCGCGGCCAGGTCAACTATTCGGCAGCCAAGGGCGCGCTGCATTCGGCCACCAAGTCGCTCGCGCTGGAGGTGGCCAGCCGCGGCATCACCGTCAATGCCGTGGCGCCCGGCATCATCGCAACGCCCATGAGCCAGGGCACCTTTGATGCCCCCGCCATTGCCCAGCTGGTTCCGATGAAGCGCGCCGGCCGGCCCGAAGAAGTGGCGGACCTCGTCAGTTTTCTGGCCTCGGAACGCGCGGCCTACATCAGCGGCCAGATTATCTCCATCAACGGCGGCATGATTTAAAGGAAATACCAGCATGAAAACCCCTGAACCGACTCCCGGGGTGCATGCACCTCATGGCCCGCTCACCGATTACTACCAGACCGAGCAGGATCGGCAAGCGTATTTACGCAAGATTTTCGACAATACGGCCGCGGATTACGACCGCATCGAGGCGATGCTGGCATGGGGATCCGGCTCCCGCTATCGGCGTCAGGCGCTGGTTCGGGGCGGCTTGAAAGCGGGCATGAAAGTGCTCGATGTGGGCGTGGGAACCGGGCTGGTCGCAGCGCAAGCCTGCATTCTGACCGGCAATCCCGCCCTGGTCACCGGGGTTGACCCCAGCCCCGGCATGATGGCTGCAAGCAAGCTGCCCAAGACCATGGTGTTGCTGGAAGGCCGGGCTGAATCATTGCCTTTCCCCGACAATCATTTTGATTTTTTGAGCATGGGCTATGCACTGCGCCACATCAGCGATCTGGGCGTGGCGTTTGCAGAGTTTGAACGGGTCTTGAAGCCCGGTGGCCGTCTGTGCATACTCGAAATTACCCAGGCAAAAAGCCGTTTTGGGCGATGGCTGCTCAAAAGCTATATGCGCGGGGTGATACCGTTACTAACGCGATTCGTTTCCAGGCGAAAAGATACCGCCACGATCTGGCGCTATTACTGGGACAGCATAGAAGCCTGCGTCCCTCCCGAACAAGTCATGGCCACACTCAGCGCCGCGGGACTGATGCAGGTTAAGCGACATCTGGAAGTTGGCGTATTTTCGGAATACCAGGCAATCAAAACAGGCCCCGCCCAGGCTGACTGATGGCCCGCAAAATCCATGACCACAGCCATTAACAGCGCCACCCACGCAACCGAAGCGCTGCTCTTTTTTACCCTGCTGCAACTCACCGTGATCGTGCTCGCCGCGCGTATCGGCGGCGGGATCGCGTTGCGTATGGGGCAATCGGCCGTGGTCGGTGAAATCGTGATCGGCATCCTGCTCGGGCCTTCACTGTTCGGGCTGCTGGCCCCCGATGTATTTCAATATGTGTTTCACTCCGGCGCACCAGAGCCGATGCAGATGCTGTCGCAAATCGGCCTGGTGCTGCTGATGTTTCAGATTGGCCTGGAATTCGATTTCGCACACCTGGCCGAGCGCCGCAATCGCCGCGTCGTGATGTGGGTGGCGGGTGCCAGCCTGGTGGTGCCGTTTGCACTGGGTTTTGCCGTCGGCCAGGTCAGCGCGCCCGCGCTCTCTCCCGGCGCACATCCGCTGGGGTCTGCGCTATTTGTGGCGACTGCCTTCTCGATTACGGCATTGCCGATACTCGGACGCATCATGATGGAATTCAACATGACACGCACACCGATTGGCGTCATCGCCATCAGCGCGGCGGCGATCAATGACGTCATCGGCTGGCTGCTGCTGGCGCTCATCACCACACTCACCCTGTCGGCGTTCGATGCTGCCAGCTTTGCGGTCAAAGTGGTACTGGTGCTGGGGTTTTTCCTGTTCAGCTGGTTTGGCGTGCGCCCTGTCATGAAACGCATCCTGCATCGTTGCGATGCAGGCTCGGGGGCGCTCTCGCACAACCTGCTCGGTATCGTGCTGGCGGCCATTTTCCTATCCGCCATGAGCACTTACCAGCTCGGCATTTTCGCCATCTTTGGCGGCTTCATGATGGGCGTGTTGCTGTATGACGAACATGCTTTTGTGCGCACCTGGAAGGCGCGCATCAGCCCGTTTGTCATGGTGTTTTTCCTGCCCATCTTTTTTACCTATACCGGCCTGCGCACCAATATCGGCAGCCTCGACAGTGCGGCGGCGTGGGGCTGGTGCGCGCTCATCGTCTTTCTCGCGACAGTGGGAAAGTACGGCGGCGCCTACGCGGCGGCACGTGTGGCGGGGATGAACCACTTTGAGGGCAAGGTCATGGGCATCATGATGAACACCCGCGCGCTGATGGAATTGATCGTGATCAATGTCGGCTACGACCTGGGCGTGATCTCGCAACAGATGTTCACCATCCTGGTGATCATGGCGATATTCAGTACCGTCATCACCAGCCCGCTGTTGCGGCGCTGGCTGCCGCGTATCGGTATTCCGGTGCCGCCGCGTTCAAAAGCGGCCGAGCGCGCGGCGCATGAGCAGCACGGGTAAGCGCAGCACAAATCCGGCCAGGAGGCGCGAATGCATCCAGGTGAGCAGCAGGTTGTCGCGCAGGTAGTTGAAATGCGAGACGCCGCCTTCATCGGCACGGAAATAGCGCACCGTCGCGGGCAGATTGACGGGTTTGACGCCGCGCCAGCACATGCGCACCACAGCCTCGGGGTCGAAATCAAAGCGGCGCATCCAGCGCTGGCCACCCATCACCTGGCGCAGCGGCTCAATCGGGTAGACACGAAAACCGAACAGCGAATCGCCAATCCCCGCCCAGAGCGTTTCCAGATTGGCCCACCAGTTCGACACCTTGCGGCCGTTGACACGCAGGCGCGGCGCGTCGGCCGCGAACACCGGCACACCCAGCACCATGGCAGCGGGCTGCGCGCTTGACGCGGCCATGAAGTCGGGGATCAGGTGGGCCGGATGCTGGCCATCGGAGTCCATGGTCAGCACATGCGTGAAGCCTTGCGCCGCGGCCAGATCCAGCCCGTGCAGCACGGCAGCGCCCTTGCCGACGTTGTGCGGCAGCACGAGCACCCGCAAACCTTCGTCCTGCGCCGCCATCGCCTGCAGGCCTTCGGCGCTGGCGTCGGTACTGCCGTCCACCACCACCCAGACCGGCGTCCACTGCGCGCGTGCCGAACGCACCGTTTCATACACCTTGGGGCCGGGATTGTAGCTGGGAATGAGCACAAGATGCGTGCGGGAAACGGTGGATGGGGAGCGGGACAAGGAAGCATTCATCGGCATGAAACCTGAGCAGAAGAAAAAAGAAGACAGGCCGTCAATTCGGCGGCGCCGAAACAGGAAAGTCGGGCAATTGCGCATGTGCCAGCTCGGACTGGAAGTAGCGCTCAAGCTCAATGACAAAGCGCCCGGTATGCTGGGGCGGCTCAAACCGCTTACCGAGGCGGACTCGGTAAGTGATGGGCATTCTCGGCGTCCACAGTACCGACCAGCCTTTTCCCAGAAAACCCGAATTGGTTTCAATGAAGACCGTCTGTACCGGCACACCCGCATGTTTGGCAATCAGTCCGGCCGTCCCCTGAACCGGGCCGACAGGAAACCGGGTGGTGCGGGTGCCCTCGGGAAACAGCAGTAAATGGCTGCCCTGGTGTAAATCGGCAACAGCCAATTGCACCATGGTGCGAAGCGGCGTGTTGCGGATGTAGCCCGCCAGCCGGGCACCTGCACCGAAAAAAACGCTGTTGACGATGTCGGCCTTCATGATGCAGGCTGCATCGGGCAGCCGCGACAAAATCATGACAGCATCGAGCAGCGACGGATGGTTGGGCGCAATGATCATGGCCGGGCCGCCTTGCAGCGCATCGAGCTCTTCCAGGTCGAAGCGACAGGCTCCCATGAAAACCAGCAAGCGTAAATAAGCCCGGAACGTCCTGGCGATGAGCTTGCGGCCGATCCGCTTGCTCAGCACCCGCGGCAAAATCACGCGCATCGGAATCGCCAGCAACGAGATGGTGAGGCAGATCACGCCCAGCACCACGAAGCCCAGGTGCAGCCTGGCGGGGTCAATCAGGGCCCGGCGAACGGCGTTCAGCGTAAGGTGCTTGTTCAGAACGGTATTTCCCTTGTTTTCCATAAAGTCGGTGCGTGCGGCGGCTCTTAACGCGCCGCCGGCTCTGAGCCCTCAACGACGCGAATGTTGGCCTTGCGCAAGCGCATGGCCTGCCACGAGCGCCTGAAGTTCCAGGCTGATGCAATGTAAAAAATACCCTTGAGCGCTGCGATCGACCGCCAGATCGGTGTTTTTCCAAAAATATCGCCGGCCAGCATCGACAGCAGCGCTTCCTTCACGCGCCACACATTGCTGGGCGCCATGAACATGTCGCGCATGGCCGGGTTCGTCACCCGGTAAATAAACCACGAAAACTCCTTGGGTCCCAGCCGTACCTGGCGGTCAAAATGCGCCAGCGCCGACACGGCTTTTGCGGGTTCGCGCAAGCAGGCATCCACCGTCTCGGCCCCGACAAAGCCGCCCTGCATGGCCAGCATGACGCCTGACGAAAACACCGGGTCAATGAAGGTGAAGGCATCGCCAATCAGCAGGTAGTTGGGGCCGTGCGTTTGCTCGCAGGCGTACGAGAAATTGCCGGTCGCTGCCACATCGGACGACAGCGTTGCGTGGACCAGCCGCTCGGCCAGCGCAGGGCACATGGCAATCGTGTCAAGGAAAAAATCCTTGACCGGCTTGCTCCGACTCTGCAGGTAATGCGGCCACACCACGGCACCGATGCTGGTGGTGCCGTCAGCCAGCGGGATCAGCCAGAACCAGCCGTGCTCGAACCAGAAGATCGTGATGTTGCCTTCGTCCTGGCCCGGGTGCCGGACGGCTCCGGTGAAGTGGGCATACAGCGCCGAGCTGTTGTGCCTGGGGTTGCGGCGCTTGGTGTCGAACTGCTTGCCCAGCAAAGTGTCGCGGCCCGAAGCGTCCACCACAAAGCGCGCGCGCCAGCGCTGGGAGCGTCCATCGTCGTGCTCGGCATGAACGGTGGCGCCGCTGTGGTCAGGCGCAAAAGCCACATCGCGAACCCTGCAGCCTTCAATCACTTCAGCGCCCAATCTGGCGGCATTGCGGATCAGGATTTCGTCGAACTCGGAACGCCGCACCTGGTAGGAAAACGGCATGGATTTGTCCCAGGCGTCGCCGAACTTGAAAGTCTGGGTCTTGCTGTCATGCCAGGGCGAGACAAATTCGGCGCCCCATTTCTCCATGCCGATGGCCTTGACGGCCTCTGCCACCCCGAGTTTTTCAAGCAGCGGCAAGTTGGCCGGCAGCAGCGACTCGCCAATGTGAAAACGCGGATGATGTTCTTTTTCAAGGACCACGACCTTGTGCCCCCGTTGCGCCAGCAGCGCCCCTACCGTGGATCCCGCCGGACCACCGCCAATCACCAGGACATCGCACTCGCTCAGGGCGGCAGGGGATGAGAGGGTCGGTGAGCACTGCTCGGTCATTAAGTGTCCTTCGCTGGGGAGTTTTTCGAGCCTGCCGCAAACCCGGGGCATCGGTCTGGGCATTGTTATCAAGCGCTTCGGGCCACAAGTCAGCGATTTTACTTCGGGGTACGACAAGTTTCGGTGAATGGGGGGGTGTCCGAATTTCTGCATGTGAGGCGCGGCAAGACTTTTCCATCGCTCCAGCAACTCCTGCAACTCCAGACGCTTCGGACTTGCAAACGCCTTGCCGATGCGTGCGACTTGTTCGCGCAGAAGGTCTTTCATTTCTCTTGAGTTTACAACCCATCATTCTAATAATGCTTAGAATGATGACAAGCCATCGGGTTAACCGGTGCCTTGGCCCCCTCATATAAAAGAGACAATCCTGCAGCGTGCGCTCTGCCACAGGCTTTCGCCAATCCACTGTTATCCCTCAAACTGATGCCCTCAAATTCAGACTTAGCCGCAATCCCATTGGTGCCAAGCACCGCGTGGAGCGTTTTTTTGGCTTTCCTGCGTCTGGGCCTGACCTCGTTCGGGGGGCCCATCGCGCACCTGGGCTACTTTCGGGACGAATTTGTCACGCGCAGGCGCTGGCTCAGCGAACGCAGTTACGCGGATTTGGTGGCGCTTTGCCAGTTTTTACCCGGTCCCGCCAGCAGTCAGGTGGGTATGGCGATTGGACTGTCGCGCGCCGGGCTCGGTGGCGCATTGGCGGCGTGGGTCGGGTTCACCTTGCCTTCGGCCCTCGCCCTGATTCTTTTTGCATTGGGTATGTCGGCCTGGGGTGATGTGATGCCAGCAGGGTTTTTGCACGGCCTGAAAGTGGTGGCCGTGGCTGTGGTGGCGCAAGCGGTATGGAGCATGGCACGCAACCTGTGCACGGATACGGCGCGCATCAGCATCGCGGTTGTTGCTGCCTGTGTTTCCCTGCTGCTGCCCAACACCTGGGGCCAGCTTGGCATTATTGCGGTGGCTGCGGTGGTCGGCTTGCTGCTGTTCAAGCCGATTCAGGGCAGTGCGCATGAGGCACTGCCAATGCCTGTGACACGCCGCACCGGTCTGATTCTGTTGCTACTGTTCTTTGGATTGCTGTTCGGTTTGCCACTGCTTGCACAGGCTTGGCCAAACCAGACGCTGGCCCTGGTGGACGCCTTTTACCGTGCCGGCTCGCTGGTTTTTGGCGGCGGGCATGTGGTGCTGCCGCTGCTTCAGTTGGAGGTGGTGCCTCGTGGCTGGGTCAGCAATGACATTTTTCTGGCGGGTTATGGTGCAGCGCAAGCGGTGCCTGGCCCACTGTTTACCTTTGCTGCTTTTCTCGGCGCGTCCATGAGCACCAGTCCGAGCGGCTGGATGGGTGGGCTGGTCTGTCTACTGGCCATCTTTCTGCCCTCGTTTTTATTGGTGGCCGGTGCGCTGCCATTTTGGGAACAGCTGCGCCGTCAGGTACGCGCGCAGGCCGCGCTTGCGGGCGTCAATGCCGCCGTAGTGGGCTTGCTGCTGGCGGCGCTATACCAGCCGGTGTGGATCAGCGCCGTGTTGAAACCCGAAGATTTTGGTCTGGCGCTGCTCGCCTTCGCCGCCCTGATGTTCTGGAAGCTGCCGCCCTGGCTGGTCGTTATCTTCAGCGGCCTGACAGGCTGGCTGCTCCTCGGTTAAAAACACTTATTCATCGCCCGTATGACCCTCTTCACACACCAAGCCGCCATGGTTGCCCTGCGCACCGCCCTATCGGCCACCATCGTGGGCCAGCACAAGCTGCTCGACCGCCTGATCATCGGCCTGCTGGCGGGCGGGCATATTTTGGTGGAGGGCCTGCCAGGGCTGGCCAAGACCACGGCGGTCAAGGTGCTGGCCGCTGGCTTGCAAGCCCAATTCCGGCGTATTCAGTTCACGCCCGACCTGTTGCCCGGCGATCTCACGGGCACCGACATTTACGACCCGCGCGGCGGCGCATTCCACTTTGCGCCCGGCCCGCTGTTCAACGAGATCATTCTGGCTGACGAGATCAACCGCGCACCGGCCAAGGTGCAGTCGGCTCTGCTTGAGGCCATGCAGGAGCGCCAGATCACGGTGGGCGGGGAAACGCGCGCGCTACCCGATTTGTTCATGGTGATGGCCACGCAAAACCCGATTGAGCAGGCCGGCACCTACCCCTTGCCCGAGGCCCAGCTTGACCGCTTTATGCTGCACGTCACGCTGGACTACCCGGCGGAAGACGAAGAGCGTGAAATTCTGCGACGCGACCGTGCCCTGCACTTGGGCGCAAGCAAACCCGCCGCGCCACCGGTGCTCGGTGTGGCCACCGTGCTGGCAGCGCGACAGGAAGTGCAGCAAGTGCATTTGTCCGAGCCCGTGGAAGCCTATATTGTCTCTCTGGTGCGGGCCACCCGCGAGCCGGGTCGCTGGCGCACGGAATGGGCACAGGCCATTGAGGTCGGCGCCAGCCCACGGGCCTCCATTGCACTGGCCCATGCCGCTGCCGCCCATGCCTACCTGTGCGGACGTGACTACGTGAGCCCCGACGACGTGCGCGAGATGGCGCCGGATGTGTTGCGCCACCGGCTGGCGCTGAGCCTGGATGCACGCGTACGCCAGCTCAGCCGCAGCGAATTCGTGGCCGGGTTGATTGAGGCCGTGACCGCACCGTGATGCTTGAGGTAGTAAACAAGCCCCTGCTGGCGGCGGATGAGGTTGCGACGCTGGCCGCACAGGCCGGCATGGCTACACGCACGCCAGTGCGTCGCGAGGTGCATGACCACCACGCGGGCGACTGGCCTTCGGCCTGGCTCGGGCGCGGCATGGACTTTGAGGAAGCCCGCCCCTACACCCCGGGCGACGATGTGCGTGACATGGACTGGCGCACCACCGCCCGCCTGGGCCACCCTTTCATCAAAACCTACCGCGAAGAACGCCAGCCGATGCTGCACCTGGTGGTGGACCGGGGGCCGAGCATGCGCTTTGGTACGCGCCGCCGCCTCAAGGTGACGCAGGCCACACGCCTGGCCGTGCTGGCGGGCTTCATGGCCACCCAAGGCAACGTGGCCGTGGGGCTGACGCTGTGGGACCGCCCGGACCAGATGCTGATGGCTAGGCACGGGCGATCGGGCTGGCTTGAGGCTGTGCAGGCCATGCTGGCGCCTTGTGCGCCACTGCCTGCTGAAGCCGGTGAGGCGCAGCATGAACTGACGCGCCTGCAAACCCTGCGCTCCGAGCTGCCACGCGGCAGCCGTTTGCTGCTACTGAGCGACTTTGCCTGGCTAACCGTGCTGCACGAACCCCTGCTGGCCAGCCTGGCCGAATGCTTTGATGTGCTGGCTGTGCGCATCAGCGATGCCGCCGAGCGCGCCCTGCCTGATGTGGGACTGGCCTGCTTTGCCGACCCGGCTGGCGGCCCCGCGCGCTGGCTCGATACCGGCAAGGCAGCGGTTCGCGCGGCGCATGCCGCCGCATTTGCAGAGCGCCAGACGCAGATAGACAAGACATTCTCACGCTGCGGTCTGCGTCACCTGCACCTCGGCTGCGAAGTGGACGACCTCTTGACGCTGATGCACACCCATGGCTGATCCCCTTCAACTGCTGGCCCCCTTGATCGAGCCACCACTGCCGCCTGTGCGGGTGCCGACGGAGTCTTTGCCGGCATCGCTGTACCCGGCCATCGGTTTGGCGTGGCTGCTCGTCCTGGTGCTGGCGGCCGGATGGCTGTGGCGTCGCCGCGCACCGCAGCGCGCGCTGGGGCGCATTGCGCGCATGAGCGACCCAGCACTGGCCGCCAACCAACTGGCTGGGCTGCTGCGCCAGCAGGCGATACAGCCGCCACGGGACTGGCTTGAGGCGCTGGACCGCGTGCGCTTTGCGCCACCATCGGCTGAACATCGCGACACCATGGCGCGCCTGTGCGCGCAGGCACACTCATTCCTCAACGCAAAATGATCGAATTTTCCCAACCTGTCGTGTTGTGGTTCGCGGCATTGGTGCCGCTCTGGCTGATGCTGGCGTTACGGCGGCGAGGCCAGGGTGCGCCTGCCAGCTGGGTGCTGCGTCACCCGCAGCTCGGCACGGCAACTTGGCAGGCCAGCCCCGGTCAGCGTGTGCCGCTGGTGTGGCACGCGCTGGGTTTTGTCTTGCTGATTACGGCCCTGGCCCAGCCGCGCCAGGTCGGTGCCTGGATCACACCGCCACCGCAGGGGCGCGACCTGGCGCTGGTGATTGACACCTCGCTCACCATGAGTCTGCAAGACTTTGCGCTCAACGACAAGCCCGTGAGTCGCATGGCCATGCTCAAGCAGGTGCTGGCGGACTTCGTCAAAGCGCGCACGGCGGACCGTTTTGCACTGCTGGTGTTTGGCTCGCAAGCGGCACTGCTGACGCCGCCGACCTTCGACCATGCGCATGTGCTGGCCCAGCTGCGCCGCCTGCAAGTGGGCGTGGCGGGGGACGACACCGCGCTGGGGGATGCCTTGGGCCTGGCGCTCAAACCCTTGCGCCAGCAACAACTGCGCCCTGCCATCATTTTGGTGAGTGACGGCGAGCCGTCCAACAGCGGCGAGATGAGTCCGGCCGAAGCCGTGGCTGTGGCGCACCAACTGGGCGTGGCCATACACACACTGGAAATTGGCAGTGCTAGCCGCGCGCCTGCTGAGCCTGTTGCTCCAGATGACCGCATTGAGGCGGCAGTTGCGCAACCGGGCCTCGCAGACATCGCCCGTCTGACCGGCGGGCAGCACTGGAAAATTCGCAGCAGCGCCGATGCACAGGCCGTGATGCAGGCCATCGACCAACTGGAGCCCACGCTGGCACGCCCCGCCCAGGCGCGCGAAGTGCATGAGTGGTTCTGGATACCACTGGTCCTGGGCATTGCCTGCCTCACCGTCGCCCAACTGTTGCTGATTCGCAGGCAGGGTCAACCATGATGCCCACTTGGTCTGAACTGCACTTGCTGCAATGGCGCTTCCCCTGGGGCGCGCTTGTGGTCCTGCTGCCCCTGGCGCTGGCCTGGCTGGCGCACCGCCAACAACAGCGGCTGGCCGGCTACGCCGATGCGCATCTGTTGCCCTGGGCGGTGGTACAAACCGGGCCGGGGCTGGCTGTGGGTGGGCGCAAGGTGCTTGAAGTGGCGGCGTGGCTGCTGCTGGCGCTGGCCGCCACCGGGCCGCGCCTGCCTGCGGCCACAAACGATGCCGCCGCTCATCGATCGGCCCCGCCGCATGTGATGGATCTCATGGTCGTGCTGGATGTCTCGGCCTCCATGGCTGCGACCGATGTCGCGCCAGACCGCTTGAGCCGCGCCCGGCTGGAGCTGACCGATTTGCTCAAACAGCTCAACGGAGAGCGGCTGGGCCTGATGCTCTACGCCGCTCAAGCAGGCCTGCTACTGCCACCCACTGACGATGCCGCGCTGTTTGAGCGCGCACTGAGTCAGGCCGGGGCAGACTTGCTCGATGCGCAGGGCACCGATTTGGCGCAGGCCTTGCGGCTGGCCCGCCAGACGCTGCTGGCCGAGGCTGCCAGCGTGACGGGCCTGCCGCCACGCAGCCGCGCCGTGCTGCTGGTCACCGATGCCGACACCTCCAGCCTTGACGGTGCAGCAGGCGAGGCCGCACAACAAGCCGCACAAACCCTGCGCGCCGACGATATCCCCCTCTTTGTGCTGACAGTTGCCAGCACGGACGGTGCGCCCGTGCCGCTGGCGGGTGGCGGGCAGGCCACGCAAAACGGCACCCCCATGATCAGCCGCCCCGATGTGCGCACCTACCGCCGGCTGGCCCAAGACAGCGGCGGCGAACTGGCCCTGGTGAGCAATGGCGATGCCGATTGGAACGCGCTGTATGACAGCGGCATCGCCCGGCTACGCGGCGCAGCCGTGAACACTGCGACAGCGCAGGCCTGGCACGAGTTGTTTGCGTGGCCGCTGGGCCTGGCGCTGGTCTTGCTGCTCGGGGTGTATCTCCCCCCTCCGGAAAAGCGCGCTTTGGCGCAAGCCGGTGTGTGGCTGGCCGTGCTGGTCGGCAGTGCAGGCATGCCACCGCCCGCTCAGGCGCAGGACGCACCCAACAAATCAACGCCAAGCGCCACGACCAATGCCACGTCCACCGCGCAAGCCGCAGCGCAGGCCTACCGCAACGCACAGTGGCGCCAGGCACAAACACTTTTTACACGCCAAGGTGGCTACGCGGGCCACATGGGTGGCGGAGCCGCCGCCTGGAAGCTGCGCGACTACACAGCAGCTTCGCGCCACTTCAGCACGGCACTGCTGCTGGCCCGAACCGACAGTGAACGCGACGATGCACTCTACAACCTGGGTAACGCCTATTTCGGGCAAGCGCAGTGGGACCGTGCAGCGCAGGCCTGGCGCGCCGTGCTGCTGTCGCGGCCCGGTGATGCCGCCGCAGCAACCAACCTGGTCCAGGCCGAAGCCCAACTGGCCAAGCGTGCCGGGAATGTGCCAATGAAGAGCGATTTGCGCGGTCGGCGCGGCTTTTTGGCAGAAGGCCAGGTCAGCATAGATGGCGCAGTGGACGCGCAAGACGAGTCATTGGACCTGCCGGAATTGCCGCAAGGCCCACGCAGTGCGGGGGCTGCCGATGCCGCAGGTGCCCGCCTGAGCCCGCAAGCCGATGCGGCCGGCATGCCGTCGGTACAGCTCGACCCGCAGCGGCTGCAGTCCGGACTGGTCAAGCTGGAGCGGCTTGAAGAGCGCCAGCGCGACCTGCTGCGCGGCCTGCTCAAGCAGGACCGTGTGCCCGCGCCGCCCTCTGCCAGTGCGGGTGTGCCATGGTGAAGTTGTCAGGCAGCTGGTCAAAGGTGCTTGCAGGGTTGCTGCTGGGCACCACCTGCCTGCTTGTCGTGGCAGCGCCTCCCGAACGTAAGGCACCCTATCAGATCGACCGCCCAACGCTGGCCCTCGGTGAGCCCCTGACGCTGAGCATCACCCGCGCCATGGATGGCGCAGACACCCCGCTGGAGGCCCTGGACCTGGCACCGCTGCGTCTGGACTTCGATATTCTGGAGCGCACGCTGGGACGCGACAGTCTGGAAGAAAAACTGCTGCTCACGCTTTACCCACGTCGCACAGGGCGCCTTGAACTGCCCACGCTGGGCCGACCCGGACACCCCTTGAGCGTGACCGTCACGGAAAGCTCGGACACCGTGCCCCGCGTGTACTGGAAGCTCAGCCTTGACCCCGCCGAGCCGCTGGTGCGCCAGGCCACCACCTTCACACTCGAAGCCTGCGACGATGGAACCTTGCTGTGGAAGCGTCCGTCATTGCCCTCCAGCGAGGGCTTACTGCTGCGCCCGCTCAACGAGACTGAAATCATCACCCAGCGGGAAGGCCAGCGCTGCACCGCGCACCGCTGGCATTGGGCGTTACTGCCTACGGCTGCCGGTCAGGCTGCGGTGCAACTGCCCGTGATGCAAGCAAGCAAGTTCGGCCAGCGCTTGCGTTTTACACCACCCGCCCTGACCCTTGCCACCCAAGCCCTGCCCGCCTGGTTGCCCACCGAGACCGCCGTGGGCAAACCCGAGATCGCGGCGGAGCCGCTGCCTGCACAAGCGGTGCTGAACCAGCCGCTGGCCTGGCGCATCCGCGTAACGGGCACCTACAGCGCCCAAGCTTTGCAAACGCTTCTGAACCTTCAGATGGGCCAGGACGATGGATCGTCCGAACTGGCAGCATACGCGCCAAGCGTGGAAACCCAAAGTACGATGACCCCGGCACCGCAGCACCTGGTCACGCTTTATTTGCTGCCGCAAGCGCGCGGCAGCTGGCAAGTGCCGGGCCTGCAACTGCCCTGGTACGACCCGCAAAGCGGCCGCCTGCTGCAGGCAACCATACCGGGCGCGCGCATTGAGGTGCTTGACCCGGTGCGCCAGCGCTGGCTGACGGCTGGCGCGGCGTTGGCGGGCCTGGCGGCGGCGGCCTGGGTGGGCCTCTGGCTCTGGAAAATCATGGGCTGGCGGCTTTATCGGCGCCGTGTGCTCAGGCGCCTGCGCCAATCCCGCACGCCCGATGCGGTGTACCAGCAGTTGCTGGCCTTCAGGCTGCAGCGCAATGCCAAGCCCGCCGCCACCCTGCGCACATGGCAGACCCGCACGCAGACGCAGTGCACGTCTATTGGCCTGGATGAACTCATTGGCGCGCTGGAGCGCAGCCGCTACGGCATATCACAAGACATGACCCCCTCGGAAAACCCATTCCACGCGGCGGATGAAACGAAGCGCATGACGACGACATCTGGCGCCGATTTGGAGAATTTGGTTCGACTGGCGTGCGCCTGGCTGATGTCAGTCAAAGTCCGTCAAAAAATTTAGTCCAGTCACTTTTGTGCAATTCGCTGAGCTAAAGACTAGCCAGCGCCAATCGTAATATGCTCAGCATCTTCAACCATCCAAGGAGGTAATTTTCATGCAGCTCACTGCCCAGGCCTGTCTTCCACACGACGGCACATCCGGTGCCTTGGCGGCGCGTGTCTGGCGCCCCGATGTTGACGGCCCCTCCATAGTTGCCCTCCGTGGCGATGATGTAATCGACATCACACACATCTTCGCCACCATGCGGGATCTTTGCGAAGCGCCAGATCCTGCAAGCGCTTTGAAAGAAGCCAATGGCGAGCGGATCGGTTCACTTGCCGAACTGTTTGGCAATACACCACCCGACACGCGCAATCCGGCACGGCCTTGGCTGCTGGCACCGGTTGACTTGCAGGTTATCAAGGCGGCGGGCGTCACGTTCGCAGTGTCGATGCTTGAACGGGTGATTGAAGAAAAGGCACGTGGTAACCCGGCCGCTGCCGCGACCATTCGCCAGGAGATCGTGGCGCTGGTCGGAGATGATTTGTCCAAATTGAAGCCTGGGTCGTCGCAGGCCATGGCGCTCAAAAAGGTGTTGATTGCCCAGGGGGCCTGGAGCCAGTATCTGGAGGTTGGTATCGGGCCAGACGCAGAAATTTTTACCAAGGCGCCGCCCATGGCCGCAGTGGGCACGGGTTCTGATGCCGGCCTGCATCCCTCTTCTTCATGGAACAACCCCGAGCCCGAGCTTGTGTTAGCGGTGAACTCTCGTGGCCAAATCGTGGCGGCTACCTTGGGCAACGATGTCAACCTGCGCGATGTGGAAGGTCGCTCGGCTTTGTTGCTGGGCAAGGCCAAAGACAACAACGCGTCAGCGACTATCGGTCCCTGTTTGCGGTTTTTTGACCCCACTTTCTCGCTTGATGACGTGCGTCAAACTACCATCTCATTGACAGTTGTGGGCGAAGACGGCTTCACGCTCGAAGGATTTTCATCCATGTCACAGATCAGTCGCGACCCCATCGATCTGGTTGGACAGATGATGGGCCCGCATCACCAGTACCCCGATGGCGCCATGCTCTTTCTGGGTTGCATGTTCGCGCCGGTGAAGGACAGGGATGCCGTGGGAGGCGGCTTTACTCACAAGGAAGGAGATATCGTCACCATCTCGGCCCCAAAACTTGGCACACTCGTCAACCGGATGAAGCGCACTGATAGGTGTCCGCCATGGACATTTGGCAACTCCCATTTGATGCGCAATCTGGCTAAACGAGGTTTGCTCTAGCTGGCCACCGGGCAGCAACTGCTGCCACACGAAGACCTCAGCGTGTGAACGGCACGACCAACTGGCGCTGCTCGCCCAAGCCCTCGATGCCCAAAGCCATCACATCCCCCTTCTTCAGGTAGAGCGGCGGCTTCATGCCCATGCCGACGCCGGGGGGCGTGCCGGTGGTGATCACATCGCCCGGCATCAACGTCATGAACTGGCTCACGTAGCTGACAATCTTGGCCACGCTGAAAATCATGGTTCTGGTGTTGCCTGTCTGTGTGCGCTGACCGTTGAGGTCCAGCCACATGCTCAGTTTTTGCGGATTTGGCACCTCATCGCGCGTCACCAGCCAGGGACCGAGCGGGCCGAAGGTGTCGCAGCCCTTGCCCTTGTCCCAGGTACCGCCGCGCTCGATCTGGTACTCACGCTCGCTGACATCGTTGATGGTGCAGTAACCCGCAACAAAACTCAAGGCATCCTTTTGCGACACGTACTGTGCTTTGGCACCAATCACCACCCCCAGCTCCACCTCCCAATCCGTCTTTTTGGAGCCCTTGGGCAGCATCACCGGGTCATTGGGTCCCTGGATGCAGCTGGTGGCTTTCATGAACACAATCGGCTCTTTCGGAATCGGCAGCCCCGATTCGGCCGCATGGTCGGCGTAGTTCAGGCCAATGGCAATGAACTTGCCGACGCCGCTGACCGGGCTGCCCATGCGCGGCGCGCCCTTGACCAGCGGCAGATTCGCGGTCTTGAGCTTGCGCAGCTTGGCGAGTGCGGCATCCCCGAGCTGATCAGGGCTTATGTCCTTGATCACGCCGCTCAAGTCGCGCAGCTTGCCCTCTGCATCGATGAGTCCGGGTTTTTCTTTGCCCGGGTTGCCATAACGAACGAGTTTCATGGTTTTTTCCTTCTGGTTAAATCAAAGTCATCGCGACAAGAAATCAATAGGTCGAACGCCCACCCGACAGATCAAACACGGCGCCGGTAGAGAAAGAGCATTCTTCGGTACACAGCCAGCCCACCATCGCGGCCACCTCTTCGGGCGTGCCGAATCGGCCCATCGGGATTTTCGACAGCATGAAGGCAATATGCCCGGGCGTCATCTGCTCGAAGATCGCGGTTTTCACGGCTGCAGGCGTCACACAATTGACGCGCACGCCAGTATCGGCGAGTTCCTTGCCCAGCGATTTGGTCAGCGCAATCACCGCCGCCTTGCTGGCGCTGTAGGCGCTGGCGTTCGGGTTGCCATCTTTTCCCGCCACCGAGGCGATATTGACAATGCGGCCATAGTTGCGCTCGCGCATCAGCGGCACGACTTCGCGGCAGCAGTGAAACAGGCCCGTGAGGTTGACCTGTATGACCTGCTGCCACTGCTCGGGCGGATAGTCCCAGACCTTCACATTCGGTCCGGTGATGCCGGCACAGTTGACCAGTACATCGATCGCAGGCGCATGCGCCACGGTCTGCTGCACCGCACGAACAACGCTGGCGTGGTCGCAGACATCGACCGCCACCGTATGCACGCCTGCACCGAGCTCGCCGGCCGCACGCACCAGTGGCTGGCCATCCAGATCCCACAGCGTGACGCTGGCACCCGACGCCAGCAGGCGCCGCGCAATGGCGAATCCCAGGCCCGCCGCGCCGCCGGTAATCACCGCATGGCGGCCGGCCAGATCGAGCTGGTTCATATGGTCATGCCGCCGTCGATGGCATAGGATTGGCCGGTGACAAAGGCCGATTCGTCGCTGGCCAGAAACACCACCAGCGGCGCAATTTCGTGGGCCTGCGCGAGCCGTCCCATCGGTTGGCGTGCCACGAAGTTTTTCCGCGCTTCAGCCGGGTCTTCAAACACATTGATGCGGTCCTGCAGCGAGGGGGTATCGACCGTGCCGGGGCAAATGGCATTGCAGCGCACGCCCTGCATCACGAAGTCAGCGGCAACACTTTTGGTCAGGCCGATGACCGCCGCCTTGGATGCGCCGTAGATGAAGCGGTTCGGCAAACCCTTGACGCTGACGACACTGGCCATGTTGATGATGCTGCCGCCGCCGTTGGCCAGCATCTTGGGCAGCGCCGCCTGGATGGCCCAGAACTGCGAGCGCACATTGAGGTTGAAGGCAAAGTCCCATTCTTCATCGGTGGCTTGCAAGACCGAGCCGGCATGGACAAATCCCGCACAGTTGAACAGCACATTGAGCGCCGGCAAGTCCGCCATCAGTGTCTGGATCGCGGCCTTGTCGAGCACATCGAGCGCCACGGTCTGGATATTGGGCACACCGGCGTAGCTGGCCAGCAGTTTCTCATTGACGTCGGTCGCCCAGACTTGGGCGCCCTGTGCCGCCATGGCCAGCGCGCTGGCTTTGCCGATGCCCTGCCCGGCAGCCGTGACCAGTACGGTTTTTCCTTTGAGTCTCATGTCTTTTCCTTGGTTTGGTTGATAGTCACATCGGCAATTTGCCACTTTTCAATTACAGGGTTTTGCCGGATGTTGCCGGCGCGATTTCGTGAGATTATTAATTGGTCTGACCACTTGTCCAATTCTGGCTAACCCTTAATACCGCTTCAAAAGCGCCCAGCATGCCGATCTCCGGTGCCACCCGTGCAGCCAAGTGCCCCGTCAAGGCCGACTGGCGGCTGCGCATCGACATGAAACCCTGGCATATCCTGGCCGACGATCTGACTGGGGCACTCGACAGTGCCGCGGCATGGGCCAACGCAGGCGATGTGCCGGTTTTTCTAGATCAGCCCGGCCCATCCGCACAGGGGGTCCAAGTCCTCGCCACGGGCACACGCGATGCGCCGCCCGCCAGCCTGCCGGTCCTGCTGGCGCCCAGCCTCGACTGGCTAGTCGCCACCGGCAGCGCCTTCAAGAAGATCGACAGCCTGCTGCGCGGCAACACTTTTGCCGAAATCGCCTGGCTCATGCGCAGCGGGCGTTTTGCCGGCGTGGTGTTCGCGCCGGCATTTCCAGCGCAGGGACGCTTCACGGCCCGGGGACGCCACTGGGTGGCGCCACCGCACCAGCCCCACGGCCCGCGCACGCACGAACACACCGGCACGCTGGTGCAGGCCTTTGCCGATGTCGGACTAAGCGCGCACATTCCAACCCGTGTGCAGGACAGCCTGCAAAATGCGGGCCATGTCGTGATTCCAGACATCCTGAGCGACCGCGACCTGGAGCAGCTCGCGACCCTGACGACCGGTCCACAGGCGCAGCGATGGCTGTGGTGTGGCAGCGCCGGGCTGGCCTGGGCGCTGGCGCGGCAGGCCGCAGCCGCAGCACCCTTAGGCGCAAGCAGCGCCGCACCGACGGTCCCGCCAGCCCCTGCGCAGGGCTTGACCCTGGTGCTCACCGCCAGCCGCCATCCGGTGCTGCGGGAACAGTTGCGTCAACTGCCACCGCCCGAGGCGTGCACCAGGCTGCTCGATCTGGCCGAGGCGCAGCCCCTCACTGCCGCCGAGGCGCATGCCCGGCTGGCGCAACGCATGCACACCGTCGTCACCACCCAACTGCGCCCGACCACGCTGGTGGTGGTGGGTGGCGACACCTTGCTGGCCCTGTGCCGGGCTGCCGGCGTGCGCAGCCTGCAGGCCGGCCCCAGCCCTCGCGCCGGGTGGGGCCGTGCCCGTCTGGTCGGTGGGTTGTGGGATGGCCTCACCTGTTATTCCCGTTCGGGGGCCTTCGGCCCACCCGACGACCTGCGCGCGCTGCTGGCAGCGCTCACCCCTCTCACGCCACCCCGATTGACTTCCAAGGAACGCATCCCATGAACACACCCATCCGACTGGCCCTGACCATGGGCGACCCGGCCGGCATCGGCCCCGAGATCATCGTCAAGGCCGCGCACCAGATGCGCGATCTCATCGCGCAGGGCCGCATCGAACTCAAGGTACTGGGCAGTGCCCGGGCACTGGCGCGGGCCGCTCGCCTGCTCCAGCTCGACACCACTGCGGCGCTGGACATGATCGACGTCGGGCCCGTGGCACAGCCGCTGACCACCGGTGAAATTTCCGAAGCCGGCGGTCACTGGGCCTACCGGGCCGTGGAACGCGCGGTGCAGCTCTGCCAGAGCGGCGAAGCCGACGCCATCGTGACGGCGCCTTTATGCAAGGAGGCGCTCCATATGGCGGGCTATCCGTTCGAAGGCCACACCGAAATGCTGGCTCATTTGACCGGCATGCGCGATGGCGTGATGATGCTGGCCCATGGCCCGATGCGCGTGTCCCACGTCACCACCCACTGCGCCCTGGCCGAAGTGCCGGCCCGGCTCACGCCGCAGCGCCTGCGCCGCGTGCTCGACGTGACGCTCGAAGCCCTGCAGACCCTGGGCATCCGTCAGCCGCGCGTGGCCGTGGCCGGACTCAACCCGCATGCCGGCGAAGGCGGCATTCTGGGCAAGGAAGATGGCGTCGTTATCGCCCCCCTGGTGGCCGAATACGCCAACGCCGGCCACGCCGTCACCGGCCCCTGGCCCGGCGATACGGTGTTCATCAAGCTGCGCGCCGGGCAGTTTGATGCGGTGGTGGCGATGTACCACGACCAGGGCCACATCCCGGTCAAGTTGCTGGGCTTCAGCATCGACCCCGCCACCGGTGTATGGCAGGCGGTCAGCGGCGTCAACATCACGCTGGGCCTGCCAATCCTGCGCACGTCGGTGGACCACGGCACGGCGTTCGACATCGCCGGCACGGGCCGCGCCAGCGCCGAGAGCATGGTCGATGCCATCCAGTACGCCATGACGCTGGTCGAAGGCCAGCGTGCAGCGCGTGCGGCAGTCTGACTCCGCTGCCCCAACCCGATCAATTTCTACACACCACAGGAAAACACAACATGATCAACCCCTCCCACGCCCTCCAGTTTGCGGATAAGTCTGTTCTGGTCACGGGCGGCGGCTCCGGCATCGGTGCTGCCGTGGCGCAATCTTTCGGCGCGGCGGGCGCGCGCGTGGCCGTGCATTACTCGCGCAACCGCGAGGGTGCGGAGGCGGTGGCCAGCATCATCCGGCAGGCCGGCGGCCAGGCCATCACACTGGCCGGCGACATGCTGGACCGCAGCGTGTCTGACCAACTGGTGGCGCAGACCGTCCAGGCCTTCGGCGGCCTGGACATACTGATCAACAACGCGGGCGACATGTTTGGCCGCCGCCCGCTGGATCAGGCCAGCGACGAGGACTTTGACCGCGTGATCGGCCTCAACACCCATGCGGCCTTCGCCCTCTGTCGCGCTTGCGCGCCCGTGATGCGCAAGGCCGGGCGCGGCAGCATGATCAACACCACCTCGATTGCCGCGCGCACCGGCGGCGGTGAAGGCGCGGGCCTGTACGGCGCGGCCAAGGCCTTTGTCAGCACCATGACCCGCGTGTTCGCGCGCGAGATGGCGCCGCACGGCATACGCGTCAATGGCGTGGCCCCGGGTGTCATCCTGACCGACTTCCATGCACGCAACTCCACGCCGGAGCAGCTCGAAGGCGCGCGCCGCGGTATCCCGATGGGCCGACTGGGAACAGCCGACGAATGTGTGGGGGCCTACCTGTTCCTGGCCGACGATGTGCTCTCGAGCTACATCACCGGCCAGATCATCGAGGTCAACGGCGGCCAGCTCATGCCGTGAGCATCGCCGACGAATTGACCCCATGCTGGCTTGCGGTTTCATGAGGCTATTAGAGGCATTACAGGGTTTAACCGGATGCCCGGCAGATGGAATCATGGGATTATCAATTGGTCTTACCACTTGTCCAATTTTTTAACGAACCCTTGAGCCCGCCTCAACAGCACCCCGCATGCCGATAAAAACCATCGAAACGCAACGCCTGTACCGCAAGATTGCCGAGCAACTGCGCTCGCTGATCAGCACAGGCGAGTTCGCCGTGGGCTCGCGCCTGCCGGCCGAGCGCGAGCTGGCCAAGCAACTGGGCGTGAGCCGCCCTTCGGTACGCGAAGCCCTGATTGCGCTGGAGGTGGAACACGTGATCGAAGTGCGCACCGGCTCGGGCATCTATGTGCTCAAGCCCAAAGCCCGCCCGCCCTCGCGCAAAAAAGCCGACGACGATGCCCAGTGGGGCCCGCTGGAGCTGATGCGGGCGCGCGAGCTGGTGGAGAGTGAGGTGGCGGCACTGGCCGCGCGCAACGCCAAAAAAGCCGACCTGCAGCTGATCGACCAGGCACTGCAACAAATGCGCGACGAAGTTGCCAAAGGCAAGATACCGCGCGAAGGCGACGAAGCTTTTCACAACGCCATTGCCCAGGCCTGCGGCAACGAGGTATTGCGCGACACCATCCGTGGTTACTGGCAAGCCCGGCACGGCACGCTGTTCGAGCGGCTGGGCGACTATTTTGAAAACCAGACCTCCTGGGACGCCGCCCTGATCGAGCACGCCGCGGTGCTGGAAGCGATCCGGGCCCACGATGCCGGCGCCGCACGCAGCGCGATGCAACGCCACCTGAAAAAAGCCCATACCCGTTACAGCGCGAGCTGGCGCCGCGCAAAGCCGTCTTAACGCCCAGCAACTTCAACACCACCAACCGAGGAGACATCATGAAAAAACGTGAATTAACCAAACTTGCCGTTAAAGCAATCGCTGCCTGTGCCCTATTCACAGGGGCCGCCGGCACCTTTGGCATTGCCAGTGCGCAGACCAAACTGAAGTGGGCACACGTCTACGAGACTTCCGAGCCTTTCCACAAGTGGTCGGTCTGGGCCGGTGACGAGATCAAGAAACGCACCAACGGCAAATACGAAGTCCAGGTATTTCCGGCCTCGACGCTGGGCAAGGAATCGGATATCAACCAAGGCCTGACACTCGGCACGGTGGACATCATCCTGACCGGCGCCAGCTTTGCCGGCAACACCTACAAGCCGCTGGCCGTCACCTACTTCCCCTTCATCTTCCGCGATTCCGACCATCTGCTGAAGTACGCCAAGAGCGACGTTTTCAAGGAGCTGTCCAAGGGCTACGACGACAAGAGCGGCAACCACATCACGGCGCTCAACTACTACGGCGCCCGCCATGTGACATCGAGCGCGGCCAAGCCTGTCACCAAGCCCGAGGACATGAAGGGCCTGAAGATCCGCGTGCCCGACGCGCCGGCCTACATGGCTTTCCCCAAGGCGCTGGGCGCCAATGCCACGCCGATTGCCTTTGCCGAGGTGTACCTGGCGCTGCAGAACAACACAGTCGACGCGCAGGAAAATCCGCTGCCGACCATTGAAGCCAAGAAGTTCTTCGAGGTGCAGAAAAACATCTCGCTGACCGGCCACATCATCGACTCGCTGCTGACGGTGACCTCGGGCCAGCTCTGGGCCAAGCTCTCGGCCGACGAGAAAAAGATCTTCTCCGACGTAATGCAGGAAGCTGCCGAGAAAACCGGGCGCGAAATCATCGCCTCGGAAATCCGCTTGGCTGAAGAGTTCAAGAAAAGGGGCAACAACGTGATCACGGTTGACAAAAACGCCTTCCGTGAAGCGGTGCTGAAAAACACCAAGCCAACCGACCACGGCTACCGCCAGCAAGACTACGACCGCATCACTGCCATCAAGTGAGCCACGCCGCTGCCCGCGTTGCCAGCCGGCACCGCGGGCAGCCTTTTTTTGACAGCTGCCTGCAAGCGGAGCCTTCATGAGCG
This sequence comes from Polaromonas sp., assembly GCF_030682935.1. Classification (GTDB taxonomy): domain Bacteria; phylum Pseudomonadota; class Gammaproteobacteria; order Burkholderiales; family Burkholderiaceae_C; genus Polaromonas. The sequence continues at coordinate 35,745 of NZ_JAUXNA010000347.1, forward strand.
AAAAAATCATCAGTGATGACGGCGAGTTCCACGCCGAAGACGAGGTCGTGGACCTGTCGCACACCACGCCTGAGGCGTGGCTGGCCCTGGGCCTTTTCTGGGTGCTGGGTCTGACCGTACTCTACCAGTTCATCACGCGCTACGTGCTCAACGATTCAGCCGCCTGGACCGAGGAAATAGCGCGCTACCAGCTGATTGCGGTGGTGTTCATCGGCGCGGCCATTGGCGTGGCCAAGAACAACCACATTCAGGTCGATTTCTTTTACCGCCATATGCCCGCGCGGATGAGCCGGCTCATGTCGGGCCTGGTCGATGTGGTGCGCATCAGCTTTTTCGCCGCTGCCGTTGCCATGACCATCCAGATGATGCTCAAGATCGGCAACCAGACGCGCATGACCGTGGTCGATCTGCCAATGAACGTGGTGTATGCGCTGTGCCTGCTCGGCTTTGCCGTCATGCTGCTGCGCTCGCTCCAGGTCGCACTGATTCATTACCGCCGCGGCTACAGTGTGCTTGAGCGGCCCGACACCACGATGGAAGATCGCTGAACGCGCAACAAACCCATGCTTAAAATATTCTTCCTGATCTTCATGGGTGCCGGCGTTCCGGTGGCCATCGCCATGGCGGGCGCCTCGCTCGTCTACATCCTCTTTACCGACAACCTGCCGCCTTTTGTGGTGATCCACCGCATGGTGTCGGGCATCGACAGCTTTCCACTGCTGGCCGTGCCCTTTTTCATCCTGGCCGGCAACCTGATGAACAACGCCGGCATCACCACCCGCATCTACAACTTTGCGCTGGCGCTGGTGGGCTGGCTCAAGGGCGGACTCGGCCACGTCAACATTGTGGGCTCGGTGATTTTTGCCGGCATGAGCGGCACCGCAATTGCTGACGCGGCTGGGCTGGGCACCATCGAGATCAAGGCCATGAAGGAACACGGCTACTCGTCGGAGTTTGCCGTCGGCGTGACGGCTGCGTCGGCGACGCTGGGGCCCATCATTCCGCCCAGCCTGCCCTTTGTGATCTACGGCATGATGGCCAACGTCTCCATCGGCGCGCTGTTTCTGGCCGGCCTGCTGCCGGGCTTGCTGCTGGCTGTGCTGATGATGCTCACCGTCGCTTACTTCGCCCACAAAAACAAATGGGGCGGTGACATCCGGTTTTCGGGCAGCCGCTTTGCCAAGGCCATGCTGGAACTCGCCGTGGTAGCGGCCTGGCCGCTGGTCATGTGGGGCCTGATCCATCTGGGCTCACCCGCCCAGGCCACTGTTGTCGCTGGCCTGATTGCACTGTTTGTGCTCGACAAGCTCTGCAAGTTTGAGGCAGTGCTGCCCATCATGACGCCGGTGCTGCTGATAGGCGGCATGACGACCGGCATCTTCACGCCCACCGAGGGCGCGATTGCGGCCTGCGTCTGGGCCATGGTGCTGGGTTTTGCCTGGTACCGGTCGCTCAAATTCAAGATGTTCGTCAAGGTCTGCCTGGACACGGTGGAAACCACCTCGACGGTGCTGTTCATCGTGGCCGCAGCGTCGATCTTTGGCTGGATGCTGACCGCCACCGGTGTCACCACTGCCATCGCATCCTGGGTGCTGGCTTTCACCCAGGAAGCCTGGGTGTTTTTGCTGCTGGCCAACCTGCTGATGCTGTTTGTCGGCTGCTTCCTGGAGCCCACCGCCGCCATCACCATCCTGGTGCCGATTCTGTTGCCGATCACGCAGCAGTTGGGCATCGACCCGGTCCACTTCGGGCTGGTGATGGTGCTCAACCTGATGATCGGCCTGCTGCATCCGCCCATGGGCATGGTGCTGTTTGTGCTGGCGCGGGTGGCCAAGCTGTCGGTCGAGCGCACCACCATGGCTATCCTGCCGTGGCTGATACCGCTGCTGGTCAGCCTGGGCCTGATCACCTACTTTCCCAAGGCGGTGCTCTGGTTGCCGAAAATGTTTTATTGACATTGTTTTATTGAAGAAAAACACGCATGACTCCATTCATTCGCCTTCACCCTGACGACGATGTGCTGATCGCCCGCCAGCAATTGCTCAGCGGCACCAGCGTCGAAGGCATTCCGATCAAGGGCCTGATCCCGGCCGGTCACAAAATTTCCACCCATGCCATCGCGCCGGGCGAGGCGGTGCGGCGCTACAACCAGGTCATCGGTTTTGCCAGCAAACCGATTGCTGCCGGCGAGCACATTCACACCCACAACCTGGACATGGGCCCGAACAAGGGCGACTTTGCGCGCGACTACGCCATTGGTGCCGACGTCAAACCCGAGCCGGCCCGGCGCGAAGCCACCTTCATGGGCATCAAACGCGCTGACGGCCGCGTCGCGACGCGCAACTACATCGGCATCCTGTCCAGCGTCAATTGCTCGGCCACGGCCGCCCGCGCCATTGCAGACCACTTCTCGCGACAGAACCATCCTGCCGCATTGGCGAATTTCCCCAACGTTGACGGCGTGGTCGCGCTGACCCACGGCACCGGTTGCGGCATGGACACCGACGGCCTGGGCATGCAGATTTTGCAGCGCACCCTGGCCGGTTATGCGACGCACGCCAACTTCGCCGCCGTGCTGGTGGTGGGCCTGGGCTGCGAGTCGAATCAGATCAATGCCTGGCTGGCCAACAGCAGCCTGCGCGAGGGCGACACCTTGCGCGTGTTCAGCATTCAGGACACCGGTGGCACGGCCAAGACAGTCGCCAAAGGCATTGCACTCATCAACGACATGCTGCCCCAGGCCAACGCGGTCAAGCGCGAGCCTTGCAGCGCCGCCCACATCGCCATCGGCCTGCAATGCGGCGGCTCGGACGGCTACTCGGGCATCAGCGCCAACCCGGCACTGGGTGCGGCGGTCGATCTGCTGGTGGCGCACGGCGGGACCGCCATCCTGAGCGAGACGCCTGAAATTTACGGCGCGGAACACCTGCTGACGCGCCGGGCGGTGAAACCCGATGTGGCTGAAAAGCTGATAAAGCGCATCAAGTGGTGGGAGCACTACACCCAGATCAACGACGGCGAGATGAACAACAACCCCTCGCCCGGCAACAAGGCCGGCGGGCTGACCACCATTCTCGAAAAATCACTGGGCGCCGTTGCCAAAGGCGGCACCACCAACCTGCAGGCGGTCTATGAATATGCCGAGCAGGTGGTGGCCCATGGCTTTGTCTACATGGACACCCCCGGCTACGACCCGGTCAGCGCGACCGGCCAGGTGGCGGGGGGCGCCAACCTGATCTGCTTTACCACCGGCCGTGGTTCGGCCTACGGCTGCGCGCCCTCGCCCTCGCTCAAGCTGTCCACCAACTCGGCGCTGTGGCGCAAGCAGGAAGACGACATGGACATCAACTGCGGCGAGATCATCGACGGCAGCAGCACGGTGGCCGAGATGGGGCAGCGCATTTTTGAGCGGGTGCTGGCCACAGCCTCAGGCGAAAAAAGCAAGAGCGAATCGCACGGCTACGGACAAAACGAGTTTGTGCCATGGCAAGTCGGCGCCGTGATGTAATTTTTTATGCAAAAAACATTCCAAGCCCCCGAATTACAAGCGCAAGTAGCTACTATTTTAGTAGCAGCCGGCAGTTCCCCCGAAGAAGCTGCAACCGTCGCGGCCAACCTGGTGCAGGCCAACCTGAGCGGCCACGACTCGCACGGCGTGGGCATGCTGCCGCGTTATGTGGATGCAGTGCTCGAAGGCGGCCTCAAACCGAACACCAGCGTGCGCGTGGTCCTCGACACCGGTTCGCTGCTGACGCTGGACGGCCAGCGCGGCTACGGCCAGGTCGTCGGCGAGCAGGCCATGGCACTCGGCATCAGCCGCGCCCAAACCCACGGCAGCTGCATCATGACCTTGGGCAATGCGCACCACTTGGGCCGCATCGGGCACTTTGCCGAAATGGCCGTGGCCCAAGACCTGGTGTCCCTGCATTTTGTCAATGTTCTGTCGCGCCCGGTGGTGGCGCCCTTTGGCGGCGCCGACGGGCGCTATGGCACCAACCCCTGCTGCATTGGCATTCCGCTGAAGGGGCATCGCGTCGCGAGCGAACGCAGCGAAGGGCCGCCCCGAGCAAGTTCAGCCCCCCCGGGGGGCAGCGAACCACACGCAGTGGGGAGCGTGGGGGCCCATTTCCTGCTCGACTTTGCCACCAGCCGCGTGGCCCAGGGCAAGATGCGTGTGGCGCACAACGAAGGCCGGCGCGTCGAGCCCGGCACGCTGATTGACGAATACGGCCACCCCAGCACCGATCCAGGCGTGGTGGTGGTGCCGCAAAGCAATGGTTTGTTTGGTGCGCTGCTGGCCTTTGGCGAGCACAAGGGTTACGGCCTGGCCGTGGCCTGCGAACTGCTGGGCGGCGCCTTGACCGGCGGCGGCACCTGGCATCGGCCGACCGACCCCGCCGTGCGCGCCGTCATCAACGGCATGCTCACCATCCTGATCGACCCGGCCCGGCTCGGCACCCAGGCCGTTTTTGAGCAGGAAGCTATGGCTTTTGTCGACTGGCTCACGGCCGGGCCGGTCGCCCCCGGCTTTGACGCGGTGCAGATTGCCGGCGACCCGGAGCGCGCCAGTCGCGCGCAGCGCGCAGTCGATGGCATCGCGGTCGATCTCCAGACCTGGCAAGAGATTGTTGCGGCGGGCCACAGGGTCGGCGTCACTTTGCCAAGCTGACGGCCTCAGGTGCGCGCATTCAGGATGCAGATTGGCTGGCATCATGGGATGGCCACCGGGCAGCCACGGCGGCCACGATGGCCTCGGGCCGGCTCGCCATATCAAAGCTTTGTGCATCTTCCCCCACGCCCGGCACTTCCAGCGTGGCGAGCTGGCTGGCCAGCAGCGACAGCGGCATGTAATGGCCGGTCCGCGCTGCCATGCGCGCTGCCATGCGCGCTGCCAGCAACTCGTAATCGCCATGCAGGTAGAGAAAATGCAGCTCGGGCGCACCCTGGCGCAGGATGTCCCGGTAAGAACACTTGAGCGCCGAGCACGACAGCACCAGGCCCTGCCCGGTCCGGCGTGCTGCGCCGATCCGCTCGGCCAGGGTCTGCAGCCAACCGGCACGATCCGCATCGCTCAAGGCGAAACCGGCTGCCATCCGGGCCACGTTGCCGGCCGGATGCAAGGTATCGCCTTCGAGAAATGGCAGGCCCAGCGCGGCGGCCAGCTGGGCGCCCACCGTGCTTTTGCCGCAGCCGCTGACACCCATCACGACAAAAATATCGGAACGCTTACTTTGATACATGACAGGGCGTTCGCGCCAGCAGGAGAGGCATGAGACACCGACTCAGGCGGTGGCTTGCCGGTATTGCGCCCACGCCGCTGGCGTGGGCGTGGTGCCGGCGCCGGGCAGTTCGGGCCGACGGAAATAACCATCAACCACCTCGGCCGGGTCGGTGAAGCAGGCCTTGATCCACGGAATGTATTCCAGCACCGCGCAGGCGGGATGGGCGAACGACAAGTGCACATGCACCTGACTCATGTCGCCCGCGTGCGGTGCCACCGGCAGACGAAAGGCGTGTGCCGTCTCGCACACGCGCAGCACCTCGGTCAAACCGGCCATGCGCGTCACGTCGGGCTGCACCCAGTGGATCGCCTGCTGATGGAAGAACTCGGCAAACGCATCGGAACTGTACAACTGCTCGCCCAGCGCCACCGGAATCGGGGTGGCGCGCGCAAGCTGCGCGTGGCCCTTGACGTCGTCGTACCACAGTGGCTCTTCAAACCAGTACACATCAAATGCCTCCGCCGCGCGGCAAAAGCGCTGACAGGTGGGCAAGTCCCATTTGCCGTTGCCATCAATCGCCAGCGTGACGTCGGGGCCGATCGCCTGGCGCACGGCGGCCAGACGCCGCAAATCACGCTCTACGGTGGAGCCGACCTTGATCTTGATGCCGGTAAAGCCCTGCGCCACCGCACGCTGAGCGCCTTCGACCAGCTGGTCATCGGCCAGGCTGAGCCAGCCAATATCGGTGTTGTAGGCGCGAACCTTGCCACGCACCTGGCCACCGAGCAATTGCCACAGGGGTTGCTGCGCCGCCTTGGCTTTCAGGTCCCACAGGGCCACATCAATCGCCGCATGCGCCAGCGTCGTGATACCGGCGCGCCCGACCCACTGCAGTGCCGGGTTGCGGGCTATTTTGTGCCACAAACGGTTGATGTCACTGGCGTCTTCTCCCAGCAGCAGCGGGGCATGGCAGGTTTCAATACAGCGCGTGATGAGCTGATCGCTGGGCAAATGGGCATGCGTGCCCGTAAAGCCGTAGCCCGTCAGGCCGTCTTCAGTTTCAATCTGTGCACCCACCACACCCCAGTGCGAGATGGTGTGGGTGCTGTCGGCAATCTGCGCTCCGGTGACCGGAACATGCAGGATGAAAGGCTTGACCGATTTGATTTTCATGGAAAAACTCAGGTTTTTGTTTGACTGGGACGCTTCAATCCGGCACCGAGACCCGCACCGTCGCATCCGCGCGCTGGTGCAGGTCTGGCAACAGCTCCAACCCGAGTCCGGGCTTGTCATTAAGACTGATCATGCCGTTTTGTACCGTCGGCAATTCGGTCACCAACTCCTGGTACCAGCCGCTGTAAAAGGCGCGCACGCTTTCCTGGATCAGCGCATTGGGCGCATGCAATGACAGATGGGTGGACGCAGTCCACACCACCGGCCCGGTGCAATCGTGCGGCGCCACCGGCAGTTGCCAGGCGTCGGCCATGGCGGCAATCTTACGCGCCTCGGTCAGGCCGCCGCACCAGCTCAGGTCCAGCATCGCCACCCCGGCCACGCCGGTTTGCAGATAGTCCTTGAAACCCCATTTGTAGCTCAGCGTCTCGCTGGCGCAGATCAGGGCGTCGCAGTCCTTCGCATACTGCTTGAGCAGATCAAGACTGTCCATGCGAATGGCGTCCTCATGCCAGAAGGTGTTGAAGGGCTTGAGCGCGCGCGCGATCTTCTGCGCCATCGGCAGCCGCCACAGGCTGTGAAACTCGACCATGATGTCCATTTTTTGGCCGACCGCCTGGCGAATTTTTCGGAACGGCTCCAGTGCCAGATCGAGGTCGACGTTGCTGATGTACTGGCCATCGCTTTTTTCTGCGGCCGGGTCAAAGGGCCAGATTTTCATCGCGGTGATGCCTTCGCTGAGCAAGGACTCCGCCAGTTCGTCGGCCCGGTGCAAAAAACCTTCCAGGTCTTCGTAGGGCCCGGCATGCTGCCCCAGCCCCCAATTGGCCGTGCTCTGGTTGACCGTGTTGCGCACATACTGGTAGCCGGCGCAGGTGTTGTAAATGCGGATGGCATCGCGGCTCTTGCCACCGAGCGCGGTATGCACCGGCATGTTGGCGGCCTTGCCGAAGATGTCCCACAGCGCAATGTCCACGGCCGAGTTGCCGCGCGTCTCGACGCCCGAGCCACGCCAGCCCAGATACCCCATCATGTCCTTGTTGCGCGCCTCAATCGCCAGCGGGTTCTTGCCCAACAGTTTGGGCGCGACCCACTCATGCAGATAGGACTCCACCGCTTGCGCCCCCATGAACGTTTCCCCCAAGCCCACCAGGCCTTCATCGGTATGAATGCGGACCCAGATGATGTTGGGAAATTCGCCCAGACGAATGGTTTCGACTTTGCTGATTTTCAATTGAAACTCCGTAAAAAAGGCCGCGAGGGTTACCCCTGGCGGCCTTCACTGATGCCAGGAATCAACCGCCGCGGGCCTTCTTCAAGGCATCGAGCACAGTCGTCACCGCCTCAGCACCGATGGTCGGCACGTTGCGCTCATACACCGGCTTGACTTTGTCGAACATGCGGCGTTGCTCGGCCGCAGTGACCTCGTTAACCTGCATGCCTTTGGCTTTAAGGCTGCTCAGGGATTTTTCATTCAAGGTGCGATTCGCCGCACGTTGAACTTTCTGGCCCTCCATGGCCGCCTCACGCAATACCGCCTGCTCCTGCGGGTTCAGCTGATCCCACAGTTTCTTGCTGTACAGCACCAGGAACGGTGTGTAGGCGTGGCGCGTAACGCTGAGGTACTTCTGCACTTCATTGAACTTGGAGGTCTCGATGGTCACAAAAGGGTTTTCCTGGCCATCGATGGTCTTGGTTTCGAGCGCCGTGAATACTTCGCCAAAGGCCATCGGCACCGCGTTGGTACCCAGCGTCTTGAAGGTGTCGAGGAAAATATTGTTCTGCATCACGCGCACCTTGACGCCGTCAAAATCTTCCGCCTTCGCCACCGGGCGCTTGCTGTTGGTCAGATTGCGAAAGCCGTTTTCCCAGTAGGCCAGATTGACCAGACCGGCGTCTTCGAGCTTCTTGTTGAAGTAGGCACCGGCCGGGCCATCGAGCACGGCATCGGCTTCTTTTTCATTGGCGAACAGGAACGGCAGGTCAAACGCGCCGAGTTCCTTGACGATGCCCACCAGCGGCGAACTCGAGGTGCACACCATCTCCTGCGTACCGGCACGCAGCGCCTGGGTGGCCGGCAGGTCGCCGCCGGCGGCACCGCCCCAGAAGGCGTTGATCTTGATCTTGCCGCCGGTCTTGGCATTGAGCACTTCCTGCATCTTCTTGACGCCGACGCCCACCGGATGGTCCTCGTTCACGCCGTTGGTGAATTTGATGGTGCGCTCGGCAAATTGCGCGAAGGCTGAAGTCGCCACCAGCAATGCGGTAGCGGCCAGGGCTGAGGCCAGGGTTCTGCGTTTGAACATGCTTGTCTCCTTTTATATGAAAGACGGGGGTTGGGGAAAAATTGTCAGCGCATCCACCACTGAAGCGGCACGGTGACGATGGCAGGAAAAAGAACCAGCAGGAAAAGCACGGCCAATTGGGCGATCAGGAACGGCAGCACGCCCTTGAAGGCATCGTCCATGCTGATTTTGGCAACACCGCACACGACGTTGAGCACCGTGCCCACCGGTGGCGTGATCAGGCCGATGGCGTTGTTCATGATGAACATGATGCCGAAGTAGACCGGATCAATGCCGGCCTTGAGCACCACGGGCATCAGCACCGGCGTCAGAATCAGCACCGTCGGCGTGAAATCAAGTGCTGTGCCGACGACCACGATCAGCACCATCATGACCAACATCAGCAGTATCTTGTTACCCATAAAGGGCTCCATCAGATTGGCGACTTCGGTTGGAATATTGGCCACCGTGATCAGCCAGGCGCTGACCATGGCGGCGGCGACCAGGAACATCACAACGGCCGTCGTCTTGCCGGCGGTCAGCGTCAGCTGGTAGAGCGCCGACCATTTGAGTTCGCGGTAGATGAACATGCCCACCACAAAGCTGTAAACCGCCGCCACGACCGCAGCCTCGGTCGGCGTGAACACACCGAATTTCATGCCACCGATAATGACCACCGGCAAGGCCAGCGCGAAGCCACCTTCCGCCGTAATACGCAGGCGCTCGGGTAGCGCCAGACGGGGAGCAGGAAGTATGTTTTCACGCTTTGCCAGCCACCACCAGGTCATGCCGATCGCCAGACCCATCAGCAAACCTGGCACGATGCCGGCGAGAAACAGCTTGGTGATGGACACATTGCCGGCCACGCCGAAAATAATCAACCCTATCGACGGCGGGATCACCGGTGCAATGATGCCGCCCGAGGCGATCAGCCCCGAGGCCCGGCCCACGTTGTAACCGGCCGCCCGCATCATGGGGATCAGCAGCGCGGCCAGTGCGGCCGTGTCGGCGACCGCCGAGCCCGACAGCGAGGCCATGATCACCGCGGCAATGACCGTGACATAACCGAGGCCGCCGCGAAAGTGCCCAACCCACGCCATCGCCAGATTGACAATGCGGCGGCTCAGGCCGCCGGCGTTCATGAACTCGCCCGCCAGCAAAAAGAACGGTACCGCCAGCAGCGGGAAGTTGTCAGCACCATCGACAAAGCGCTGCGCCAGTATCTGGCTGTCAAACGTCACCAGGCCACTGGTGGCGGCCAGAAAGCCCATCAGAGCCACACCGCAGACCAGCAACGCATACGCGATCGGCATGCCGATGGCCATGGCGGCCAGCAGGCTCAGGATAAAAACACCAACCGTCATGCCTTGCCCTCCTGAAATTGTTTTTCGCCAGCGGCCAGGCCTTCGGTCTCGACCACCTGCACCAGCTCATCCTCACTGATCTGCCCGGTCAGCAGGCGGTACAGCACATTGAGATTGATGATGCCCATCACCACACCGACGACATAGCCAATGCCGTAAATCCAGATCATGGAGATGCCGACCACCGGTGACACGTTGCTCACCTGCAGGTCGTGCATCTTGTAGGTCCCCATCAGGAAAAGCACATTGCAAAACAACATGAGCGACTCGCTCAGGAACAGGCACACTTTCTTGCCAACCAGCGGCAGGTGCTTGACCAGCGTATCCACGCCCAGATGCCCGCCTTCGCGCATGGCCACCATCGCACCCAGATAAATCAACCAGATGAAGCAGTAGCGCGACATTTCATCCGACACCGTCAGTCCGGAGTTGAAGGCATAACGCAGCACCACATTACCGAACACCATGACAACCATGGCCACCATGCACACGACCACCAGAAATTCAAGCAACTTGAAGAAAAGATTGATGATTTTTTGCAACGCAGACTCCAGAAAAGTCAGTACTTCAGGCGGCCTTGAGCACCGATGCTGGCGTGTTCAGTCGCGGCAGACGGCGACGCGAGGCCAACACCTGCTCGATATCTTCATGCGCGCCGTCGATCAAGATCAATATCGCCTTTTCGGCCTGGTCGGGGTTGCGGGCCTTCACGGCATCGAGCACCGAGCGATGCAGCGCCAGGGAACTCGCCGCCCCCCCTTTTTTACTGGTTGACAACTCAAAGCTGGTGCGCAGCAGGGCCCCCAGTGCCTTGCTCATCTGGATCAGCATGCGGTTGCGACAGGCACGCAGCAGACCCAGGTGAAAGCGCAGGTCATAGGTGACGTAGTCGCCGCCCTCTTCAACTGCGCGCTTCATGCCAGCGAAGGCGGCCTCGACTTCGGCAATATCCTGCGCCGTTGCACGCTGGGCCGCCAGCCGCACAGCAGCCGGTTCAACAACCCGGCGCAAGTCCTGCAAATCACGCAGAAATTCAGGCGTCAAGCCGGCTTTGGTTTGCCAGGCAATCACATCGGGATCGAACCAGTTCCAGTGATCTTCCGACAGCACCCGCGCGCCGACTTTGGGACCGGTGGTCATCAGGCCTTTGGCGATCAGCGACTTCACCGCTTCGCGCACCACCGTGCGGCTGACACCCAACTCCTGGCACAGCACAGGCTCGGGCGGAATGGAGGCGCCCACGGCATAACGCCCTGCGACGATGGCTTCGCCAAGGTGATCAACTGTATTGCCGTGTACGTTTTTTATCATGGTTTTCACTAGGACCGTTTTTCAATCATATGACGATAATATGATTACAAATTCAGGTTTTACCCTATGACCGACTCCAACAAACCCAAAAAGAAGCCCGAAGAACTCCGCAGCCAGCAATGGTTTGGCCGGCAGGACCGCGACGGTTTTGCCTACCGCAGCTGGGTCAAGGGCAAAGGCGTGCCGCATGACCAGTTTGACGGCCGCCCGGTCATTGGTATTTGCAACACCTTCAGTGAATTCACGCCCTGCAATTCGCACTTCCGCACGCTGGCCGAGCAGGTCAAGATCGGGGTCTACGAGGCCGGCGGTTTCCCGCTGGAGTTCCCGGTCATGTCCTTGGGTGAGACCTTGCTGCGCCCCACCGCCATGCTGTATCGCAACCTGTCCAGCATGGACGTGGAGGAAAGCATTCGCGGCAACCCGATGGACGGTGTCGTGCTGCTGATGGGCTGCGACAAGACCACGCCGTCGCTGGTGATGGGCGCCGCCAGCGTGGACTTGCCCACCATCGGCGTGAGCGGTGGCCCGATGCTCAACGGCAAGTGGCGCGGCCAGGAGCTGGGCTCGGGCACCGGGGTATGGAGCATGAGCGAGCAGGTCCGCGCTGGCACGCTCAAGCTGGAGGAATTTTTCGAAGCCGAGAGCTGCATGCACCGCAGCCACGGCCACTGCATGACCATGGGCACCGCCAGCACCATGGCCTGCATGGTGGAAGCCCTGGGCCTCGGCCTGCCTGGCAATGCCGCGTATCCGGCGGTGGATGGCCGGCGCAATGTGCTGGCGCGCATGGCCGGACGGCGCGCGGTGGCCATGGTGCATGAAGACCAGAAGCTCTCCAAAATTCTCACGCGCGAGGCGTTTGAGAATGCCATCAAGATATTGGCTGCCATTGGCGGCTCGACCAATGCCGTGATTCACCTGATCGCGATGGCCGGCCGGATCGGCATCAAGCTGAGCATCGAGGATTTCGACCGGCTGGCCAGCGAACTGCCTTGTCTGGTCAACCTGCAACCCTCGGGCAAGTACCTGATGGAAGACTTCTGCTACGCCGGCGGCCTGCCGGTGGTGATGAAAGAGATGGCGCAGCACCTGCACACCCAGGCCGTCACCGCCAACGGCAAAACCGTGGCCGAGAACTTTGCCGACGCGCAAAACTACAACACCGAAGTGATCAAGCCGCTGGGCACGCCGTTCAAGGACAAGGCGGGCATTGCCGTGCTGCGCGGCAACCTGGCGCCTCGGGGTGCCGTCATCAAGCCCAGCGCCGCCACCCCGGAGCTGATGGTGCACAAAGGCCGGGCCGTGGTGTTCGAGAACATCGAGGATTTCCACGCCCGCATTGATGACGAGAATCTCGACATTGACGAAACCTGCGTCATGGTGCTCAAGAACTGCGGCCCCAAGGGCTACCCCGGCATGGCGGAGGTGAGCAACATGCCCTTGCCGCCCAAGATTCTGCGCCGCGGCATTACCGACATGGTGCGCATCTGCGACGGCCGCATGAGCGGCACGGCCTACGGCACCGTGGTGCTGCACACGGCGCCCGAAGCGGCCGCGGGCGGGCCGCTGGCGGTGGTGCAAAACGGCGACCTCATCGAGCTCGATGTGCCTCAACGCAAAATTCATCTGCATGTAACGGACGAGGAGCTGGCCCGCCGTCTGGCCAACTGGAAAGCGTCTGAGCCGCCCATGACATCGGGCTACTGGAAGCTCTACATCGACCATGTGCTGCAAGCCGATGAAGGCGCCGATCTGGACTTCCTGGTGGGCAAGCGGGGCGCGTTTGTGCCGCGTGACAACCACTGACCCGAAAGCTCACTCATGAAAATACTCGTCACCGGTGGCGCCGGTTTTGTCGGCGCCCGGCTGGCCCGCGAACTGCTCAGACAAGGCCAGCTTAATGGCCGCACCATCACCGAACTCGGCATCGCCGATCTGTCCCCCCCTCCCGCCGACCTGAGCGCGGACCCGCGGGTGCGGGTACACACCGGGCCCCTGCTGAATCAAGCCGAACTGTTTGCGAGCGGTTTCGACGCTGTGTTCCACCTGGCCTCGGCCGTCTCGGGCGAATGCGAACTGGACTTTGACCTGGGCCTGCATTCCAACCTCGACAGCACCCGTGCCCTGCTGGATGGCCTGCGCAAGGCCGGCAATACCCCCCGCCTGGTGTTCGCCAGTTCGGTCGCGGTGTTCGGGCCGGACGCCGCCAACCCGCTGCCCGACCTGGTGACCGACAACACCTTGCCGTCGCCACAAACCTCGTACGGCACGCACAAGCTGATGTGCGAGCACCTGATTGCCGACTACACGCGCAAGGGCTTCATCGATGGCCGGTCCGCGCGCCTGATGACCGTCACCGTGCGCCCGGGCAAGCCCAATGGCGCCGCGTCGTCGTTTTTCAGCGGCATCATCCGCGAGCCTCTGGCGGGCGTCGAAACCACCTGCCCGGTCGATCCCGATGTCATGCACCCCGTGTCATCCCCATCCAACACCGTGCAGGGGCTGCTGACCGTGTTCGAGGCCAGCCGGGAAGCCATGGGCGGTCGCCTCGCGCTGAATCTGCCGGGGCTCAATGTGCACGTGGGCGACATGCTGCAGGCCCTGGAGGAAGTGGCCGGCCCCCAGGTTCGCCAGCGGGTGCGTTTCGAACGCGACGACCGCATCGCCGGCATCGTCGCCAACTGGGCCCGGGGCGCGACCGCCGATCGCGCGCTGGCGCTGGGCTTGCGTCCGGATGCATCGTTCAAGGCCATCATCGAGCAGTACATCGAGGATTGCCGGCAGCCCACCTATCCGGCAGACGCTCTGCGGGGCCTGAACCGCTGAGCGGGACCAAACGGGCATGAATCGGCCATCCGGCGACAAAGGGACAGCATGAACGTTCGCACCTTGCTGGCGGTCGACTGGGGCACCTCATCGCTGCGTGGTGCCTGGCTCGACGCCCGGGGCCAGGCCGTGGAAGAGCGGTCTTTTGCCCGGGGCATCCTGACGGTGGCGCCCGGTGAATTTGCCCCGGCGTTTGAGAGCTGCTTTGGCGACTGGATGCAAAGGCCTGATGCTTTATGCCTGATGTCTGGCATGGTCGGCAGCAAGCAGGGCTGGCTGGAAGCACCCTATTGCACCTGTCCGGCCGGGTTCGAAGAAGTCGCCGCCAACCTGGCATGGGTGAAACCGGGTCGCGTGGCCATCGTGCCGGGGTTAGTCTGCGAACACGATGGTCTTCCTGACGTCATGCGGGGCGAAGAAACCCAGGTCTTCGGCGCCCTGCAGCTGCTCGGCCTGCAAGACGCCCTGCTGGTGCTGCCCGGTACGCACAGCAAATGGGTGCGGGTGCAAGCCGGTCGTATCCAGTCGTTTGCCACCTTCATGACGGGCGAGTTCTTCGCGCTGCTGCGCCAGCACTCCATTTTGTCGCGCACCTTGCCCGCCAGCGATGGCGCATTCGACAGCGAAGCTTTCGACCAGGGCGTGACACTGGCGCTGCGCGGCAACAGCCTGCTGCACACCGCCTTCAGCACGCGCACCCTGTCGCTGTTCGATCGCCTGCCGGCCGCCGCGCTGCCCAGCTATCTGTCGGGCCTGGTCATTGGCGAAGAATTGCGTGCCCAGACATTGCAGGCCAATACCCACGTGGTCATCATCGGCTCCGCGGCATTGACTCAGCGCTACCAAAACGCATTGGCCCTGCGGGGCGTACCCGCGCAGCGGATAGGCTCGGAGGCGACTTGGGCCGGTCTGTGGGCGATTGCCCAAACCATCCATCCCAGCTTGTTAAAAACAGTATGAACGCACACCAAAAATTTGAAGCCGCACTGAGCCACATCCCCCTCGTCGGCATCCTGCGCGGCCTGCAAGCCCACGAGGCGCTGACGATGGGCGAAGCCCTGACCAGCACGGACTGGACCCTGATTGAAGTCCCCCTTAACTCACCTGATCCGCTCCAAAGTATTGCCACACTGGCCAGCCAATTTCCGCAGGCGTTGATCGGCGCCGGCACGGTGCTCACGCCGGACGATGTGCGCAACGTTCATGCCGCAGGTGGCCAATTGATCGTGTCGCCCAATTTCAATCCGGCGGTGGTGCGCGAAGCTGTGCGCTTGGGGCTGGTGTGCCTGCCCGGCGTGATGACTGCCACAGAAGCCTTTGCCGCACTGGAGGCTGGCGCCACCGGACTCAAACTGTTTCCGGCAGAGATGATCACCCCGGCGGTGGTTCGGGCTCTACGCGCCGTGCTACCTGCAGACACACGACTGCTGCCGGTGGGGGGCATCACGCCAGAAAATATGAGTAGCTACCTTGCCGCCGGTGCCAACGGTTTTGGCATTGGGTCGGCCCTCTACAAGCCCGGCATGAAGGCAACGCAGGTACAGGCCCATGCCATGAACTTCATCGCCTCCTGCCGTGAGCCATCCACAACACGGCGTTGTTGAACAACTCCTTTGTAACGAGCTTTTTTGATCTTGTGACGGCGACTCTCGTTATGCTTGTAGGGCACTGGCTATTCTGAAGGTGAAACCGAGCTGCGTCATGCAAGTTCGTCGACCTGGTTGCCGGGATTTTGATTTATTCAACAACGCCCATGGAGGGGCAGCATTGATAATGCTGCATTGCGCAACGCCCCGCGCGCCTTCTATCTGATTCATGAGTGACACCACACCGCTGACCCCCGAGCGCCCCACCCCGGCCCAGCCGCACACCCCCATGATGGCCCAGTACTGGGGCATCAAGGCCGAGTACCCCGACACGCTGGTGTTTTACCGCATGGGCGACTTCTATGAGGTCTTTTTTGCCGACGCCGAAAAAGCCGCGCGCCTGCTCGACATCACGCTGACCCGGCGCGGCCAGTCGGCGGGCGAGCCGGTGGTGATGGCGGGCGTGCCGTTCCATTCGCTCGAAGGCTACCTGGCCAAGCTGATCAAGCTCGGTGAATCGGTGGCCATTTGCGAGCAGGTCGGCGATGTGGCGACAAGCAAGGGGCCGGTCGAGAGAAAAGTGGTGCGCGTGGTCACGCCCGGCACGCTGACCGACACCGCACTGCTGAGCGACAAGACCGAATCCATCCTGCTGGCCGTGCACCAGGGCGCCCGCAACACCTGCGGCCTGGCCTGGCTCAGCGTCACCCAGGGCGAGATCCACCTGGCCCATTGCGCCAACGGCGAGCTGGAAACCTGGCTGGCCCGCATTGCACCCAGCGAACTGCTGTACAACGTCGACGTCACGCCTGCTTTTGAGCAGCGCCTTAAAACCTTGCGCTGCGCCGCCAGCGCCCGCCCCGCCTGGCAGTTTGATGCGGCGCTGGGCGCTCGGCGACTGCTGGAGCAGCTCCAGGTCGCCTCACTGGCCGCGTGGAATGCCGAAGGCCTGAATGAAGCGCATGCCGCTGCGTCGGCGCTGCTCGGTTATGCCGAACACACGCAAGGCCGCGCCCTGCCCCATGTGCAGGGCCTGCAGGTGGTGCGCTCGGGCGAACTGATCGAGCTGCCTTTGAGCACGCGGCGCAACCTCGAACTCACGCAGACCCTGCGCGGCGAAGATTCACCCACGCTGTTTTCACTGTTAGATACCTGCACCACCGGCATGGGCAGCCGGGCGCTGAAAAGCTGGCTGCTGAGCCCGCGCCGCGACCGCGCCCAAGCCGCCGCCCGGCTGGAAGCGATTACGCAGCTGCGCCAGGGCTCCCAGCAAACCTTGCGCGCCCGCCTCAAGGGCTGCAGTGATGTGGAGCGCATCACGGCCCGCATCGCATTGCGCCAGGTCAGGCCGCGCGAGCTGGTGGCCTTGCAATTAACGCTACAAAAAGCAGAGCTGCTTACGCCCGTGGACAATGGGCTAGCGGCACTTTTGACCACTATTTTTGAAGATTTGCAGCCCCCGCCCGGCTGCGCCGAACTACTGGGCCGTTATGTGCTGGACGAGCCGGCCGCGCTGATTCGCGACGGCGGCGTCATCAACCACGGCTGCGATGCTGACCTGGACGAGCTTCGTGCGATCCAGACCAACTGCGATGAATTCCTGCTCGACCTGGAAGGCCGCGAAAAAGCCCGCACCGGCATTGCCAATCTGCGCGTGCAGTTCAACAAGGTGCATGGTTTTTACATCGAGGTCACACAGGGCCAACTCGACAAGGTGCCCGACAACTACCGGCGCCGCCAGACCCTGAAAAACGCCGAACGCTACATCACGCCCGAGCTCAAGGCCTTTGAGGACAAGGCCCTGTCGGCGCAGGAACGGGCGCTGGCGCGCGAAAAATGGCTGTACGAGCAGTTGCTTGACCAGTTGCAGGACTTCATTCCCGCGCTCAGCCGCCTGGCGCGCGCGCTCGCCTCGCTCGATGCGCTCTGCGCGCTGGCCGAGCGCTCGCTCACGCTGAACTGGTGCGCGCCTGTGTTCGTTACGGCGCCGTGCATAGACATCGCCCAGGGCCGGCATCCGGTGGTGGAAGCCCGGCTGGCCGAGCTAGGTGCCGGCGCCTTCATTGCCAACGACTGCCAGCTCACCGGCAAAAGCCGCATGCAGGTGATCACCGGCCCCAACATGGGCGGCAAATCGACCTACATGCGCCAGGTCGCGCTCATTGTGCTGCTGGCCAGCGTGGGCTCTTACGTGCCCGCCAGCAGCTGCCGGCTCGGGCCGATCGACGCCATCCACACCCGCATCGGCGCGGCCGACGATGTGGCCAACGCGCAGTCGACCTTCATGCTTGAAATGCTGGAGGCCGCGCAGATTTTGCACGCGGCCACCCCTTATTCGCTGGTGCTGATGGACGAAATCGGGCGCGGCACCTCCACCTTCGACGGCCTGGCGCTGGCCGGCGGCATAGCCGCCTACCTGCACAACAAGTCGCAGGCCTTCACGCTGTTTGCCACCCATTACTTTGAACTGACCGAGTTTCCGGCCCAGCACCATGGGGCGATCAATGTGCATGTCAGCGCGGTCGAGTCCGGTGCAAACATTGTTTTCCTGCACCACATCGAGCCCGGCCCCGCCAGCAAGAGCTACGGCATTGCGGTGGCCAAGCTGGCCGGCGTGCCGGCTGCCGTGGTCAACCATGCCCGGCATGCACTGAATGCGCTGGAAACCCAGCAGAACGAAACGCGGTCCCAGATCGACCTATTTGCCGCCCCGCCGCAGGCAACCGAGCCCGACGAGAGCGCCGCCCTTCAGGCATTGGGTACGATAGACCCCGATGCGCTGACCCCGCGTGAAGCGCTGGAGGCGCTCTACCGGCTGAAAAAGCTGGCGGCCGCCGCCTGAAACGGAAATCCCTGAATTCCCATTCTTCAACATTCCCGAGTCCCCTCATGACCTATTGCGTCGCCGCCAAACTCAATGCCGGCCTGGTGTTTTTGTCAGACTCCCGCACCAATGCGGGCCTGGACAACATCAGCACCTTTCGCAAAATGATCGTCTACGAAAAGGCCGGCGACCGCTTCATGGTGCTGCTGTCAGCGGGCAACCTGTCGATTTCGCAATCGGTGCGCGAAATTTTGCAGATTGAACAACTCAAGGACCATGAAGGCGACGATCCGATCACGATCTGGAATGCCAAAAGCATGTTTGACGCTGCCCGCGTGCTGGGCTCGGCGATTCGCCGTGTCCACGCGCGCGACGGCGAGGCACTCAGAAAGGCCGATCTCGATTTCAATGTGGCGCTGGTGCTGGGCGGCCAAATCCGCGGCGAAGCCATGCGCCTGTTTCAGGTCTACTCCGCCGGCAACTTCATTGAGGCCACCGACGAGACACCCTACTTCCAGCTTGGCGAATCCAAGTACGGCAAGCCGGTGCTGGACCGCGTGCTGACGCCCGAAACGCCGCTGGCCGAAGCCGCCAAATGCGTGCTGGTGTCCATGGACTCGACCATCAAGTCCAACCTGTCGGTCGGCCTGCCGCTGGACCTCGCGGTCTATGAAGCGGACAGCTTCAAGAGCGACAAGATCGTCTGCATTGACCACGACAACCCCTACTACCGGATGATGCACAACAGCTGGGGCCAAAAGCTGCGCGAGGTGTTCGACAGCATTGAGGACCCGGTGTGGGACGATGCGCACACCGACATTCCGATCAAAATGCCCACGGCCCGCCACGAAACGCTCAAAAAAATCAGCACGCCGCACGAAAAACTGATTTAAACCCTTCACCGCCTCACCGACATCACCACCAGGGCCCAACCGGCAGCCAGCGCGCTGCGGCGCCCACAAAGCCTGTGCCCTCCAGCTCCAAACCCCTCATCATTTTTTCCCACGGCAACAGCTTTCCGGCCAGCACCTACGGCGTGCTGTTCCAGAGCCTCAAGGCCAGGGGCTTTCAGGTCAAGGCCATCGAAAAATTTGGCCACGACCCGCGCTACCCGGTCACCAGCAACTGGCCCAATCTGGTGCAGCAACTGGCTGACTTCGCCAGCAAGGAAGTCGAGAAATCCGGCCAGCCGGCTTTTCTGGTCGGCCATTCGCTGGGCGGCTTTTTAAGCCTCATGTGCGCCGCCCAGCACCCGGTGCTGGGCGGCAAACCCGTGCGCGGCGTGCTGCTGATTGATTCGCCGATTCTGGGCGGCTGGCGTGCCACCGCGCTCAGCATGGCCAAGCGCGCGCAGCTGGTGGGGTCGATCTCGCCCGGCGCCATCAGCCGCAAGCGCAGGCAGCAGTGGCTGGGCCGTGATGAAGTGCTCGCGCATTTCCGCAGCAAAAAAGCCTTTGCCCGCTGGGACGAGCAGGTGCTGCGCGACTACATCGATCATGGCACGCACGACGAAACCAGCTCGGGCCAGGGCCAGCGCCTGCTGAGCTTTGACCGCGACGTGGAAACCGCCATTTACAACACCCTGCCCGACAACCTGGAACGCCTGCTAAAAGCAAACCCGCTCAAATGCCCCGCCACCTTCATTGGCGGGCGGCAGTCGGTCGAGATGAAACAGGTGGGCATGGCGATGACCGAAAAAGTCACCAAAGGCCGCATCATGATGCTCGATGGCAGCCACCTGTTTCCCATGGAAAAGCCGCTGGCCACGGCGGCCGCCATTGAAGCGGCGCTGCTGAACATGATGGGCTGAGCCGCCCCAGCCCGGCGCCGGTCAGTTCAACCGATTCAACCGGCTCAAGCCGCCCACGTCACCAGGCCGCTCCAGGCCGTGGCCAGCACCACGATGCCAAATGCAATGCGGTACCAGGCAAAGGGCACAAAACTGTGGGTGGCGATGTAGCGCAGCAACCAGCGAATGCACAGCCAGGCGCTGACAAAGGCAAACAGCAGCCCGACGCCAAACAGCGGCAGGTCGGCCAGGGACAGCAGGGCGCGGTCCTTGAACAGGCTGTAAGCCCCGGCACCCATCAGCGTGGGAATCGCCAGGTAGAACGAAAAATCAATCGCCGCCTGGCGCGACAGCCCCAGCAGCATGCCGCCAATGATGGTGGCGCCGCTGCGACTGGTGCCCGGCACCATGGCCAGGCACTGCACCAGCCCCACCTTGAGCGCGTCCATGGTGCTCATGGCCTCGACTGTGTGAATGCGCGTGACAGCCGGGTTGCGCAGTTGCCGCCGTTCAGCCCACAAAATAATCAGGCCGCCAATGATGAAACTGCTGGCCACCACCACCGGCGTGAACAGGTGCTCCTTGATGGCCTTGCCAAACAGCAAGCCCAGCACCACGGCCGGCACAAAAGCCACCAGCACATTGAGCGAAAACTGCTGCGCCTGCTTCTCGTTGGGCAAGGCGATCAGCGTGGTACGGATTTTTTGCCAATACACCAGGATCACCGCAAAGATGGCGCCGGTCTGGATGGCAATGTCAAACACCTTAGCCTTGTCATCGTCAAAACCCAGCAGCGCGCCCGCCAAAATCAAATGCCCGGTCGAGGAAATCGGAAGAAACTCGGTCAGACCCTCCACAATGCCCATGATGGCGGCTTTGATCAACAGTGCAATATCCACGCTGGCTCCTTAAATTGGACTTGATTATCGTTGCTCGGCTGTCGCCTTTTTTGTGAGGCAGGCAGCCGATCAGGACCGGCAGCCATTCAATACAGGGGGCGATCCGCAAGCTCTTTTTTGTCCGCCGCGCATTTTTGTTGAATCCAGTAGCGCACCACGCGCCGTACTGTTCTCAAGACGCGACAGCCCGGACGGTCAGCCCACTGGCCACGAACGTCTTGCCCATGCCAGCCCACCGACCCCACCATTTTCTGAGTGAATCACCAGCACTGATACCGGGGTGGCGCTGGTTTCAAGGCCCACAGGCCCAGCCACAAACTGGGTACTGGGGCCTTTTTTCTGCTCGATGCAACGGCCCCCGTCACCGGGTCTGCGCTTGCAACAACTGAGTCTGGCGTCCTACAGCGGCATTTGCAGTGCCGGGTTGTAATAAAAATGCAACAACAACCTCAGGAACCGCATGAAAACCACACACAACACCCTATGGGCTTACGGCAAAAGCGCAGCCGTCACGCTGGCCGTCGTCACTGGCACAGTCGGCCTGATGGCTGCCTGCTCCACTGTTAAGCCACCGCCCAAGGAATACTCGCAGGTAACGCTCGACGCTCAAATCCAGGTACCCGCAGGCCACGTTGTGGCGCTTGAAACCACCGCCACCGGCCTGCTCACCTACGAATGCAAGGCCAATGCCACCGCCGCCGGCGCCGTGGGCTGGGTCCTGGTGACGCCGCAGGCTGACCTGCTTGACCGCACCGGCAAGCTGGTCGTGAAATATTCGGGCCCACCCGCCACCTGGAGCCATGTTGATGGCTCCCGCGTGGTCGGCACACAGGTTGCCGTTGCGCCGCGTGTGGGCGACACCAATCTGGCCTACCAGTTGTCCAAGGGCACACCCGATGCGGCCCCCGGCATTCTGCAAAACGTCACCTACATCCAGCGCATCAAAACCAAGGGTGGCCAGGACCTGAGCAAGGCCTGCAACCAAATCGACATTGGCGACAAGCTGACCCGGCCTTACCAGGCTGACTACATTTTCTGGAAGGCCGCTTAAGGTCACGCAATGCAGCCATAGGACCCAGGCCCGCAAACCACGGTTTGCGGGCCTTTCTTCTTTTCCGCTCAGCGTTCAGCCATGCCGAGGCCAAAAAAAACCTGCATGAAGCAGGTTTTTTTTGTTCAGGCCCGCTTAACGCCGGTCGCCGTGTCGGCCACCCCGGTCATCGCGGTCATACCGATCATTCCGCTCGTAACCCACCTGCGACACCGGCCCATAACCGGGGCCGTAATAACCCGGGCCGTAACCCTGTTGGGGTGCCTGCATATAGTTGCCGCCATGGCCATGACGCCTGTGGCCACGACCCGGATTTCCGTAGTAAACCGGCTGTGGCGCGAAATATACGGGCGCAGGCCTGACATACACAGGGCGCGGCTGGTAGTAAACCGGCGCGGGTTGCACATACACCGGCTGCGGTTGCACATATACAGGCTGCGCATTGCCCACATTCAGGGACACCGCGGGAGCGCCCACGCCCACCGACCAGTACACGTCGTCCCTTGCCTGGGCAGCACCTGCAAAGCCCATCGCAGCCACTGCCAATGCGGCGGTGGCACTGGCCAGGATGATCGAGCGGTTGGCCTTGATAGCTGTCTTCATGTGTTTCTCCTAAACTGGGCAGGAAGCGCCCGTACAGGCATTAAACGCGGGACAGCGGTAACCGCCTACCGCATGCACAGTTAAGAGCGTAGCCAAACGTAACCCAGCCCTACTACGGCCTAGAATCACAACATGACCTCCCCCGCCCCCTCCAAAGCCACTCACCCTGCCGACAAAGAAGCCCACAAGCCCAGCAACTTTTTACGACAAATCATCGAAAAAGACCTGGCCGAAGGCACCTACGCCAGCAGGCGCTGGGGCGGCAGCCCGGGCGATGCCGCCCACCACGCGGCCGGCCAGCCCGACCCGGCCAAAATCCGCACCCGCTTTCCGCCCGAGCCCAATGGCTACCTGCATGTGGGCCATGCCAAAAGCATCTGCATCAATTTTGGCCTGGCGCGCGACTACGGCGGCGTCTGCCACCTGCGCTTTGACGACACCAACCCCGAGAAGGAAGAGCTTGAGTACGTCAACAGCATCAAGGACGCCGTGAAGTGGCTGGGCTTCGGCTGGGAAAACGGTGGCGAAAGCAACCTCTACCAGGCCAGCGACTACTTTGATTTCATGTACCGCGCCGCCGAGCACCTGATTGAAGCCGGCCACGCCTATGTGGACGAACAAACCGTGGAGCAGATGCGCATCAATCGCGGCGACTTTGGCCACCCCGGCACCAACAGCCCCTTCAGGAGCCGCACCGCAGCAGAAAACCTGGCCCGCTTTCACGAAATGAAGGCCGGCCTGCATGAAGACGGCTCCATGGTGCTGCGCGCCAAAATCGACATGGCCAGCCCCAACATCAACCTGCGCGACCCGGCCATCTACCGCATTCGCCGCGCCACGCACCACAACACCGGCGACAAATGGTGCATCTACCCGATGTACACCTTTGCACACCCGATTGAGGACGCGCTGGAGAACATCACCCACAGCCTGTGCACGCTGGAATTTGAAGACCAGCGCCCGTTTTACGACTGGCTGCTGGAGCGCCTGACCGAAACCACGACCCTGCCCGACGGGCGCGTGCTGGGCGGCCTGATCAGCGCCCCGCCCCCCAGGCAGTACGAATTTGCCCGCCTCAACCTCACCTACGTGGTCACCAGCAAACGCAAGCTCGCGCAACTGGTGTACGACCACAAAGTTTCAGGCTGGGACGACCCGCGCATGCCCACCCTCGTCGGCCTGCGCCGCCGCGGCTACACGCCCGAAGCGATTCAGCTGTTTGCCGAACGCATTGGCGTGACCAAGAGCGACAGCTGGATTGACTACAGCACCCTCGAAGGCTGCCTGCGCGAAACACTGGACGGCAGCGCCGCTCGCGCCATGGCCGTGCTGGACCCGGTCAAACTGGTGCTGACCAACTGGGACGAGGTCATGGGCGCAGGCAAGCTCGACGACTGCAGCGCCCCGATTCACCCCCATCACCCCGAGCTGGGCAAGCGCAACTTCAAGATCGGCAAAGAGGTGTGGATTGAGCGTGGCGACTTTGAAGAGACGCCGCCCAAAGGTTTCTTCCGCCTGTTCCCCGGCAACAAGGTGCGTCTGAAATACGGCCACGTCATCGAGTGCACCGGCTGCACCAAAGACGCGGAAGGCAAGATCACCGAAGTGCAGGCCACGCTGATTCCCGACACCAAGAGCGGCACGCCGGGCTCTGACAGCGTCAAGGTCAAGGGCGTCATCACCTGGGTGGCCGTGGCCGACGGCCTGAGCGCCGAAGTGCGCATGTACGACCGACTGTTTCTGGAGGCCCAGCCCGACGCTGGCGGCAAGGACTTCATCGAGAGCCTGAATCCGAACAGCCTGAAAGTGGTGACGGCGATGGTTGAGCCGTCACTGGCGAGCGCAAAGGCCGATGACAAGTTCCAGTTTGAGCGGCATGGCTACTTTGTGGCGGACCGGGTGGATCACGCGGCTGGGAGGCCAGTATTTAACCTGGCGGTGGGGTTGAAGGATAGTTGGGGGAAGTAATATAAAAATATTACCCTGATTATTTAAGTTACTAAATTAGCAACTGAACGGGCAACAATTAATATGCAACAAACAATCGAAGATATTCAATCCCAAGAACTAGAAGCGTCATGGAGAACTGCCCTTGACGAGCACGATGATCTCAAAAAGTTCGGGGCAAATGCCATAGGTCTATTTGCATTAGCACTCAGGTTTGATTTAGAGGATTTAGAAGGCGTCGGCGTATCATCCATAGTTGATGGCAGCAGCGACAAAAAAAACGATTTAATTTTCATAGATGAAGAAATCGGAACAGCTGTAATAATACAAGCTTACGTCTCAAAATCAAAAAAATCAATCGCACCAGCAAATAAAGCAAGTGATTTAAATACAGCAATAGCATGGCTAATTACCATGCCAGCTGAAAATCTACCTCAAGGCATTAGATCTCATGCAATACGCATCAGAGATGGAGTTAACTCAGGAACAATCACCAAGATTCACGTATGGTACGTACACAACTGCACGGAGTCAAAAAATGTTGCTGATGAACTTGAAGCAGTTAAACAAACGCTAAGTTCAGCTCTTGCAAAGCACCACAAGAATGCCAACGTCAAGCAATTCGTCACAGAAATAGGAAACTCCACTCTAACCGAATGGTATAACGAAACACAATCGCCTATTGCTGTAAACGAAAACATTTCATTTAACTGTACTGATGGATTTGAAGTAAAGACCAATGACTGGACAGCATTCATTACAACAATTTCCGCAAGAGATCTTTATGATGCTTACAAAACCCATTCTGTAAAATTATTTTCTGCCAATATAAGAGACTATCTTGGCGCCCGCTCAAGCCAATCCAATATAAATAACGGCATACGGCAAACAATTTCTCAAACACCTGAAAACTTCTGGGTATTCAATAACGGATTGACGGCTCTCACGCATCGAATTGAATTCGATAAAGAGCAAAAAACAATCAAGGCGAAGGGACTGGCAATAGTCAACGGCGCTCAGACTACAGGAGCCATTGGCAGCATGGACGAAAAACCTGCTGATAATGCAATGGTTCCAATTCGATTTGTATCAGTTAATAATGGGGATAGGGACCTAGTAAGAGATATTGTTCGCTACAACAATAGTCAAAATCAAGTAACTGCAGCAGACTTTCGAAGTACAGATGCTATTCAAAAAAGACTTCGTCAGGAAGTGGCAAAAATAAAAGATGCCGAATACGAAGGAGGAAGACGTGGCGGGTTTGGTAGCGCAATAAAGAGAAAGCCAAAGCTTATGCCATCTTTTACCGTCGGACAAGCGCTCGCAGCATTTCACGGTCAACCCAGCACTGCATACAATAAAAAATCAGACATCTGGAATAATGATGCATTGTATTCTGAATTTTTTAATGAAAAAACCACGGGACCGCATTTGGTTTTTGTCTTCTCTCTACTGAAAAGTATAGAAAGCAGCAAGTCAAATCTTATAGAAAAATCCAAATCAGAGATAGAGCTAACCACTTTAGAAAAGCAGAGACTTGAGTTCTTTCGCTTACCCGCATCAATATTTGTTTATATTCATGCTATTGCCAGTGCCCTAGAAACCATCATAAGCCGACCAATAAGCGATTATTTCACCCTTTCATTTGGAAATCAAACCGCTCCAAAAACCGCAATAAAAAATTGGTCGCCAATTATTTCTGCAACGGCTCCATTTACCCGCCTACTTGCAAAATCTATTTCAGAGGGTTTATCAAAAACCTCTATTGAGGAAGGAATACAGAATTTCACTCAACAGGTTGAAGTTGCTGCAGAAAGTCAAACTGTCGCTTTTAATAGATTTCTAAAACAACTTCGAAACCCATCTTCTACAAAAACTTCCTAAGTTCGAGAGGAAAGCCAACCGGACAAAGATGCCAAGATGTCCAAGGGAAATTGGGGTCAGATTCCAATTGTTTGATGTTCTCGCCATGAAAATTTCATACGCCCAAGCAACCTGCTGCCGCTTGAGTTCAG
>NZ_JAUXNA010000348.1 GCF_030682935.1 Polaromonas sp.
GGCGTCAGCAACGTGAGCTTCAGCTTTCGCGGCAACGACCCGGTGCGCGAAGCGATTCACACGGTGTTTCTGTACCACGCGATCCAGGCCGGCATGGACATGGGCATCGTCAACGCCGGCATGGTCGGCGTCTATGACGACCTGGAGCCCGTGCTGCGCGAGCGCGTCGAGGACGTGGTGCTCAACCGCCAGCCCGTGTACAAACCCGGCGAGGCTGAACTGACGCCCAGCGAGCGCTTGATTGAGGTCGCCGAAACGGCCCAAAGCGGCGCCAAAGACGACAGCAAAAAGAACGAGTGGCGCGCGCTGCCCGTGCGCGCGCGGCTGTCGCACGCGCTGGTGCACGGCATGAACGAGTACATCACCGAAGACACCGAAGAAGTCTGGCAGGCCATCAAGGCCGAGGGCGGCCGGCCGCTGCACGTCATTGAAGGCCCGCTGATGGACGGCATGAACGTGGTCGGCGACCTGTTCGGCCAGGGCAAGATGTTTTTGCCACAGGTGGTCAAAAGCGCCCGCGTGATGAAGCAGGCCGTGGCGCACTTGCTGCCCTACATCGAGGCTGAAAAGCTGCTGCTGGAAGCGGCCGGCGCCGACGTGAAAACCAAGGGCAAGATCATCATCGCCACGGTCAAGGGCGACGTGCACGACATCGGCAAGAACATTGTCACCGTGGTGCTCCAGTGCAACAACTTCGAAGTCGTCAACATGGGCGTGATGGTGCCCTGTCACGAGATTCTGGCACTGGCCAAGGCCGAGGGCGCGGACATCGTGGGCCTCTCGGGCCTGATCACGCCCAGCCTCGAAGAGATGCAGTATGTGGCTGCCGAGATGCAGAAAGACGAGCATTTCCGCCTCAGGAAAATCCCGCTCATGATTGGCGGCGCCACCACCAGCCGGGTCCACACGGCGGTGAAAATTTCGCCGCACTACGAAGGCCCGGTGGTCTATGTGCCCGACGCTTCGCGCAGCGTGAGCGTGGCGCAAAGCCTGCTGTCCGACCATGCCGCCAAGTACATTGACGAGCTCAACGCCGACTACGACAAGGTGCGCACCCAGCACGCCAACAAAAAGCAGACGCCGATGTGGCCTTTGCCGAAGGCCCGCGCCAATGCCACGCGCATCGATTGGGCGAACTACACGCCGCCCGTGCCCAAATTCATTGGCCGGCGCGTGTTCAAGAATTTTGACCTGGCCGAGCTGGCGCGCTACATCGACTGGGGTCCGTTCTTTCAGACCTGGGACCTGGCCGGCCCGTTCCCGGCGATTTTGAAAGACGAGGTGGTCGGCACCGAGGCGGTGCGGGTGTATGCGGACGCGCAGCGCATGCTCAAACGCCTGATCGAGGGCCGCTGGCTCACGGCCAGCGGCGTGATGGGCTTGTACCCGGCCAACAGCGTCGGCGACGACATCGAGATTTACACCGACGAAACCCGCAGCGAAGTGGCCATGACCTGGTACGGCCTGCGCCAGCAGGCGGAAAAAACGGCGGTGGACGGCGTGATGCGGCCCAGCCGCTGCCTGGCCGACTTCGTGGCGCCCAAGGTGCTGACTCCTGAATTGATAGCTGCTCGCGGAGATTCGACGGGGGTTACAGGCCAAAAAGACCTGAAAATTGCCGATTACATCGGCGTCTTTGCGGTCACCGCCGGCCTGGGCGCCGAAAAGAAGGAAAAGTACTTCCAGGACGACCATGACGACTACTCGTCCATCATGCTCAAGGCATTGGCCGACCGCCTGGCCGAGGCCTTTGCCGAAGCCCTGCACCAGCGCGTGCGCCAAGACCTGTGGGGGTACGCGGCCACGGAGTCGCTGGCGACCGACGAGCTGATTGGCGAAAAATACCAGGGCATACGCCCCGCGCCCGGCTACCCGGCCTGCCCGGACCACAGCGTGAAAAAAGAGATGTTCGAGCTGCTTCAGTGCGCGGACATCGGCATGGCGCTGACCGAGAGCCTGGCCATGACGCCAGCGGCCAGCGTCAGCGGTTTTTACCTGAGCCACCCGGACAGCACCTATTTCAACGTCGGCAAGATCGGCGAAGACCAGCTGCAGGACCTGGCCAGGCGGCGCGGTGCCAAGGCAGAGGACTTGCAGCGCTTGCTCGCGCCTAATTTGTAACGCTGGACACGGCCCTTTACGGGCCGTTTACCCGCCTGTCGCAGGCTTGTGTGTGCCGTTGGATGCCGTCGTGCGTTCAAGGTGGCAAAGGACACAACATGACCACCTCCATTGACACTCTTCAGCCGGGCCAGCAGCCCGCATCGTCTGGCAACAAACCGCTGTGGGCCGCCGTGGCCATCCTCGGCGTGGCCGTGCTTGGCATGGGCGCCACCCTGATTTACAACCAGCGCACACCGGCGCCCGTTGCCACCGTGGCGGCGCTAACGGCGCCCCAGGCCGCGACCCCGTCTCAGCTTGCAGCGCCCGCGGCTTCAACCCGCGTTGCCGATGACCTGATTGAAAAGCCCGCTGCGGCACCGGCCAAGCCTGCGCCAGCGCCCGTCCGGAAAGTGGTCAGGCCTGTGCCCCATCCTGCGCCGGCACCGGGCTACTCTGGTGTTTCGCCCGCACCCCATTACGCACCGGCGCCCGTTGTGGCGGCCGCGCCCGTGTGTGCCGTCTGCGGTTCGGTCGAGTCGGTCACGGCGGTTGAGCGCTCTGGCAAACCAGCCGGTCCCGGCTTGGGGACTGTCGCGGGCGGCGTGCTGGGGGCGGTGCTGGGCAACCAGGTGGGCCGAGGCAATGGCCGCACGGCCGCCACCATTTTGGGCGCTGTGGGGGGTGGCTTTGCTGGCAACGCGATTGAAGGGAACATGCGCAAGGAAACGGTCTACCAGGTGGACGTTCGCATGGAAGACGGCTCGCGCCGTACCGTGGAAGTGGCGCGTGCCCCCAGCGTGGGCAGCCGCGTGACGCTGGAAGGCGCCACCCTGCGCACCAGCGATGGCGCGACTTATGGCCCCAAGCCACTGCCAGCGCCAGTGGCTGCCCAGCCAACGTTTTCACCGGATTACCAGGGGCGCTGACGGAGCGCAACAAAGGCGGGACTTGTCCGACTGGGCGGGGGTATCCGAACGGGCCCTCAGTGCGCCGCCTTCAGCGCGCGCCGGTACTGCACCGCCTCGGCCACATGCGTGACCTGCACCGCGCTGGCACCGGCCAGGTCGGCAATGGTGCGGGCCACTTTGAGGCAGCGGTGAATCCCCCGGCCTGACCAGCCCAGCCGGGTGGCGGCGGTGTTGAGGAATTTCGCGGCGGCCGGATCAAGCTGGCATTGCGCATCGATGGCCTGGCCTTCCAGCGCCTGGTTGCTGCTGCCCTGGCGCGTCATGGCCAGCGCGCGCGCCAGCACGACGCGGCCCCGGATGGCCGCGCTGGCTTCACCGGGCGGCGTGTTGACCAGTTCGTCGGCGGCCAGCGCGCCCACTTCCACATGCAGATCGATTCGGTCCAGCAAGGGGCCGCTGAGCTTGCCCTGGTAGCGCGACACCTGCTCGGGTGAGCAGCGGCAGGTCCGCAAACTGGAACCCAGGTAGCCGCAGGGGCAGGGGTTCATGGCCGCGACCAGCTGGAAGCGGGCCGGAAATTCGGCCCGGTGCGCGGCCCGGGAAATCGTGATGGTGCCGGACTCCAGCGGCTCGCGCAGCGCTTCAAGCGCCGCACGCGGAAATTCGGGCAATTCATCGAGAAACAGCACGCCGCGGTGCGCCAGCGAGATTTCGCCGGGCCGCGGCGGCGAGCCGCCCCCCACCAGTGCCACCGCGCTGGCCGTGTGGTGGGGCGCGCAGGTCGGGCGTACCGCCCAGTTCTCCAGTGCAAAGCGCCCGCCCAGCGAAGCCACAGCCGCACTTTCCAGCGCTTCTTGCGTCGTCATGGCGGGCAACAGACCGGCAAAGCGCTGCGCCAGCATGGATTTTCCGGAGCCTGGCGCGCCCATCATCAGCAGGCTGTGGCCGCCCGCGGCGGCAATCTCCAGCGCCCGTCGGGCGGCGGCCTGGCCCTTGACATCGGCCATATCCCGGTAAGCCGGCGGCGACGGTGGCGCTGAGGGCAGCACGCGCGACCAGCCGTCCAGCGTGTCTTGCACCGCGTCGCCGGGCAGAAATTGCCTGACCACATCGAGCAAATGCCGGGCACCGTAAATTTCGGCCTCAGGCACCAGCGCCGCCTCCTGGGCGCTGCCTTCGGGCAGCACCAGCTTGGGCAGGGCTCCGGCGGCATGCGGCGCGCCGTGGGCAACGGCCAGGCTCATGGCCAGCGCCCCCTTGACGGGCCGCAGGTCGCCGCCCAGCGACAGCTCGCCCGCAAATTCATAGCCCTTGAGCTTGCGCGCATCGATCTGGCCGCTGGCCGCCAAAATGCCCAGGGCAATCGCCAGGTCGAAGCGGCCGGAATCCTTGGGAAGATCGGCCGGGGCCAGGTTCACCGTGATGCGCTTGTTGCCCGGAAATTCCAGTCCGGTGTTCTGGATCGCCGAGCGCACGCGCTCACGCGCTTCCTTGACCTCCGTTTCGGCCAGCCCGACCAGCGTGAAGCTGGGCAGCCCGTTGGCCAGATGCACTTCAACGCAGACCGGCCGCGCCTCCAGCCCCAACAAGGCACGGCTGTGCACTAAAGACAAGCTCATCGGGATACTTTCGTTCAGATGCCTCAAAGTTGTGCGCCCTGTGTGCATCAACTTGGTGCATAGTATGTTTTTGTTACCTGACTGTAACGCGGCCGCCCGGCAAAACGCGGACCTGGCCACGGTGGTGGCACAACTTTGGCACGTTACATGCTAAGAATCCTGTGTTCGCTTTAACAATCCTGGAGGTATCCAAAAAATGAAACTCATCACGGCCATCATCAAACCGTTCAAGCTGGATGAAGTGCGCGAAGCACTCTCTGGTATTGGCGTGCAAGGCATCACGGTCACTGAAGTCAAGGGTTTCGGTCGTCAAAAAGGCCACACCGAGCTGTACCGCGGCGCAGAGTATGTGGTGGATTTTTTGCCCAAGGTCAAGATCGAAGCGGCTGTGTCTGACGAGCTGGTGGACCGCGTGATTGAAGCGATTGAGGGTGCCGCCCGCACCGGCAAGATCGGCGACGGCAAGGTCTTTGTCTACAACCTTGAGCAGGTCGTGCGTATCCGCACCGGTGAAACCGGCAAGGAAGCGCTGTAAGGCTCAACCCCCTAACAAGAGAACACCGACATGAAAAAACTACTAGTTTCCCTTGCGCTGGGACTGAGCCTGCTGACCACGGGCGTAGCCGCACTGGCGCAGGCGCCGGCCGCCGCGCCCGCTGCAGCCGTTGCCGAAGCCACAACCGCCACCCCCACGGAAGCCGCCGCCGCCATGCAAGCGCCCGTTGCCGCAGCCGCTGCGCCTGCGGCAGCACCGGCACCGGTTCCCAATAAGGGCGATACCGCCTGGATGCTGGTCTCCACCATCCTGGTGATTCTGATGGTCGTGCCGGGTCTGGCCCTGTTTTATGGCGGCCTGGTCCGCAGCAAGAACATGCTGTCGGTGCTGATGCAGATCATGGTGACCTTCTCCCTGATCGTCGTGCTGTGGTTCATCTACGGCTACAGCCTGGCTTTCACCGAGGGCAGCGCCTTCTTTGGCGGCTTTGACCGGCTGTTCATGAAAGGCATCTGGGACAACACCGCAGGCACTTTTGCCAACGCGGCCACCTTCAGCAAGGGCGTCGTGATTCCCGAGATCGTGTTCGCCGCGTTCCAGGCGACCTTTGCCGGCATCACCTGTGCGCTGATCGTCGGCGCCTTCGCCGAACGCATCAAGTTCTCGGCGGTGCTGCTGTTCATGGTGATCTGGTTCACCTTCAGCTACCTCCCCATGGCCCACATGGTCTGGTTCTGGATGGGTCCTGATGCCTACACGGGCAAGGAAGTGGTTGACGCGATGAACGGCAAGGCCGGTTACATCTGGCAGTCGGGCGCGCTTGATTTCGCCGGCGGTACGGTCGTGCACATCAATGCGGCCGTAGCCGGTCTGGTCGGTGCCTACATGGTGGGTAAGCGTATCGGCTACGGCAAGGAAGCCATGGCCCCTCACAGCCTCACGCTGACCATGGTCGGTGCGGCCTTGCTGTGGGTCGGCTGGTTCGGATTCAACGCCGGCTCCGCGCTCGAAGCCAGCGGCTTTGCGGCACTCGCCTTCATCAACACCCTGGGCGCTACTGCTGCTGCGGTGCTGGCATGGTGTGTGGGTGAAGCGCTGATGCGTGGCAAGGCCTCGATGCTGGGTGCCGCATCCGGTGCCGTGGCCGGTCTGGTGGCGATCACGCCAGCCGCCGGCAACGTCGGTATCGGCGGTGGCCTGGTGATTGGTTTTATCGCCGGTTTTGCCTGCCTCTGGGGCGTGCATGGTCTGAAGAAACTGCTGGGCGCTGACGACTCGCTCGACGTGTTTGGCGTGCATGGCGTTGGCGGTATCGTGGGTGCGCTGCTGACGGGCGTGTTCAACTCGCCAAGCCTGGGCGGCCCCGGCTTTGTGGCTGACTGGGTTACGGCCACGGGCATCACCGCTGCCGACTACTCCATCGTGTCGCAAGTCTGGATTCAGGCCAAGGCCGTGCTGATCACCTTGGTGTGGTCGGGCGTGGTGTCCTTCATCGCCTACAAAGTGGTGGACCTGACGATTGGCCTGCGCGTCAGCGAAGAAGACGAGCGCGAAGGCCTCGACATCACCTCCCACGGTGAAACCGCCTACAGCAGGTAAGCGCCATGGATGGCGGCCTGCCCGTCAGGCCGCCGCGCCAGGATCAGCGAAAGCTGGCCATCAGTTTGCATACTGAGACGGCCTGCAATTGTCAGGGAGGGACCTTGGATTTGCGATAGATGCGATAGATCAATGAGTGTGGATGTAGTCACCCTCTTTTGCATCTGTCGGTTTTCGAGAAATGCTTTGTCCATTAGAGTAAACCCCAGTCAAAAGCACACCCGTTTGGAAGGCGGTGTCGCAAAGCCACCGGTCTGTCGCGCAAAGACGTGACGATGGCGGGCTTACCGGAATGGGGCGAACCTTTTGGGTTTGTTTCATGGCGTGGAGGAAATATCGAATGCGTAACGACCGCACCACTCGAAGTGTGCCGTTCGCAGGGGCCGTTTCTCTCCCATTGGGGTGCGCCTTTGATATGAAACAGGTGCGCCACATACCAAGCCCGGTCACGACAAACAAACAGGTCTTCCATGTCTTTCATGTCTTTCATTCAACGCTTGAATCTTTCACAGAAATTTCTGGTTCTCGGCCTTCTTGCCCTCTTCATGGCGGCATTACCGACAACGTTCTATGTTCATCAGTCCCTGACCGAAATCGAGACTGCAAAACGGGAAGTCGATGGCACCGCGCCCACCATTGCCTTGCAAAAAGTGGTGCAGCTAACGCAGCAGCACCGCGGCATCTCTGCGGGCATGCTGGGCGGCAACGAGGCCTTGGCTGCGCGCCGGCCGGCGACACATGATGCCTTGGCCAAAGCGATTGAAGCGGTGGATGCCAGCCTGAAGGAGAAAGGGGCTTCACCGGAGATTGTTTCGAACTGGGCCGATCGCAAGCAACGCTGGAGCGTGCTTGAGCAGGCCGTCGCCAGCCGACAGCTCAAACCGGCAGAAAGTACGCAGCAACATACCCAGTTGATCGGATCGCTGATGCTGCTCAGCGAGACCGTTCTGGATGAATTCAAACTCTCACAGGATCCGGAAGCCGGTACCAGTACGCTGATTCAGGCCACGCTTGTGCATGCGCCCTGGCTGGCCGAAAAGATGGGTGTCATGCGGGCGCAGGGCACCGGTTTTCTGGCACAAGGCACCTTGCCGCCAGAGGGCCGCGCCACGCTGGTGGCTTTGCAGGTGCGGGTGAATGAGCTGTACGGCGACATGATTCGCAACCTGGAAAAAACCACCACGGTCAATGCCGGTCTGAAGGCGGCGCTTGGCTCAAAAATGGATGCCCTGAAGACGCAGATATCCAAGACGTTGACGGTGGCCGATCAGGGTTTGATCGCGGCGCAGGAACTCAAACTGCCCGCCAACGAGTATTTCGACGAGTTCACCAGGACCATTGACAGCCTGTACGAGTTCAATGCGGTCGCCATGCAGGGGCTGGTGCGAACGCTGGATGATCGTGTGACCGAGTTGCGCCAGGCCATGATTTTGATTCTGGGTTTGCTGTTGCTCCTATTGGGCGGAGCCATCGCGCTTGCCGTGACCTTTGTGCGCAGCATCACGGTTCCACTGCGTGAGGCGGTGGGCGTTGCGCGCGCGGTCGCCGCAGGCGACTTGAGTGTGCAATTCGAGGCGGTTGGAAAAAATGAAACTGCACAACTCATGATGGCGCTCCAGGCCATGCAAGGCAGTCTGGTCAAAGTTGTCTCCACCGTTCGCCATGGCTCCGAATCCGTCGCCAGCGCCAGCGCCCAAATCGCCCAGGGCAACAACGACCTTTCCGCCCGCACCGAGCAACAGGCCAGCGCGCTGGAAGAAACCGCCGCTTCGATGGAAGAGCTCGGCTCCACGGTCCGGCAGAACGCCGACAGCGCCAAGCAGGCGAATCAACTGGCGATCAGTGCCTCCACCGTGGCCGTCAAGGGCGGCGAAGTCGTGGCCCAGGTGGTGGACACCATGAAAGGCATCAACGATTCGTCAAAGAAGATTTCCGACATCATCAGCGTGATCGACGGCATTGCCTTCCAGACCAACATCCTGGCTCTGAACGCGGCGGTAGAAGCTGCGCGCGCCGGCGAACAGGGGCGCGGCTTTGCGGTAGTCGCCTCCGAGGTGCGTAACCTGGCCGGCCGCAGTGCAGATGCGGCCAAGGAAATCAAGACCCTTATCAGTGCCAGCGTGGAGCGCGTCGAGCATGGCACGGCGCTGGTCGATCAGGCCGGTGCCACCATGACCGAGGTGGTGAATTCGATCCGGCGCGTCACGGACCTCATGGGTGAGATCAGCGCGGCCAGCAGCGAACAAAGTGCCGGTGTTTCACAAGTCGGTGAAGCCGTCACCCAGATGGACCAGGCCACCCAGCAAAACGCGGCGCTGGTGGAAGAGATGGCGGCAGCGGCATCGAGCCTGAAGACCCAGGCGCAGGAACTGGTGCAGACGGTGGCCGTGTTCAAACTTCCCGAGGGCGACACGCACGGCATTGTTTCGGTGCTTCCCGTGACGAGGGCCTTCACCCGTTCCAGCAATTCTGTGAATGCCCGCTACGCAGGCCCGGAGGGTGAGCGCCGTTCCCCCAACAGGGCGAAGAACGTGGTACGGATAAGCCTCAAGGCCACGGCCAAAACCGCGCCGTCAACGATTGCGCGCACCGCCCCATTGCTCCGGAAAACCGGAACCACTGGTCAGCAGGAAAGTTTTTGAGAGCTACGCCTCGTCATTCACCCGGCCCCGCTTTGGCGGGGCTTTTTTGTAAGTGCTTCATGCCACCATTCGTTGCACAATGGCGGACAGGAATACAAACATGACCGCCTCCATCCATTGCATTGCATTGCGTCCAACCTGCGCCGCCTGGTGGTCTTTACCAACACCACCCGCGACCTTGTCGCGATCGAGCCCGTCAGCCATGTCAACAATGCCATCAACCTGGTGCAGGCGGGCGAATCGATGAGCGCGCAAATGAGCATTCTGGTGGAGCGTGCGGCATGACGGCCAGTCCATGGCAAACCGTGGTGGCCCAGCCCAGCGAACTGGGCGAGTCGCCGTTCTGGCACCCGGACGAGCAAATGCTGTACTGGGTCGACATACCCGCCCGGAAAATCCACCGCTGCAACGTGTTCATGGGCACGGTGGAAAGCTGGCCCATGCCCACCGAGCCCGGCTGCATCGCGCCGGCGCGCAGCGGCGGGCTGGTCATCGCGCTGCGCGACGGCATTTACCGCGCGCGGCAATGGGGCGGCGCGCTGCAGCTGCTGGCGCCTGCGCTGCACGATGCGGCCACCACCCGTTTTAACGACGGCAAGGCCGACCCGCTGGGCCGCTTTTGGGCCGGCACCATGTATGAGCCGCGCGATGCTGCACGGGCGCAGCTGTTCTCACTCGATGGCCGGCGCACCCGGCCCGCGCTCGAACTCAAGGCCGGCAACGCCACGACCGCCAACGGCCTGGCCTGGTCGCCGGACGCCGCCACGCTGTACTGGACCGACACGCCGCGCCACACCATTCGCGCCTGGGACTGGGACAGTGAAAGCAATGCCATGAGCCATGAGCGGGTGTTCCGGCAATGGCCCGGCAAGCCCGAAGGCTGGCAGCCCGGCATGCCCGGCTACGGCGGCCGGCCCGACGGCGCCGCCGTGGACGTGCAGGGCAACTATTACGTCGCCATGTATGAAGGCGCCCGGTTGCTCAAGCTGTCGCCCGCAGGCGAGCTGCTGGCCGACATGGCGGTGCCGGCCCAGGGCCCGACCATGCCGTGCTTTGGCGGCGACGACCTGAAAACCCTGTACCTGACCACCGCCCGCCACGGCCGCCCGGCCCGGGAACTGCAAACCTACCCGCATTCGGGTTGCGTGTTTTCCATGCGGGTCGAGGTGCCCGGACTGCCGGTGAATTTCTTTATCGATTGATTTGCTATTAAATTAGTAGCTATATAGTCCCGTTGATATTGGGCTAT
>NZ_JAUXNA010000350.1 GCF_030682935.1 Polaromonas sp.
GCGGCAGGCAAGTGGGCAAATAGTTTCGCTTCTTTGGCAATGCGTTCGGCGATGGCCTTGCTGACTGTCACCCCGACCTGGTTTTCCCTGTCAAAAACGATGACATAGCCGTTGGAAAAACGAAACGCACTGACCTCCGCGCCACAGACGTCGCAGTGCACCGCCTGCTGCCCGATGCCTTCCAGATGGGTGGCGGGGCTTTGGGTGCCGCACTTGGGGCAGAGCTTGGCCACAAAAGGGTCGCCCAGATAACGGCCATCCACGAACTGCATGACGCCGGAAGAGGTGGCCAGCGAGGTCACTTCCACGCGCTTGAGCTTGATGGCAATGGCATCGCCGACTACAGCACCCTCCACCGCCACCGGCTGGGTGACTTCATGGCCACCCTGGAATTTCGGCGTGATCATCGGCCCCCAGCAACCGGGTGCCGTTTGGGCGACGATCGTGCCGCCATCCTTCACGGGGCCCAGCATTTGCAGGCTGGGACCGACGATGCCACCCGTAAAGGCAGCGACCTCCACGATGTCCTGGGACACGGGGGATTCCAAAATTAGAGTCTCGACCGACATCGCCTTCCTCCTTAGTGCGCACCCCGCAACGGGGCGCTCCATGGTTGCAAACAAGACAGTAAAAACCGCATCTCCGGACCAAATCAGTATAGACCGACGGCGCGCATTGCGCAAAGCGCATTCGGGTGCGCAGGGGGCGCATCACCCCGGCGATTCCGATGCGGGCTATGCCAGCGTGTACCGGAGTTTTGAAGACATTGACGAGTTCAAGACGCTGGTGGATGAGGTGCGGCGGCAGGCCATCCGATGAACGGCACAGCAACTCAGACGTGCGGACTGAAACAAATCAAGACAGTTTCTTATACTTCGGAGCATGTCTCTTTCACTCGCGTCCACGGACAGGCAACTCCCGGTCAGTCATGACCACCAAGATGGCTTCACGCTCGTTGAAGTCTTGGTGGCCATCGTTATCCTGAGCATCGGCGTACTGGGGGCCGTCGGCATGCAGGCCGCAGCCATGCAATCCAATAAAGAAGTGCGTTACCAGGCCATTGCAGGCGCCTTGGCTCGCGAGTTGGCAGAGAAAATGCGCGGAAATCACGCTGTGGGCGTCAAAATATCGGCGGCAGAAAACCCCTACCTGCTTAACGCCACATTCACCAGTGCCGATACCGTCTCGGCGCCAACGCCAAACTGTTTTACAGATGCTTGCCCTACGGGCTTACAAATTGCAGCTTGGGACATTTATGAGTGGCAACTCCGGCTGATCGACGCATTGCCTTCGCCGCGCGTTCGCATCTGCATGGACAAGGAGCCATTCACCACCACCGGTGAGCCTAAATGGGCTTGCACCGATACCGGCGACGTCGCCATTCTCAAGCTTTCCTGGAATAGGGCCAATGCCCAAGGTACAACCGAGTTCACTTCAAACGCGGCAACGCCTCCCCTGATTGTTCTTCCGTTGACAGCCGGCAGTTCAGAATGAAAAAACACCATTTTTCCGGTATCCCAGCCCGCCAAGGCGGCGTAACACTCGTCGAGCTGCTGGTTGCCATGACCGTGGGCCTCCTCGTCACGCTCGTGGCCCTGTCAACGCTAATTCTCGGCCGCACGGGCTACACCACCGTAGACAGCACCACGCAATTGATCGACAAGGAACGGTTCGCCATTGACACTGTTTCAAAAATCATTCTGCAGGCCGGCTACCAGGATTTCGCCGCGCCGATTCCGATGACGCGGGCGTTGGCTGTAAAACTGGGCAAGGAACCTGAGCCCGACTTATTTGGATGGAATAACGCTTTTTACACACAACTGTCCGATCTCGCGATCAGCGAATCGACAAAGATCGTCGATGGCAACCGCCCGACCAAGTGCGGGTCCATCAACGACACCTCGTGCAAAAACGGGAGCGATGTTCTGGTGGTGCGATTCCAGGGCGGAGGACTCACCGCTTCGCCGGATGGAAACATGGTTAACTGCCTGGGGACCGCTGAACCTGGACTGGAAACCGGCGATCTCAACGAGCGTTCTGCCAGCATTTTTTATGTGGCCCGGGATGCCAATACGTCCGAACCGTCTCTGTATTGCAGTTATTACAAGCATTCCTCTGGCGCGTGGGTGGCCGGCCAGCCATTGATCGAAGGCGTCGAGTCCATGCAGCTTCTGTTTGGCACGGACAACGTGACAGCTGGTGCCGTGCCCGGTATCGCAGGCGACTCCATCGCCGACCGCTGGCTTCGCGCCGACCAGTTGAAAGTGGCCAGCAACCCGAACGCCACGCGCGAGAACTGGCGCCGCGTGCGGGCGGTCAGGGTAGGTTTGGTGCTGCGCGGGCCGGTCGGCTCGGCGCAGGAGCGCGTCACGGCAACTTTCGCGCCGCTCGGCACGGCTTATGCATCCGGCGCCGATGCCGGCTCGCAACTGGCGGTGGCCGCAGACGGGCGGCTGCGCCGGGTCGTGAATTTCACAGTCCATATCCGCAACGATCTCAGCACGCGATGAACACATCCTCACTCCGCTCGCTGCTGCGCACGCCAAAGGCCAGGCAGCAAGGCTTCAGCCTGGTCATCGTCATGATCATCCTGGTGATCGTCAGCATGCTGGGCGTGGCCGCAAGCCAGATGGTGTTGATGGCCGAGCGCTCCTCGCGCTACGACCGCGACTGGCAGATTGCCTTCCAGGGCGCCGAGGCGGCGCTGATGGATGCCGAATTCGACATGCGCGGGCCCAATACCAGCGCGGCCAAGCGTGTCGATACCTTCTCGCCGACCAGCCTGCTGGGCTTTGCTGCCGGCTGCGGCTCGGGCGGGGATTTGGGTTTGTGCCTGCCCAGCACCACAGGCAGGCCGGTTTGGTACGACGTCGACTTTACCGATGCCACGACCGCCGCGAAAACCGTGCGGTTGGGCGATTTCACCGACCGCACCTTTGCCACCGGCACCGCGGGCGTGCAGCCCGCCCTGCGGCCACGCTACATCATCGAAGCCATCCCCGACCTCTCGCCGGGAACCAGCAGCACCGGCGCGCCCAAAACGCTGTTCCGCGTCACAGCCATGGGTTTTGGCCCACGCACGGACACGCAGGCCGTGGTCCAGATGGTCTTCCGTAAAGAATAGGAGTTTTCCCATGGTCCACATTTCCTCCGTGATTCCGGCGCAGTTTCGCCGATGGTTTCGGCTGGGCCTGCTGGCGGCCGCGGCAGGCGTCGTCACTTTGGTGGTCGGCCAGTCGGCGCCGCCG
Source organism: Polaromonas sp. (assembly GCF_030682935.1). Lineage (GTDB taxonomy): Bacteria > Pseudomonadota > Gammaproteobacteria > Burkholderiales > Burkholderiaceae_C > Polaromonas. The sequence continues at coordinate 3,249 of NZ_JAUXNA010000350.1, forward strand.
CTGATCAACCTGTCGACTGAACCGCTGTACATGAACGGGGCCAAGGCCAAGGCCAATCTGACGCTTGCCCTGTCGGTGGAATTTCCGACAGTGGGGCAAACCTACCGCGACGAATTTAACGAAAACAAAACCTACATCGGTTATTTCGACAACAAGAGTTGCTATGGAAACCAGCCCGCCGCCGACAACAGCGTCACCAAGGGAGACTACTTCAAGTGGTCCGGTGCAGTCAACGCCAGCGGCAGTTGCGGTGGTGGCGGCTTCAACGGCAATTTCCTGAATTGGGCCACCTCTTCGGCCGTGGACATCCTGCGCTATGGACTGACAGGCGGTAATCGCACCGTGGATGATGACACTCTCACGGTCGTTGATCGCGCCTGGTTGCCAGACAACTTTTATCGCAACACCGCCTATTTCACAGAAAAGGTGCTGCCCAAAGCGCTGGTATCAAAGATGGTTGAAACATCGGCTGCCAACAAAATTGGCAACAACGACATGTATATTTACAACTGCCGCAACCGCGTGTATTTCGCCAGATCGAAAGACACCACCGGCAGCTGCGATGCGCCCTTCGGCGTGGCCGATGCCAAGAGCGATGAGTTGGTCGCCGCTACGGCCTCCAAGTCCTACTACCTGGTGCGCAACGTGGTGTGCGATGCCTCAAGCGCCCCGAATCGCCTGATGACCTACGACCCGGATGCCAAGAAGTGGAGCGGACTGTGCTACCGCTACCCGAACGGCAAGTACAAGCCGGTGGGCCAGTTCCAGATGAACGCCGAGAATTTGCGCGTGGGGGTTTTTGGCTACCTGCAGGATGACAACCGCGCGCGTTACGGCGGCGTGATGCGCGCGCCACTCAAATATCTCGGCCCCAAGGCGTTTGATGCCAACTTCAACTTGGTCAGTGGCACCAACCCGCGCGCCGAGTGGTATGCCAACACGGGCATCTTCATCGACAACCCGCAAAGCGGTGACGCGACTTACGGCGCCCAAGGCCACCCCAAGAGCGGCGCTATCATGTACATCAACAAGTTCGGCACGCTGGACCCCAACAACGTGGGCAAGTACAAGAGCCTGGATCCGCTCAGCGAGTTGTACTATGAAGCGCTTCGCTATATTCAGGGCAAGTCACCGACAGACGGTGCGGTGGCCGGTACGTCAGGCTCGTCGACAGCCATCACCAAGCTGAAGGAGAATTTTCCGGTGTATGCCGGCTGGAACGATCCGTTTGCGGGCTTCCAGGACGCAACCGGCGAAGGCAAAAGCTGTCTGCGTAACAGCATCCTGACCGTTGCCGATGTCTTCACCCACAGCGACCGGTCGGTGCCGGGCAATACGATTACGACCAATGAGGACTACGCCCGGGCGGCCGAGACCAACCCCGCGCTCAATGTGCCCTTCTGGACCAGCATCGTAGGCAGCTTTGAGGCAAATTCAGGCGCCAGCTACACCGACAGCAAGCTCCGCACGCAAGCTGCCAGCAACATTGCCGTCAACAGCCCCTACTACCCGGCTCTTGCAAACGCTGCAACCATGGACACAGGTGCCATAGGCGGTTCGCACTACATGGCCGGCATGGCTTATTGGGCCAACACGCAGAGCATTCGCACAGACCTCCCGAAAGCGCGCGTTACAACCTACAGCATCGACGTGAACGAAAATCGAGCCAGCGACAATGTCGATTTTCGCCGCACACGACAACTTTACTTAGCCGCGAAATATGGCGGATTTAACGACGGTGTGACTAGCAGCGGGAACCCGGGCAACACGGGCAATCCCTTTGCCACGGGTGACAACACGCTGTGGATCGGTGCCGATGGCGATGCCAAGAACTATTTCCTGGTCAGCGACGCGCAAAAATTCCTGGACTCGATTGCCGATGTGTTCGCACGCGTCGTCGAGGAAACCGGCAGTATTGCCGGCGGCGCGATATCCACCCAGCGACTGACATCGTCCGAAGCTGCAGGGGTGTTCCAGGCCCGCTTCAACCCGGTTGCCAACTACTGGAGCGGGCGGGTCATCAAGTACCCACTGTCCTTGTCCGCAGATAACAGCATCGTGATCGGGTCGACCCCCATCTGGGAGGCTGGCCAGGTGCTGACCACCGCCACCAAAATCGACTATGGCGTCAATCGCAACATCGTGATCGGGCCACCCTTGGGGCGCCAGGGCACCGACGCGCCCACGCCTTTCCTGTGGGATGATCTGGTGCAAGCGCACAAGGACGCGTTGAACAGCACGCCGGCCGGCGTGGTTGATACCTTGGGCGACAAGCGCGTGAAATACCTGCGCGGTGATCAGCGCGACGAGATTTCTTTCGCCAACCCGACGGCTCCATTCCGCCCCCGCGACATCGTGCTGGGCGATATCATCAACAGCGGCCTCGTCTACCTGGGCAAGCCTTCCTCAGGCACCTCCGGCGCGGATTACCGCACGTTCTACGACGCCAACAAGAACCGCAAGCCCGTGGTCTTCGTCAACGCCAACGATGGCATGCTGCACGCTTTTTACGACCTGAATGGCAAAGAGGCCTTTGCCTATGTGCCGGGCTTCCTTTCCGGGCGCCTGAAGCTGCTGCCGGACCAGGACTATAGCCACAACAGCTTTGCCGATGCCACGCCGGTGGTTGCCGAGGCCTACTTCGGCAGCAAATGGCGCACGACGCTGGTGTCCGGGGTCGGCGGTGGCGCGCAGGGTGTATATGCTCTCGACGTCACCAACCCCGAAGCGTTCACCAAGAAAAATGTCTTGTGGGAGTTTACAGAGCGGGACCATCCGGCGATGGGTAACGTGATTGGCACGCCCCAAATCCTCAAGTTTCGCGTGAGCCCCAGCAGTTCTGCGACGCCAAGCTACAAATGGTTCGCGGTGGTCGCGAGTGGTGTCAATAATTACGCACCAGATGGTTTTGCGCATACCAGCGGGAATCCCTCGCTTTTCTTCCTCGATCTTGGCTTTGTACCCACTGCAACCCAGGGCTGGGCTGAAGGTACCAACTTCTGGCGCATCGAATTGCCGCAGACCAGCACTACCATCGCCAAAGGCCTGCTGGGTTTTAACAGCGTCCAGAACTTCAACACAGGCGCTGTCGATGCGCTGTACTCGGGTGATCTGCAAGGCAACCTGTGGAAACTGGATTTTTCAGAATACGGCACCGGCTCGTTGGTTGTCGACGCCACAGCCAACTTCAACAAATTCAATCAAATCAGACTCAGTTCCACTGACAGCACGCGTGCGCCTATGTATGTGGCAAAAGCCGCAGACGGCACGTCACTTCAGCCGATCACCGGCACCCCGGAGATCGTCAACTCATACAACGGCGCCAAGGTTGTGGCATTTGGCACAGGCAAATTTCTGGAATCATCAGACACTACCGTCCCGCTGGTCCCGACAGCCTCCTTCTATGCCGTGATGGACCCTTCTCCTAACCGACTGATTCAGATACCGGGACGCAGTGCACTGCAAAATGGCACCATTTCTGCCACCGGCACCGTGACCGTTCCCGCCTTCACCTGGGGCGCTCCCGCCACGACAACGCCCAACGTCAAGACAGGATGGTATGTAGACCTGGACGCCTCGATCGGCGAACGGCAGGTGAGCGGAATTACCGGCGCATTCGGAAAGCTGTTGTTCGGCACCATCTATCCCACCAAGGGCTCTTGTGGCGAAGGTGGCGGAAAGTTGTACGTGCTTGACCCGCTCACGGGAAGTGGCATTACCGAAGAATCGACGGTCGGCATATTGGCGCCGCCATTGGTATTAAAGCTGGGCAGCGCAACGCTGGGCGCAAGCGACACCACCGGCCAACGCACGGCAACTCAAAAAGGTGGCATCATCGTCAGCGGGAGCAAGAGCATTGCCGTGAGCACCGTCACGGGAAGCGAGAGCTACCAAACCGGAAGACTCAGCTGGCGTCAGCTTAACAACTACCAGGCCAAAAAAGCCGCGCCATGAACGAAGCCCTTAACACCATGCGCACCACCCGCCAAAAAGGCTTTACGCTGATCGAACTGATGATCGTGGTCGCCATCATCGGAATTCTCGCCGCGGTCGCCTATCCGATGTACACCGACCAGATCCGCAAGGGCAAGCGCGCCGATGCCCGGGCAGCATTGCTGAACCTGTTGCAGCAGGAGGAGCGTTACATGACGCAGCGCAATGTCTATCTACCGTTTGCCATCGATGCCACGGCGGATGCAACGCCTTTTAAAAACTACCTTGGATCAGTGCGAGCGCAAAGCAGCCATCAGTTTGGCGCACAAGCCTGTCAGCCGGTGAACTCCGTCACGCCCGGGTTGCGCGACTGCATTGAAGTTTTTGCCCAGCCCCGTCCGGGCGTTTTCAATGACCCGCAGGTCACACTGATGGCAATCGATACCCAAGGACGTAAAAGATGCACCGGGACGGATATTTCGCGTTGCTGGAAATGAAAAACAAACATCTGGCCATGCCCACCTGCCTCCACGGTCAAAGGGCAAGCCGTGCCCCCTGCTTGAAAGGGTTCACACTGATAGAACTGATGGTGACCATCGCCATCGGCGCCGTTCTAATGCTGGTGGCGGCGCCCAGTTTCGAGCAGATCAGAAAAAACGCCAACCTCTCGGATGCGGTCAGCAATTTCATCGTGGCCAGCGGCACGGCCAAGTCGGCAGCCTTAAAAACCGGCCGAAACGCCTATATTGTGGCGAATAACGCCATGACTGGGTGGACGTCGGGCTGGTTCGTCTATCTGGACAACAACTGGAATGAGCAATACGACGCGGGCACGGACGAAATTCTTTTTCGGCACGACGCCTTGTCACCTGATATCTCGGTTAGCACGCCGGGAACCACCGCATTCAGCGAGGGTTATCTTTTATTCAACGGCAGTGGTTTCCCAAGGGCAAAAAGCACCTCCAGCGGCACCCCCAACGGCATACTCATCATGTCCGTCACAAATCGATCCAGCTCCGTCGTGGTCAATACCGCAGGTCGGGTTCGATCTTGCAAAACCAACGATCCCGGATGCACCACGAGCGCGATCTAGCCGATGCGCTGGCACAAGCCACGCTCGCGATACCCCTGTCCAAACCCAACCCGCGGGTAGGTTGCATCTTGAGGGGGCCTGACGACGCGCTGCTAGGTCAGGGCCACACCCAGCGCACCGGCGGCCCCCACGCTGAAATCATAGCCCTGCGCGACGCCGCCAGTCGCGGTCATTCAGTCAAAGGCGCCACCGCCTACGTCACCCTGGAGCCCTGCTCCCACCACGGCCGCACGCCCCCCTGTTGCGACGCGCTGATTGCGGCAGGCATCGGCAAAGTGGTGGTTTCCATTCAGGACCCGAATCCCCTCGTGGCGGGGCAAGGCATAGCCCGACTTCGCGCTGCTGGCATCGAAGTTGAAGTCGGCCCCGGCGCAGCCGAATCCCGTGAACTCAACATCGGATTTTTCAGCCGCATGATCCGAAAGACGCCCTGGGTGCGCATGAAGATGGCGTCGTCGCTGGACGGCACAACAGCGCTGGCCAATGGCCAAAGCCAGTGGATCACCTCGCCCGAAGCGCGTGCCGACGGCCATGCCTGGCGGGCGCGTGCCTGCGCGGTGCTGACGGGCATCGGCACGGTGCTGCAAGACAACCCGCGCCTGGACGTTCGCGAGGTAAAAACGCCGCGCCAGCCGCATATCGTGGTGGTGGACAGCCGACTGCAAACCCCGCTGGATGCTCATCTTTTCATACCTGGTCGGGCTTGCATCATCTACGCTGCCGTCCAAAATGACGCCAAAAAGGCGGCGCTGGAAGCGCGCGGCGCCACGGTGGTCATGCTGCCCGACGCCCACGGCAAAGTGGACTTGGCCGCCATGATGAAAGACTTGGGGACCCGCGAGATCAACGAGCTGCATGTCGAGGCCGGCAGCAAGCTCAATGGCTCGCTGATCCGCGCCGGGCTGATTGACGAGTTTTTGATCTATCTGGCCCCCAAGCTGCTGGGCCCGGGCCAGGGCATGGCTTCGTTTGGACCGCTGCAATCGCTTTCTGAAGCGATTGAACTGCAGTTCAAATCCACAGACAGGGTGGGGGTTGATTTGCGGGTAGTTGCGCGTGCGGCTGGGCGCGATCAGTTTTAAAGGCCCCAGGCCCCACGGTCTTTTCAGGCCTTAAATGTGCCTGCCCGACGAGATGGCTCGATTCCCTGCGAAAATACCTCCATGTTTACCGGAATCATTACCGGCTTGGGGCGCATCGTCGCCATCCAAAGCCTGGGCAGCTCTTCAAACCATGGCAAGCGACTCACCATAGAGACGCCTGCGGGGTATCTCGACGACGTCGGTCTGGGCGACAGCATCGCGCTCAACGGCGCCTGCATGACGGCCACCGCGCTGGACCCTGCCCACAACCAGTTCTCCATCGACATTTCTGCTGAATCGCTGGCCAAAACCTGCGGTTTGGCTGACACCGGCGTCATTAATCTGGAAAAAGCCCTGCGCGCCCATGACCGCCTGGGCGGCCACATCGTTTCGGGTCATGTCGACGGGATTGGCCGCGTCACGCATTTCGCCCAGGTGGGCGAAAGCTGGGAGCTTCGCATCCGTGCGCCGCAAGAGCTTGGCAAATACCTGGCGTATAAAGGCTCCGTCACCGTCAATGGCGTGAGCCTGACGGTGAACCGGGTCATCGACCTCGCCGGTGATGCTGACAATGCGCCGGGCTGCGAAATCAGCATCAACCTGATCCCCCACACCGTCCAAAACACGGCGCTGGGCCAATTGAGCAAGGGCGCTGAGGTCAATCTGGAAATCGACCTGATCGCGCGCTACGTCGAGCGCATGCTCAAAGACACCCAAACCCCCATCGCTCCCGCAACCACAGACTGAACCATGACTACCGTAATTTCCCCCGTTGAAGACATCGTGGCCGACATGCGCGCAGGCCGCATGGTGATTTTGGTCGACGAGGAAGACCGTGAAAACGAAGGCGATCTGGTGCTGGCTGCAGACCACGTGACCGCTGACGCCATCAACTTCATGGCGCGCTTTGGCCGTGGCCTGATTTGCCTGACACTGACCCGTGAACGCTGCGAACGCCTGCAACTGCCGCCCATGACGGTGCGCAACGGGGACAAAAAAGGCACCGCCTTTACCGTCTCGATCGAAGCCGCCGAAGGCGTCACCACCGGCATTTCGGCGGCAGACCGGGCCCGCACCGTGCAGGCGGCCGTGGCCAAAGACGCGACGGCCGACGACCTGGTGCAACCCGGCCACATCTTTCCCTTGCAGGCCGTGGAAGGCGGGGTGCTGATGCGCGCTGGCCATACCGAAGCCGGCTGTGACCTGGCGGCCATGGCGGGCTGCAGCCCCGCGTCCGTCATCTGCGAGATCATGAAAGACGACGGCACCATGGCGCGTTTGCCGGACCTGCAACTGTTTGCAGCCGAGCATGGCCTGAAGATTGGCACGATTGCTGACCTGATTGAACACCGCAGCCGGGTGGAGTCGCTGGTTGAGAAACTGGGCTCCCGCCTGATCAATACGGCCTTCGGCGAATTCACCATTCATGCGTTTAAAGACAAAACAGCCCAGGCCGTGCATCTTGCGCTGGTCAAAGGGCAGTGGGACGCCAACGAAACAGTATTGGCCCGCGTGCATGAGCCGCTGTCCATTCTGGACGCACTGGAAGTGGGTCGCGCCATGCACTCCTGGAGTCTGGATGCCAGCCTGTCGCGGATTGCCTCGGAAGGCAAAGGCGTGGTGGTGTTGCTCAATTGCGGCGAAAGCGCCGAGCAGCTGCTGGCGCAGTTTGGGGGCACCGCGCGCGCAGCCCATGGCCCCGAGCGCGGCCGCATGGACTTGCGCACTTACGGCATTGGCGCGCAGATTTTGCGTGAATGTGGCGTGCACAAAATGAACCTGATGGGCAACCCGCGCCGCATGCCCAGCATGACGGGCTACGGCCTGGAAATTGTCGGCTACGTCACCCCTGCCAAATAATTGGCAAATAGCTGATAAATAACTGACAAATCAACTCAAAGGGAATTCATCGTGTTTGGTGCAGAAAAAGGTTCGGCTGACAAGCTTGACGGCAAAAAATTATCCATTGGCATGGTGCAGGGGCGCTTCAATGAAGGCATTACCAACGCCCTGGCCGAGGCCTGCAAGCAGGAGCTGATCGCCTTGGGGGTGGAAGAAAAAAACATCACCCACGTCAAGGTGCCGGGCGCCCTGGAAGTGCCTTGCGCGCTGCAAGCCCTGGCGGAAAGCGACAAATTCGATGCGCTGGTGGCCCTGGGCTGCATCATCCGTGGCGAAACCTACCACTTCGAGCTGGTGGCCAATGAAAGCGGCTCGGCCGTGACGCGCCTGGCGCTGGACTACCAGTTGCCGATTGCGAACGCGATACTGACAACCGAAAACCTGGCGCAGGCGATGGCACGCCAGGATGAAAAAGGACGCGATGCAGCGCGCGTGGCCGTTGAAATGGCCAATCTGCTTGATGAGCTTGCCTGAGCTTTTCACCCCCCCACTTTCACCTAACCGGCACAAACCGGCCACTACTGGTACCTCATGGCAGAACCCCTCCTCAAACCCAACCGCCCCCCGCAAAACCGCACCGGCCTGACCGACACCGGCGTGAAAAAGGCGGCCGACAAGTCGGCCCGCACCCGCGCGCGCGAATTTGCCCTGCAAGCCCTGTACCAATACCTGGTGGGCCGCAATGAGACCGCCTCCATTGATGCATTCACCCGCGACCTGGTGGGGTTTCACAAGGCCGACTCGGCCCATTACGACGCCTTGCTGCACGGCTGCATCGAGGCTGCACAGCGGCTTGACGACGACATCATCCCCTTGCTGGACCGGAAAATGGCCGAGATTTCACCGGTTGAACATGCCGTGCTGTGGATAGGCGTTTACGAATTCAGCCATTGCCCCGACGTGCCCTACCGCGTAGTGATGAACGAATGCATTGAACTGGCCAAGGCTTTTGGCGGCACCGACGGCCACAAGTATGTCAACGGTATCTTGCACCAACTGGCGCCCTTGCTGCGCGCTGCAGAAGTTGCGGCCGACCAGGCCAAGTGATGCCGAAACCCTGAAGGATGGCCTTGAAAATTGCCCAGCGGGCTCAACGCATTGAGCCGTTTTATGTCATGGAAGTGGCCAAGGCCGCCTCGGCGATGGCGCAGGAAATTGCCCACACCAGCCAGCCCATGATTTTTCTGAACATCGGCGAGCCCGACTTCACCGCGCCACCGCTGGTGCAGCACGCGGCAGCACGCGCCATTGCCCAGGGCAACACGCAATACACCCAGGCCACGGGCCTGCCGGCACTGCGCGAACGCATCAGTGACTGGTATGCCGCACGCTTTGGCGCGCAGGTGGCGCCCAGCCGCATCATCATCACGGCGGGGGCGTCTGGCGCCCTGCACCTCGCCTGCCTGGCCTTGATCGAGGCCGGTGACGAAATCCTGATGCCTGACCCGAGCTATCCGTGCAACCGCCATTTTGTGAGCGCGGCGGAAGGCACGGCGGTCTTGATTCCGACCACGGCCGAGGAGCGCTTTCAGCTCACGGCAGACAAGGTCAAGGCGGCCTGGACGCCCAAAACGCGCGGCGTGCTGCTGGCATCGCCGTCCAACCCCACGGGCACCTCGATTGCCCCCGAAGAGCTGCAGCGAATTCACGAGTTTGTGCACAGCCAGGGCGGCATCACGCTGGTGGACGAGATTTACCTCGGCCTGAGCTATGAAGAGCACTTCGGGCATTCGGCGCTGGCCATGCCCGGCGAACTGGGCCAAAGCGTCATCAGCATCAACAGTTTCAGCAAATACTTCAACATGACGGGCTGGCGGCTGGGCTGGCTGGTCGTACCCGAGGCGCTGGTGCCGGTGATTGAGCGAATTGCGCAAAACCTGGTTATCTGTGCCAGCACCGTGGCACAGCACGCCGCGCTAGCCTGCTTTGAGGCCGACAGCCTGCTCGAATACGAACGCCGCCGCGCCGAGTTCAAAGCCAGGCGCGACTACTTCATCCCCGAACTCAATCGCCTGGGCCTTCGCGTGCCCGTGATGCCGGACGGCGCTTTTTACGCCTATGCCGACTGCACCGAGGCCGCAGCGCGCCTGGGCATGAGCGGCAGCTGGGACTTTGCCTTTGAGGTGATGAAGCGCGCCCACCTGGCCGTGACGCCAGGCCGTGATTTCGGGCAGGCTGCGCCGGAGCAGTTTGTGCGTTTTTCCACGGCCAGCTCCATGGCGCAGCTGCGGGAAGCCGTGGCGCGGCTTACGTCCGTCCTTATTAACTAGCCAACAGATGACAAAACCCGGCACAAGCAACGATACGTTCAAGCAGGGGCCGCAGGACCGGCTTTGCCGGACTGCAGGCGCAGCGGCCCCCTCGGGGGGCAGCGAACCACACGCAGTGGGGAGCGTGGGGGCCACATTCCAGTGGGCCCTGCGCGTGTACTGGGAGGACACCGACGCCGGCGGCATTGTTTTTTACGCCAATTACCTGAAGTTTTTTGAACGCGCCCGCACCGAATGGCTCAGATCTTTGGGCATCGAGCAGCAGCGCCTGAAGGAAAGTACCGGCGGCATGTTTGTGGTGCTTGAAACCAGCATTCGCTACCGCCGCCCTGCCCAGCTCGACGATGAACTGATTGTTACGGCGAGCATGGTCGAAACCGGCCGCGCATCCATGATAATCAAGCAGCAGGCGCTATTAAAATCAGAGCAACCGGATGAAAAACCCACCCTGCTCTGCGACGGCACGATCAGGATCGGCTGGGTCAATGCCGCCAGCTTTCAGCCGACCCGCATGCCAGCGTCTCTTTCAGCCTGCTTTCCTTCCTGACAGCTTCAACACCTAGCCAAAGCGTCCCATGAACCAAGACCTCTCGATTGTCAGTCTCCTTCTTAACGCCAGCTGGGTTGTCCAGGGCGTGGTGCTGCTGCTGGTGGGTGTTTCCATTGCCAGCTGGGCCGCGATTTTCAGGAAAATAGTGGCGCTCAAGCGAGCCCAATTGCTCAACGACGAATTCGACCGCGAGTTCTGGTCGGGCACCAGCCTGAACGACTTGTTTGCAGGCGCGGCGCAAAACGCCAAGCACTCGGGCGCCATGGAACGCATTTTTGCCAGCGGCATGCGTGAGTACCAAAAGCTGCGGGAGCGTCAAATCAACGACGCCGGCACCCTGCTGGACGGCGCACGCCGCGCCATGCGGGCCAGTTACCAGCGCGAACTCGACACCATTGAATCGAACCTGTCGTTTCTGGCCACGGTCGGCTCGGTGTCGCCTTACGTCGGCCTGTTTGGCACGGTCTGGGGCATCATGCATGCCTTCACGGGCCTGGCGGCGCTGGAGCAGGTCACGCTGGCCACGGTGGCGCCCGGCATTGCAGAGGCGCTGGTGGCCACGGCCATCGGCCTGTTTGCGGCCATTCCGGCCGTGGTGGCCTACAACCGCTTTGCCCACGACATTGACCGCATTGCGAACCGCCTGGAAACCTTCATCGAGGAGTTCTCCAACATCCTGCAGCGCAACCTGGGCGCGCAGTCGCCCTCGGGTCACTGAAAGTGCTGGCCCCCACGCTTGTCGCTTCGCGTACTACGCTGCCCCCCGAGGGGGCTGGCCTTGCTTGGGGCGGCCCGGCGCTGCGGCCTATGGCCCCCACGCTTGTCGCTTCGTGTAATGCGCTGCCCCCCGAGGGGGCCGCTGCGCCTGCGGCCCGGCAAAGCCGGTTCCGCGGCCCTGGCTGGTGGAGAGAGAAAAACCCAACGCTTTTCACAACGCGGCCTGTGCTGCGGCTGTCCGCCTAAGGAAAAACACCATGCCAGCAGTCAGTTCCCGTGGCCGGGGCCGCCGCACCATCAGTGAAATCAACATGGTGCCGTTTATCGATGTCATGCTGGTGCTGCTCATCATCTTCATGGTGACGGCGCCGCTGATCACGCCCAGCATGATTGCCCTGCCCAAGGTCGGCAAGGCGCCCAGCCAGCCGCAAAATTCGGTGCAGATCCTGATCAGCAAGGACGAGACCGTTCAAATCAAGATCAAGACCGACAGCGTGGCCAGCAATGTGCGCAACGTGGCGGCCGACATCGTCAAAATGCAGCCAGAAGTCAAAGCCGCAGGTCCGGAAGCCGTGCCGGTCGTCATCAGCGCTGACAAATCCATCAAGTACGAAACCGTGGTCCAGGTCATGGACAACCTGCAAAAAGCCGGTGTGTCGCGAGTCGGCCTGTCGGTGCAAACCGGCAAGTAAGCAGAAGTCTGCACGGCACCATGCCCAGCACCACCGAACGCCTTGAATTTGGCCCGCCGCGCGAGACCGCCTCACCGCGCTCTTTCGCGCTGGCCTTGCTCGTTCATGTCTTGCTGATTGCAGCATTGACCTGGGGCGTCAGCTGGAAAAGCAGCGACCAGGCGACCAGCTTCGAGGCAGAACTGTGGTCCAGCGTGCCGCAGCAGGCGGCGCCCAAACTGATCGAACCCCCACCACCGCCTCCTGCACCTGCGCCAACGCCTGTACCACCGCCCCGGCCCGTACCCGCCCCCCGGCCTGCTCCTGCACCGCCTGAAGTCAAGGTGACGCCCCCAGCGCCCGACGTGGACATAGCCCTGCAGCAGGAAAAGAAACGCAAGTTGCTACAGCAGCAAAAAGAGGATGCAGCCGAAAAGGCCGAAAAAGCGCAGAAGTTGCAGGACAAGCGAAAAGCCGAGCTGCAGGCAAAAAAAGAACTAGCGATAGAAAAAGAGAAAGAACTGGAAAAAGAAAAGGCGCAAAAAGTCAAGGACGATCTGGCCAAGCGCAAGACGGCCGAAGAAGCCAAAAAACTCGAAGCGAAAAAGCAGGAAGCCGCCGCACAGGCCAAGGAAAAGCAGGCAGCCGCCGAGACGGCCGCCAAGAATCAGCGCGATCAAAACATGAAGCGCATTGCAGGCCTGGCAGGCGCCACCGGCGGCGCCGATGCGAAGGGCGCTGCCCAAAAATCCAGCGGGCCGTCGGCCGGCTACGGCGGAAAAGTCAGGGCGGCGGTCAAGCCCAACGTGATCTTTGGCGACGACATTGCGGGCAACCCCACGGCCGAGATTGAAGTGCGCACCACGCTGGACGGCAGCATCATCAGCCAGCGCCTCGTCAAATCAAGCGGCAACACGGCCTGGGATGACGCGGCGATCAAGGCCGTGATCCGCACCGGCACCCTGCCGCGTGACGTCGATGGCCGGGTGCCAAACCCCATGATCCTGGAAATGCGGCCGAAAGACTGAAGCGGGCAAGCACCGGGCACTGCCACGCTGCAGCGTCAGTCTACTATTAAAATAGTAGCTACTCGCGCCCGTCCTTATTGCGCTAGCACCCTATTTCATTCATGAACGATGCTGGCCAGCCCCTGGTCGGCCTGCGCGCTCCAGCTGGTCAGCGCCGCATCACTCGGGAAAAATTTCGCCGATTCACCCAGATGAAGCTCGGCGCTGGCGCCTTCGCGCCTGAGACTCAGCCGCACCGGCAAACCACGCTGGAGTTCGCCCTGCTCTGACATTTCGGGGCGCGGCGGAAAGTCTTTGACCAGGCGCGCAATGTCGGGCGACTGGCCTTTTTCCAGATCCACCGCCACCCGCAGATACCGGCCAAACTTGCAGCGCGCGGTCTCCAGGTCCCAGACCTGCGTGACCTTGAAGCGGCGGCCAAAGCGCTCGGACGCACCCTGCAGCGTGCCCTGCACAATCACCAGTTCGTCGTCTTTGAGCAAGTTGCGGTGCGCGTTGAATGTCGCCTCATCCACCGACGCTTCCAGCACGTCGGTTTTGTCGTCGAGCTTGAAGATGATCAATTTGCCGCGGTTGCCATTGATCACGCGCAGGTCGCTGAGGATGGCCGCCAGCATCTGCGGGTCGCGCGAATCGCTCAGGTCTTCAATTTTCCGCTTGGCAAACTGCCGCACTTCCGTGGCCACCTCGTCAAACAAATGCCCCGACAGGTAAAAGCCAATCGCCGTTTTTTCAAGCACCAGGCGCGCCTTGACGCCGAACGGCGCGGCCTCGACCAGCGCCGGCTCCTGGGTGCTGGCCGCATGCGAGTCCGACATGTCGAACAGGCCGCCCTGGTTGGCATTGGCTTCGGTGGCGGCGGCAAATTCAAAGGCCCGGTCAACCGAAGCCAGCAGTTCGGCGCGGTTCAGGTGCATGTTGTCAAAAGCGCCACCCTTGATGAGCGCATCCACGGTGCGCTTGTTGAGCTTGCTGCGGTCCACCCGCACGCAAAAATCATACAACGAGGTGAAGGTACCGCCCTCCTTGCGGGCCGCCACGATGGCGGCAATCGCCTGCTGGCCGGTGCCCTTGATGGCACCCAAACCGTAGCGCACGGCGGTCGCGCTGATGGGCTCAAAGCGGTAGTCGCCCCGGTTCACGTCGGGCGATTCAAACTGGATGCCCATTTTTTGCGCATCGCCAAACAGGATTTTGAGCTTGTCGGTGTCGTCGGCTTCCACGGTCATGTTGGCGGCAAAAAACTCAGCCGGAAAATGCACCTTGAGCCAGGCCGTGTGATACGCCAGCAGCGCGTAAGCGGCCGAGTGCGACTTGTTGAAGCCGTAGCCGGCAAACTTTTCCATCAGGTCAATCACCTCGTCGGCTTTTTCCTGGCTCAAGCCGTTGATGCCGGCGCCCTTGCGGAAGATTTCCCGGTGCTGGGCCATCTCTTTCTCGTCTTTTTTGCCCATGGCGCGGCGCAGCATGTCGGCGCCACCGAGCGAATAACCGCCCAGAATCTGCGCGGTCTGCATCACCTGCTCCTGGTAGACCATGATGCCGTAGGTCTCTTCGAGCATCGGCTTGACGCGCGGGTCCGGATATTCGGGCACCTCTTTTCCCTGCTTGCGGGCAATGTAGGTCGGAATCAGGTCCATCGGGCCGGGGCGGTAGAGCGCGTTCATCGCGATCAGGTCTTCGAGCCGGTCCGGTTTGGCGTCTTTGAGCATGCGCTGCATGCCGATACTTTCAAACTGGAACACGGCTTCAGTCTCGCCCCGGGCGAACAGCTCATAGACCCGCTTGTCGTTCAGGGGCAAGTTCTCGAAACTGAAGTCTTTTTGCGCCGGATAGCGCTGGACGATGAACTCCTTGGCTATTTCCAGGATGGTCAGCGTGGCCAGCCCCAAAAAGTCGAACTTGACCAGGCCAATCGCCTCCACGTCGTTCTTGTCAAACTGGCTGACGGCCGAACTGCTGCCGGGCTGCAGATACAGCGGGCAAAAATCCGTCAGCTTGCCGGGCGCAATCAGCACACCGCCGGCATGCATGCCGACGTTGCGCGTCAGGCCTTCGAGCTTGCGGGCCAGCTCCAGCAGCGTGTGCACGTCTTCTTCCTTGCGCTCGCGCTCGGCCAAAATCGGCTCGGCTTCGAGCGCATAGACCAGCTTGTCATTTTTTTTGCGTTCAGCAGGCACCAGTTGCAGCGTGACGGCCTGGCCGGGCTTGTTGGGGATCAGCTTGGAAATGCCATCGCAAAAACCATACGGAAAATCCAGCACCCGGCCCACATCGCGAATCGCCGCGCGCGCCGCCATGGTGCCAAAGGTCACGATCTGGCTGACCGCTGCATGGCCGTATTTGTCTTTCACATAGTCAATCACGCGGTCGCGGTTTTGCTGGCAAAAGTCAATGTCGAAGTCGGGCATCGATACCCGCTCGGGATTGAGGAATCGCTCGAACAGCAGGTTGTACTGCAGCGGGTCGAGGTCGGTGATTTTCAGGGCATACGCCACCAGCGAGCCGGCACCCGAGCCGCGTCCCGGCCCGACCGGGCAGCCATTGTTTTTGGCCCACTTGATGAAGTCCCCCACAATCAGAAAGTAGCCCGGAAAGCCCATTTTCAGGATGGTGTTGATCTCGAACTCCAGCCGCTCCACATACTGGGGCCGCTTGGCGTCGCGCACGTCAGCTTTGGGGTAGAGGTGCGCCAGGCGCTCTTCCAGCCCCTCAAACGAAGTTTGCCGAAAATAGTCGTCAGCCGGCATGCGCACGCCATCGACTTCGGGCGTGGGGTAGTCGGGCAGCATGGGTTTGCCCAGCTCCAGCGTGAGGTTGCAGCGTTTGGCAATTTCCAGCGTGTTGCCCAGGGCCGATGGCACGTCGGCAAACAACTCGGCCATCCGGGCCGATGACTTGAAATACTGCTCGCGCGTGAACTTGCGCACGCGGCGTGCATTGCCCAGAATCTCGCCGCCGGCGATACAGACGCGGGCTTCGTGGGCCTCGTAATCCTCGTACCCCAGGAACTGCACCGGATGTGTGGCCACCACCGGCAGCTTGAGCCGCGCAGCGAGTTGCACCGCCGCCACCACATGCTGCTCGTCGTCAACCCGCTGGGCGCGCTGCAGCTCGATGTAAAAGCGGTGCGGGAACAGCCCCGCAAAATACAGCGCACATTCCAGCGCGCGCGCGCCATCACCTTGCACCAGCGCCTGTCCCACCGCCCCGCCCTGCGCACCCGACAACGCAATCAGGCCCTCACCGAGTTCCAGCAGCCAGTCCAGGCTGATGACAGCCTGGTCACGCACCACGCCGCGGGTCCAGGCGCGCGTCAGCAGCTCCGACAAATTCAGGTAGCCCTGGCGGTTCTGCACCAGCAGCAGCAGGCGCGCCGGTGGCGCCGTGGCGTCCTTGCCGGGCACCTGCACCCACACGTCCGCGCCTATCAGCGGTTTGACACCGGCGCCGCGGCTTTCCTTGTAAAACTTCACCGTGCCGAACAGGTTGCCCAGGTCGGTGATCGCCAGCGCCGGCTGGCCATCGGCGGCGGCGGCCTGCACAATTTC
>NZ_JAUXNA010000354.1 GCF_030682935.1 Polaromonas sp.
GCGGCAGCCCAAACCACCCGGCCTTACCGCGCCGGTGAAGGCGAAGTCATACTGCCCGCCAAGGGAGACACGCCATGAAAAAATCCCGCTGGTTCGGCCACCCCTGGCTGTCGGTCTTGCTGGCGGTCAGCTGGCTGCTGCAGCACACGCTGGCGCCGGTACACCTGATCTCGGCCGTGCTGATAGGCCTCGTGGTGCCCCGCCTGCTGCACGACTTTTTGCCTGCCATGGCACCGGTGCGCCTGGTGCCGGCGCTGCGCCTGATGGGGGTGGTGCTGTGGGATATCGTGCTGTCCAACTTTGTGGTGGCACGGCTGGTACTGGGCCCCGTGTCGCGGCCGCAGCCGGCGTGGGTCACGGTGCCGCTGGCGCTCAGCCACCCCACGGCCATTTCATTGCTGGCCAGCATCATCACGACCACGCCCGGCACGGTCTCGTGCACCGTCGACGAGCAGCGCCGAATCATCCTGGTCCACGCACTGGACTGCAGCGATCCGGCGCAAATGGCGGCCGACATCAAGGCGCGCTACGAGCGCCCGCTGCTGGCCATCTATGAACACACGCCGAAACAAACCGGAGACAGCGCATGAGTTTCAACATCCTGGCGCTGGCGCTGGACATCGCCGTGGGCGCCGTGTCGCTGGCGATTGCGCTGTGCGCCTGGCGCCTGATGCGCGGTCCCCACGTCACGGACCGCGTGCTGGCCATCGACACGCTCTACATCAACGCCGCGGCCCTGGTGGTACTGCTGGGTATACGCCTGCGTACCCCGATACTGTTTGAGGCGGCCCTGATCATAGCGATGCTGGGTTTCGCCTCCACGGTGGCGCTGGCGCGCTACCTGACCCGCGGCGACGTCATCGAATGAAACGGAGGGCATGAACATGGGGTTTCATCCTGTTATTGAATGGCTGGCGGCGCTGCTGCTGCTGCTGGGGGCTTTTTTCCTGCTGGTGGGGGCCATCGGACTGACTCGCTTGCCCGACTTCTTCATGCGCCTGCACGCACCCACCAAGGCCTCCACCCTGGGTCTGGGCGGCATGCTGCTGGCCAGCATGCTGCTGGCGGCGGCCCATGGACGGGCCGGTTTTGCGGAGCTGCTGATCACCTTGTTTGTCTTCGTGACCGCGCCGGTTTCCGCCAACCTGCTGGCGCAGGCGGCGTTGCACCTGCGCGTGCCGGGCAAGGCCCCGCCGCCCGAAGACGCCGTGCCTGAGCGCCGCGCTTCCTGAGCCGGAATCAGTCGGTCTTGCGGCCGACCATCTTCTGCGGCACCACCCAGGCGTCGAACTGCTCGGCCGTCACATAGCCCGAAGCAATCGCCGCCTCGCGCAGGCTGCTGCCATCCTTGTGCGCTTTCTTGGCAATGAAGGCCGCTTTGTCGTAGCCAATGTGGGGGTTGAGCGCAGTCACCAGCATCAGCGAGCGGTTCACCAGTTCCGCAATGCGCTCGCGGTTGGGCTCAATCCCCACCGCGCAGTGGTCGTTGAAACTCACCATGCCGTCGGCCAGCAGGCGCACGCTTTGCAGGAAGTTGTAGGCGACCATGGGCCGGAACACGTTCAGCTCGAAATTGCCCGACGCGCCGCCGAAATTGATCGCCA
Source organism: Polaromonas sp. (assembly GCF_030682935.1). GTDB lineage: Bacteria > Pseudomonadota > Gammaproteobacteria > Burkholderiales > Burkholderiaceae_C > Polaromonas. The sequence goes on from NZ_JAUXNA010000354.1 coordinate 1,605, forward strand.
CATCGTTGCCGAACACCTGGGCGGCCAGCATGGTCAGCGCTTCGCTTTGCGTCGGGTTGACCTTGCCCGGCATGA
>NZ_JAUXNA010000357.1 GCF_030682935.1 Polaromonas sp.
GGACCAATCGATCACCCTGGAAACAGGCGCAGTCTTGAACGGCAGGGCGTTGACGCGGATTGGCGCAGTTTCTTTGGACACCAATACTGTTACAAAGCCCGCCCCTTAAGGCTTGCGGCGCTAAACGTGAGGATCGGCAGAGTCAGCTCTGCCGATCTTTCAACAAGAGACGAACGAATATCGCCAATGTTGCAGATGCAACCGGCACAACAGTTTTAGATCCTCCTGGAGAACAACATGAAATTAATAAAAGCATCAGGAACACTGGGTCTGGTGGCATTCGCTGCCCTGGCCAGCCCCTTCGCCATGGCGCAAGACGCCGGCTGGTACGGCGGCGCCAGCGTCGGCCAGTCCCGGGCGACCATCGACGACGCGCGCATCAGCAGCGGCCTGCAGAGCGGCGGTTTTACGTCCAGCACCATCGTCGACGACGACCGCTCCACCGGCTACAAGATTTTTGGCGGCTACCAGCTCAACAAGAATTTTGCGCTTGAAGGCGGCTACTTCGACCTCGGAAAGTTCGGCTACACCGCGACCACGGTCCCGCCGGGCACCCTGAACGGGTCCATGAAGGTTCGGGGCCTGAACCTCGACCTGGTGGGTACGCTGCCCCTGACTGAAAAGTTTTCAGCGTTTGGCCGGGTCGGCGTGAACTACGCGCAAACCCGCGACACCTTCAGCGGCACCGGCGCCGTCAGCGTCACCAATCCCAACCCCCGCAAAAACGACACCAACTACAAGGTCGGCCTGGGGCTTCAGTATGCGTTCACCGATTCGCTCGCCATGCGCGTCGAAGCCGAACGCTACCGCGTGAACGATGCGGTGGGCAACAAGGGCGACATCGACCTGGTCTCGGTCGGCCTGATCTACCGCTTTGGCGCCAAAGCGCAGGCGCCTGCACCCTACGTGGCCGCGCCCGCCTATGTGGCCGCAGCGCCCGCGCCAGCCGTAGTGGCACCGCCACCACCACCACCGCCGCCGCGCTTCGAGAAATACACCCTGTCGGCCACCGAGCTGTTTGCCTTTGACAGCGCCGAGCTGCGGATGCCGCAACCCAAGCTCGACGAAATCGCCAACGCCCTCGTGGCCAACAGCGAGATCAACGACGTGGTCATTACCGGCTACACCGACCGCATCGGCTCCGGCAGCTACAACCAGACGCTGTCAGAGCGCCGGGCCAACACGGTCAAAAGCTACCTGAGCGCCAAGGGCGTCAGCGCCAACCGCCTGAAAGCCCAAGGCAGGGGCGAAGCCAATCCGGTGGTTGAATGCAGCGACAAAAAACGCCCGGCGCTGATCAAATGCCTGGAGCCCAATCGCCGCGTGGAAGTCGAGCAAATCACGATCGAACGACGCGTGCAATAAACGCCGGCCCACACCGGTCAAAACGCCATTCAAAAGGGCAGCGGACACATGTCCGCTGCCCTTTTTGCGTTGCACTGCCCCAGCACATCAGCAGGCACAGGGCTATCATCCGCCCATGCTGATAGAGACCCTGAGCGCCGCGCGCGACATGCGCCGCCTGAATGAAATTGCCGGTGTGCTGATTCGCCACGGCTTTGCCGACAGCGTGCGCCGCCTCGGCCTGGCCGACAAGCTCGAACGCGCCGGCCACGCCATCCGCTGGGATGCTGCGGCCGACCTGGCCCGCATCGAGCCGCCGGTGCAGGTGCGGCTGGCCATGGAAGAGCTCGGCCCCACCTTCGTCAAGCTCGGGCAGATTCTGGCCGGCCGCGCCGACCTGTTTGGGCCCGACTGGATTGCCGAGTTTGAAAAACTCCACAGCCACGTGCCCGCCGTGCCGCTAGAGCTGTTGCGCCCGCAGTTGCGCCTGGACCTGGGCGGAGAACTGGAAGACGTGTTCGCCCGCTTCGACACCGCGCCGCTGGCGGCCGCCTCGATTGCCCAGGTGCACCGCGCGCAGCTCCAGGACGGCACCGAAGTCATCGTCAAAATCCGCCGCCCCGGCATCACCGACGTCATAGAGGCCGACCTGCGCCTGCTCGGCCATGTGGCCGCGCTGGCCGAAACCGAGCTGCCCACCCTCAAGCCCTACCAGCCGCAACAGCTGGTGCGCGAGTTTGCCAAGTCGCTGCGGCGCGAGCTCGACCTGGCGGCCGAATGCCGCCACGCCGAACGGATTGCCGCCAACCTGGCCGGGGTGCCCCACATCGTGATCCCGCGCGTGCACTGGGCACACACCAAAGAGCGCGTCAACGTGCAGGACTACGTGGGCGGCGTGCCCGGCGGCCAACTCGCGCAGTTGACGCCCGAGGCCGGCTTCGACCGCCCCCTGCTGGCCCGGCGCGGCGCCCAGGCCGTGCTCAAAATGATTGTCGAAGACGGCTTTTTTCACGCCGACCCGCACCCCGGCAACGTGTTTTACCTGCCGGGCAACCGCATCGCCTTCATTGACTTCGGCATGGTCGGCCGGCTGTCGGCGCGGCGGCGCGAAGACGTGCTTGAACTGATGCTGGGCCTGGTCGAACGCCAGCCGAAGGCCGTGGTCGACGTGCTGCTCGACTGGACCGGCGACGAGCACAGCGTGAACCCGGCACAGCTTGAAGCCGAGATCGAAGCCTTTGTCGACCAGTACCACGGCACCCCGCTGGCGCAGCTCAACCTGAGCCAGATGCTGTCCGACATCACGGCCATCCTGCGCGAGCACCGGCTGGGCCTGCCGCCCGACTTGGCGCTGCTGATCAAGGCCTTCATCAGCCTCGAAGGCATGGGCCGCGGCCTGGACCCCGACTTTCACATGGCCGCCGAAGCCACGCCGCTGCTGCGCCAGGTGGCGCGCGCCCGCCTGCAGCCCCGGGTACTCGCCGCCCGCACCTGGCACACCCTGCGCCGCACGCTGGCCGTGGCCGAGCAGCTGCCGCACGATGTGTCGCGCCTGCTGCGCAACGCGCGCCGCGGCCGGGTGCACGTGGGCATAGAACTGGCGCACCTCAGGCGCGTGGGCAACCAGATCGACCGCGCCGCCAACCGCCTGACCATGGCGCTGGTGATTGCCGCGCTCATCATCGGCTCGTCAATTGTGATGACGGTGAAAGGCGGCCCCACGCTGCTGGGCCTGCCGGTCTTCGGGTTTCTGGGTTTTATGGGCGCGGTGCTGGGTGGCCTGTGGCTGGTGCGCGCCATGTGGCGCAGCAGCCGGAGTCGCGATGCCGATGATTCGGACTGAGGCGTGCCGGCGCCAACGCCTGTTTTGCTATTTTTTCAATAGCTCCTTGCGCGCTGTCTGCCTGAGCCACAGCCATTATTTGCTTGAAAATTTCCAAAAAAACAGCACTTGCCTTTCGACAAATGCTGCTGGGTGGGGCGGCCGCTCAACGCGCGGCTAAGGGCCGCTTGACGCCCTGACCGGTCCGTCGTTATCGGGCCGGAGCGTTGCCCTGAACGGCGGCACCCGCCTTGACGTTGGCGTTACCGCCCGCAGCCATACCGGCGCTGGCATTGCCCGCGCCCTGCACGCCGGCATCCACGGCCTGGTTGACGCTTTTCGCGCCGCGCTGGACCTGCGCCTTGGCGCCTTGCGCCACCCGCTTGCCGCCTTGTGCGGCCGCGCTGCCCGCTGCCTGGCCCGTGCCGCGCACACCGCCCAGCAACTGGCCAGCGCCCTCGGTCACGCTGTTCACGGCGCCAGCGGCGTTCACCCCACTGCCGGCCTCTGCACCGGCCGAGCCCGCAGCGCCCATGGCCGCCATGCGCTGCTCAGCCGTCACGTTGCCGTTGGCGCCAGCGCGCACACCGGCATCCAGACCCACGCCCGCATTGGCCGTGCCGCCAGCGGGCTGCACGGCGGTATTAGCGCCTATACCCAAGCCCACGCCCACCCCTGCACCGCCGACCAGCGCAGGGCCAGCCGCCACAGCGGCGCCGGACAAGCTGCCGTCAAGCCCCAGGCCGGCGGCGTGCACTGAAGCGCCCCATGCCATGGCGGTGGTCAGCACCAGCAATGAAGGCAGGGCCCGCAACAGCCTTGGACGGGCCATGCGGGAAAGAACCTGTGCGTTGGAAGATGGAATGTTGTTGAAACTGGGCATTGAAGCTCCTGCTGTTGAAGAAGACTTCATCTTCTGCGCCCCGCATGTCCGCCCCGTTTCCGCTTTGTTGACTTTGTAAGTCAATGCGCAGCCCTTGTGAAAGGGAACCCTCAGGTAAGTGAGCGCTAACAATCAAGCCTGTATTCACCATGTGGAAGGGCCGAGGCCCCTGTGTGTAGCGCCTGTCAGCATCCGCAACACGATTTGCCCCCCGCCCCGCCGTATTTGGCCTTGCCAGGAACGCGGCTGCCAGTGCCGGGCACGCTGCAAGCATTCACCACGTCCCCTTCACAATCGCAGGCGCCTTGTTCCCCGGCATCGGGCGGTAGACCCAGCCGCAGCCGTTCTCAAAGTCGCGAACTTATCATTTTGATAGCTGCTTGCACCCGCCCTGTATGGGCAAAACGCATTTTTGACTCATAAACACCGCAGCCGCCGCCCCACGGTCAAAGCGGCCGAATGCCCATCAAGACCCCGTGCGCCCAGAACGCAAACAGCGCCCAGGCTGCGCTGCCCGCCACCACCGTGATCGCCGTGCCCCAGGCTGTGCCCGCCGGGTAAGTGGTTTGCGCGGCCAGGTCCCGCCCGCGTGCCGCGCGAAAGCTCAGCACCGACCACAGCAGAAAGCTGCCAAACAGCACCCCATGCGCCACGTTGCCGTTGGCCAGCAGGTGCGCCACCGCCCAGACCGCCACCGCCAGCACCATCGGGTGATGCAGCCGCGCCTTGATGGCATTACGCGGCACATAGGCCGCCGCCAGCAAAACAAAGGCCACCAGCGTCAGCAGCCACGCCACATGGCGCATGAAAGACGGCGGCCACCACATCTCCACCGGCTGCTGCCGCGCCAGGCCAAAGCCCCACACCACCAGCCCCAGGCCCACGGCCGACAGCAGCGCGTACAAGCCCTTCCACGTCGCCTCGCCCAGTTGCCTGATCATGGCCGTGCGCCAGCCTTCGGCCACGATGCGCGTGGAATGCACGCCCAGAAAAAGAACCAGCCCCAGAATCAGCATGCCCATGGTGTCGCCTCCCTGCAAAAAAATGAATCGATTATGCGGCGGTGCAGCACCTTGATGGACACGCTTTACCGGAAAACTGCTATTTTATTTATAGCTGCCCGCACTGGTTCAGCTTGGGTTTTAGGCCTTCATCGCGCGTATCACGGCCCGCCTCGGCTTCCGGCCACAGCCCCGGAAAGTAAAAGCGCAGCGCATGCTGCGGGACGCCAAAACGCAGCTTGCCGTGCGGCGAGTCCGTGGCCAGCAAGCCTCGCTTGAGCAGCGCCGTCACCTGCGCCGTGGCCAGCCGTTCGCCCAGCCCCAGCAAGGCCTTGAAGTCACTGCGCTCCAGCGCCGACTGCGTGAGCAGCAGGTAATGCAGCGCCCGCAGCGACTCGCTGCGTACCCCCTGACGCACCACGTTTTCCTCATAGGCCAGGCAAGCCGCGATCCGGTCCTTCAGGCCCGACAAATCCAGCAGGCCCGCCATCAACGCCACCTGGTCGCTGCACAGCGCCAGCACATAACCGATCCACGCCACCAGCGCGCGCTCAGACCGCTCGCCCGGGCCATCCAGCCCACCGGCGCGCGGCGCATCGGCGGCGGCCAGCTGCGCACGGTAGGCCTGGCCGCCGCGCGCAAAGCCGCGCAACGGCGACCACAGCCCCTGCGTCAGGCCCAGCGCACCCAGCGCCAAATGCGTGTGCAGCCGCGCCACCCGGCCATTGCCGTCCGGAAACGGGTGAATCCACGCCAGCCGGTGGTGCGACGCCGCCACCGCTACCAGTTGCAGCTCACCCCGCCGCACGCCGCCATACACCGCGCCCCAGCGCGCCAGCAGCGCACCCACCGCCGCCGGCGCGGGCGCCGCATGCGTCGCCACGAACGCCGCGCGCCTGCGCAGGGCGCCCGGAACCATCGCATCGCCTGCTGGCAACACCAGGTCAGCCTCCGGCAGGCGCGCAAAAAGGTCCTGATGAATATCGCGCACCATCTGCGCCGACCAGACCCGCTGCATCGACCAGCCACTCCAGCGCGCTTCCAGGGCAGATTCGGTGTCCATGTGCGCCAAAACCCGCCGCTGGCGTCGCGCCCCCGCTTCATCCAGCCCGTTGCCCAACACATCGCCGCGGTGCAACGCCCGCTCCATGTCCAGCGGCGACACCTGCAGCCCCTCCAGCGTGAGGCTGTCATACGCATTCATTGCCCGCAACAGCCGCCTCAGCTCGGCCGGCGCGCCCGCGCCCGCCAGCCGCTGCGCCGCCTGCTGCAGGTCATGCGCCTGCTCCAGCAGGGGCGCCAGCTGCGGCTCGCCCGGCAGCAAAGGCGCCATGTATGAATAATGATCAGCTGTGGATAACTTTTGCGACTTTGTAGACATGATTAAGTCTATGTCGCTAAACAGTATTTTTAGATTTATGCGGAAATTTTTGCGACTCTATTTGCAGAAGTCATCCGCATGAAGATGCCATCACGCTCCCGCGCCTTGAGGGGTCCACGCCGCGACCCGGCTTGTGCGCTAAACAGCCCACGCGGGATGCCGATGGCTGACGCGCCAGCCACGACGCCATTGCCCGGCGTGCGCCGGCCACCCGCCATCGCGGCAAGTGAAGATGGCCTACAAGTCCGCAGCGGTCAGCGCCCGGGACTGCCTACCGGCCCGCGGCGCGACTGCGACTGGTTGCTGCCGCCCACATGCGCCTCGCGGTCGCTGCGGCTGTCCGGCGTGCGCTTGCCCTGGTTCAACTGGGTAAGATCTTGTTCACCGACCTTGTTGGTGTCGTTGTCGACCTTGCCGGTATGCGGTTCCTGTTTGTCGCGCGGGTTTTGTGGTTTCGTCATGGCGGTTTCCTTGTAGTGGATAAGCAGAAACGCTTTACAGGCACGCCCTGCAAAGTGCAGGATGAAAGCCAAGGCTCAAACCCAAGCATCACCCCGCTCCCCATTGTTGGAAAAAATCGCCACCCGATGTGTCAGAAAGTGTTTCATTTCCAAGGAAGACAACATGAAATTCCAGTCCAATTTGCTGCTTTATAAATAGCGGTTTACGCCCGTGACCATTGCGCCAAGTTCCTGTTTAGTACTCGAACCAGCTAAAGACAGGAGAATTTAGCTACATGGCATTTGCCAGGTGACCATGGACCTGTTAACCTGGTAATCCAGCGCATCCGATTAACAAGGAGCACAAAACATGTCCGACTCCCGCATTCCTCAACTTACTGGCACATCAAAAAAGGCAGCACTTGCGTGGCTAACGACTTTGCACAAGGAAGGAATGCTTTTCTGCCTTGACGACGACCCCAGAGACATCTTGAAAATTTCAGACGATTCGCGACTATTCACGGACGACGAAGCCACAGAAGTTTCGGGAATTCTCAACCGCCTGTTTATAAAGCTTGGGGACGAACTTCATGGCTTGGCCTTTGAAGTTATTAGCAGGACTTTCCATACAAAAGCAGAGCGAAAAGCGTTTAAAACTCTGAATGACTGATGTAGTTGACAAGGCTACACGCAGCCGGATGATGGCCGGAATCCGGTCGAAAAACACAAAACCAGAGACGATCATCCGAAAGGGCTTGCATGCCCGGGGTTTCAGATACTCC
>NZ_JAUXNA010000358.1 GCF_030682935.1 Polaromonas sp.
TGGATTCAATCGCTTCCCGCGCCCGGTCCACCAGCACAACCGGGTGATGTCGTTCATAACACCAGCGGGCGTGGCGGCCCTGTCCGCAGGCGACATCGAGCACCACACCCCGGTCTGCCACGAGGTGCGACCAGCGCTGGACCCAGGTCGAAGCGGGCGCTGTGCCGTGCGAAGCATTTTGTTTGACTATGGATTCGTTCACCGGAAATTCACTTTTTATGGGGAGGGAGGGCGGACAGAGAAAACCATAGTAACTATTTTTTTGATAGCTACTTACGCCCGTCCTTACTGGGCTGGAGGCTTAAAACGCTTAAAAACAGCTCCAGACCTGGTCTGCCACGGTCAACAGGAAATCGGGCCGTGTGTAAAGGGCGAACACCGCCAGCAAAAGGATGATCGCGAGCGCCCACGGCATCACCTTGCGCGCCATGTCATGCGCCCTGCGGCAGTTCGCCATGACGGGGCCTGGCAATCGGCGTTTCGCGTATCGGCATGTTCACCAGCGCCGCCAACACACCCAGCGCAATCGCGATGTACCAGACGATGTCGTAGCTGCCGGTGCGGTCATACAGGTAGCCGCCCAGCCAGACACCCATGAACGAGCCGATCTGGTGGCTGAAGAAAATGAAGCCGCTCAGCATCGACATATGCTGGATGCCGAAAATCTGCGCCACCATCGCGTTGGTGGGCGGAACCGTTGACAGCCACAGCAGGCCCATCAGGCTGGAAAAAATATAGACGCTGGCCGGGCTCAGTGGCGCGGCCAGAAAAACGGCGATGACGACGGCGCGCGACAGGTAAATGGTGGCCAATATCTTGCGTTTGGCAATGCGCTGGCCCAGCGAGCCCGCAATGTAGGTGCCAAACACATTGAAAAGGCCAATCAGTGCCAGCGCGTAGCCTGCCACCTGCGGCGACAGGCCTTGGTCCTTGAGGTAGCTGGGCATGTGAACGCCAATGAACACCACCTGAAAGCCGCAGACAAAGTAGCCCGCCATCAAGAGCTG
>NZ_JAUXNA010000262.1 GCF_030682935.1 Polaromonas sp.
CGCTGATTGATTTTTAATAGCAAGAAACGGAGACAACATGAAAAAACGACCACTGCTTCAAGCCTTCGCCGCGCTGGCCCTTCTGCCGGCGCTCACCCCCTTCACAGCCTCTGCCCAGGCAGAGGACTATCCCCCCAAAAAGACCGTGAGCCTGGTCGTCGGCTTCGCGGCCGGCGGCGCGGCCGACACCGCCGCCCGCCTGATTGCCAAAAAGCTCGGCGACAACATCGGCCAGACGGTGATTGTGGACAACAAGCCCGGCGCAGGCGGCAACATCGCCCACCAGTTCGTGGCCAACGCCTCGGGCGATGGCGCCACGCTGCTGTTTGGCTCGGTGGGCCCGCTGACGATTGCGCCGCACATGATGAAGCTGGGCTACGACCCGGTGCGTGACCTGGCACCCATCACCATGGGCGTGAACTTTCCCAACGTGCTGGTGGTGCATGCGGGGGTCGGCGTCAAAACCCTGGCCGAGTTTGTCGCGCTGGCCAAAAAGAAACCCGGCAGCCTGGACTTTGCGTCCACCGGGGCCGGTTCGGCATCGCATCTGGCCGGTGAGTTGTTCAACGTCCAGGCCGGCATTGACACCGTTCACATTCCCTACAAGGGCGGCGCGCCTGCGCTGCAGGACCTGCTGGGCGGCCGGGTCGCTTCGTACTACTCCACCCCGGCCACGGCAGGCCCGCACATCGAGTCGGGCAAGCTGATCCCGCTGGCCACCACCGGTTTGAGTCGCCCCGCCTTCATGCCCAATGTGCCGACCATCGCCGAGTCAGGCTACCCGGGCTTCAATGCGACCAACTGGTATGCCTTTGTGGCCTCCAGCAAAACACCCAAACCCCTGCTGGACCGCTGGAACCTGGAGCTGGTGAAGGTGCTGAACGCGCCCGATGTGCGTGAGCAACTCCTCAAGCACGGCCTGACTCCCCAGCCCGGCACCCGCGACGAACTGGCCCGCTACATGGCCAGTGAATCCGCAACCTGGGGGCGTATCGTTCGGGAGCGGAAGATTTCGGCGGAATGATCGCTGTCGGCCCCTTCGGGCCGGCGACTCAGGCCTTGAGCGAATTGAGCACCCGGTCGACCATGACGCCGGCTTGCCCAAGGTTGTTCATCGGGTCGCAGAAAGAAGCCAGCTGCGCGCGCGTGACGTGCTGGTTGATTTCGGGGTGCTCGGCCAGCAGGTCGATCAGCGGTCGTTTTTGCTGGAGCGCGTCGCGGCAGATGTCATAGACCAGGTCGTGCGCATATTCGCGCCCGATGTAGGGCCCCAAGCCCATCATCACGGCCTCCGACATGACCAGCCCGTGGGTCATGTCGATGTTGCGGCGCATCTGCGCGGCATCAACTTCCAGCCCTGCCAGGATGAACCTGGTCTGCTTGAGCGCACCCGACATGAGGCAGAAGATTTCGGGTAGGGCAACCCATTCAATTTCCCACGGGCCCGTGGAGCGTTCATGGTCGGCCACCATGGCGTCCATCAGCGAGGCGGCCAGCTGGCGCACCACCGAAATGTTGGCGTGGATGTAGAGGCAAGAGATCGGGTTGCGCTTTTGCGGCATGGTGGACGACGAGCCGCGCCCGGGTGCATACGGTTCGAACACCTCGGCCACCTCGGTTTGCATCATCAGCTTCACGTCCATGGCAATCTTGCCGAGTGAGCCGCCGACGATGCCTAAAAACGCGCCGACCTCGGCAAAGTTGTCGCGCACGGTGTGCCATGAAATCAGCGGCTGGCCCAGGCCCAGTTCTTTCATCAAGCCGGCCTGGGTTTCCATGGCGCCGGTTTCGAGTGACGACAGCGTTCCCGACGCGCCGCCGAATTCACCCACCAGCACTCTGGGCTTGAGCTGCTCCAGGCGTTCGCGGTGGCGCTCGATGCCGGCGAGGATGCTGGCCATCTTGTAGCCGAAGGTGATCGGCGTGGCCTGCTGCAGGTTGCTGCGGCCGATGATGGGCGTGTCGCGGTGATCCAGTGCCAGTTTGGCCAGCGACGCGGAGATGTCTTTCAGGTCTTCTTCAATCAGCGCCAGCCCTTCCCGGATTTGTAGTACGGCGGCGGTGTCGGTGATGTCTTGCGTGGTCGCGCCCCAATGGCAGTATTCGCCCAGTTTGTTTTTGCAGTGCGCATTGATCTGGTTGACCACGGCAATGATGGGATAGCCGATCTGCTCGGTCTTGGCCTGGAGTTTGGCCCAGTCAATCTGGTCGATATTGCAGTTCTTGACGATCTCGTCAGCGGCCTCTTGCGGGATGAGTCCCAGCTCGCCCTGCACCTTGGCCAGCGCCCGTTCAATGTCAAGGTACTTGGCGGTACGGTTTTCGTCTGACCAGACATGGCGCATGGTGGCGTCGCTGAACATGTCGCCGAAGATTCTGGAGTCAATGATGGTTGCTGACATGGTATTTTTCAGTAGGGTTCGGGTTAATGGGTTGGCGCAGGGGCTGAGCGTTCATTCAACTTTGATTTTTGCGGCCGCCACAACACCCCGCCAGCGCGCTACTTCCTTTTGGACCAGTGTTTTCAATTGCTCGGGGGTGCTGGCCTCCACCTCTGCCCCCTGATCACCGATTTTTTTCTGCACCGCCTTGTCAGCCAGTACGCTGTTCAGTTCGTGGTTCAGCCGATCAATCACTGCCTTGGGCGTTTTGGCCGGGACAAACAGGGCGTACCACTGCGACATGCTGACGTTGGCAATGCCCTGCTCGGCCAGCGTGGGAACGTCAGGCAGCACGGGCGAGCGCTTGTCGCCCGCAATGCCCAGCGCCTTGAGTCGGCCGTCCTTGATATGGGGGTAGGCCGTGAACAGGCTGGGAAACATGTACTGGGTGTTGCCGGCAATGGTGTCCACCACGGCGGGGGCCGAGCCTTTGTAGGGAATGCTCAACACGTCCAGGCCGGCAGACAGTTTGAACAACTCACCCGCGATGTGCGGTGCCGTGCCGTTGCCGGCGGTGGCATAGTTGAAGGTGCCCGGCTTGGTCCTGATCAGTTGCACCAGTTCCTTGACGTTTTTGGCGGCTACGCCATTGTTCACGACCAGTACCGTCGGCGAAGCCGCCACCATGCCAATCGGCTCGAAGTCCGTGACCGGGTCGTACCTGAGTTTTTGCAGGGCCGGGTTGATGCCGTGCGTGGCGATGTAGCCAAACATGAGGGTGTAGCCGTCGGGTGCGGCACGTGCGACAAACTCGCTGGCAATCGCGCCGTTGGCGCCGGCCTTGTTGTCCACGATGACCGACTTGCCCAGTCGGGTGCCCAGGCCCTGCGCCAGAATGCGTGCCATCGCATCATTGGCCCCTCCGGCGGCGGTGGGGACCACGATGGTGATGGTTTTCTCGGGCCAGGTTTGCGCCAGCACCGGGCTGGCCAGTGTGGCCATTACTGAAATCCCCGCCATCAGGGCTGTCAGGTGCAAAAGCAGGGTGTTCCGTGGCATGCAGGTCTCCAAAAGGGTGTTGAATATGGGGCGAATCATGGGCGCATTGCGGGCTATGGTGAAGTGCAACTTTTGCTACGATTGATGCATGGCACGCATTAATTTCGACCTGCAGCAGCTGCAGGCTTTTGTGGCGGTGGCAGAACGCGGCAGTTTTCGGGCAGCGGCTGACCATATCGTTTTGTCAGCGCCGGCGCTGAGCCGGCGCATAGACAAGCTTGAAACCATTTTGGGTGCGCGCCTGTTCAACCGCACCACCCGCGAGGTGGAACTCACGCCACTGGGCCGGGTGTTTCTGGAGCGCGCGCGCGCGGCGCTGGATGATCTTGAATCGGCGATGCTGGGTATTTCGGACATCGCGGCCAGCCGCAGCGGGCGCGTGACGGTGGCCTGTGTGCCGTCGGCGGCGATTCAATTTTTGCCGACCGTGGTACGTTCATTTTCAGAGCGTTACCCGCTGATCCGCATTCGCGTGATGGACGAAGCGGCAAGCCTGGTACTGTCCAGCGTGGTGTCGGGTGAGTCTGACTTCGGCATCACATTCATGGGCAGCCAGGTGCCAGGCGTGGATTTCGACCCGATTCACACCGACCCCTTTGTGCTGGCCGTGCCGCGCCATCATGCCCTGGCCGTGCGTAAAACGCTGGCGTGGGCTGAACTGGAAAGTGAGACGCTGATCGCGGTGGCGCGCTCCAGTGGTAACCGGCAGCTGCTGGACGATGCGCTGGCCAAGGCCGGCGTCAACCCCTCGTATCGGTTCGAGGTCAGCCACATCGCCACGCTGCTGGGTATGGTGGAGGCCGGGTTGGGACTGGCGGCCGTACCGCGGTTAACGCTGCCGCCTGCGCACGCCACGCTGGTCGGCGTGGCGCTGCGCAGGCCGGCGGTGTCGCGCGTGCTGGGCCTGGCGACCCGTCGTGGTGCGGCGCTGCGCGCACCGGCCAGTATGTTTCACGACTATTTGCATGCCGCCCTCAAAGCGCGGCGGTAAATCCAGGTGGTTGGCCGCTGCCGCGTACCTGCCTGGCGTCAGGTTGATGCATCAAAAGTGACTTTGGCGCATATTGAGAGCGCGTTAGCGGCTATTAAATTGAGAGCGTCACCGAGGGGTCTGTGGTGACCAGCTCCAGCGGGTAACGGCGTCCGGCCAGGTAATCTTCGAGGCAGCGCAGCAGCAAAGGGCTGCGGTGCATGTCAGCGCAGGCGCGTATCTCGTCCGCAGTGAGCCACACGGTACGCACAATGCCTTCGTCCAGCGCCTGGCCTTCCATGTGCGCGCCCAGTTCGCCGCAAAACGCAAAGCGCAGGTAGGTGATGTCCAATTTTCCATTGGGCGCAAGTGGCTCTGTCTGCTCAAAGCGTGAAAGGTAAACACCGACGAGCGCCGTGGGGGTGAAATGAAAAGCGGTTTCTTCCAGCGTCTCGCGCGCGCAGCCCTGCGCCGGGCTTTCGCCCGGGTCAAGGTGACCGGCCGGGTTGTTGAGCTTCAGGCCGTCCCGGGTTTCCTCTTCCACCAGCAGGAATTTCCGGATGCCGTCGAAATCGCGTTCAATCACCGCAGCGACCGTGGCGCTGGGTTTCCATCGTGTGTTCATGCCGGGATTATCCGTGCCGTTTTTGACACCGGGCTTAATCGGCCGGCGGGCCTGCCAGTGCGGGGCCGAAGCCGTGGGAAAAGCTTTCGCGCAAATGCGCCACCAGGCACTGAACCGCCTTGGGGACTTGCGCCGACCAGGGACGCAGGGCGTAAATGTGCTCGCCAAAAAATCCCTGCACCTGCCAGTCGGGCAGCACCTGGACCAAGGGTGGCTGCGCACCGCTGACACCCGTCGGCATGCTGAAGTCCGGCAGCAGGCCTATGCCCAGGCCGGCCAGCAGCGCGTCGCGCAGCACTTCGCTGTTGTTGGCCTTGAGCGTGCCGGTGATGTTCACGCCCACCCGTTCGCCGGATTTTTCAGATTTCCGTTTTATTCTGCGCACAAAGGTCCAGCTGCGGGTCGGGCTGCCCCCCAGATAGAGCAGGCAGTCGTGCGCCGCCAGTTCGGACGGGTGCTGCGGCACGCCGCGCCGGGCCAGGTACTGCGGGCTGGCCATCAGCACCGAGTGGGTGTCACACAGCAGCCAGGCCACATGGGTGTCGGGCGGCGCCTGGGTGTGCCGGATCGCCAGATCGAAGCCCTCGTTGGCCAGGTTCACGAAGCGGTCGGTCAGTTCCAGTTCGATGTGGATGTCGGGGTAGCGCAGCAAAAAGTCCGCCACGCACGGCGCCAGGTGTTGCCGCCCCAGCGCAACCGGCGCGGTGACCCGGATCAGGCCGCGCGGCGCGCCGACCAGGTCGCGGGCGGCGGTGTAGCTTTCGCTGATCCGCTCGAACGCGGGCTGCATTTCATGGACCAGCTGCTGCCCGGCCTCGGTCAGGCCCACCGAGCGCGTGGTCCGGCGCACCAGCAGCACGCCCGCTGCGCGCTCCAGTTCGCTGATGCGCGTGCTGGCCGAGGCTTTGGACAGGCCCAGGCGCCGCGCGGTCTCGGTAAAGCTGCGGGTCGCGGCCAGCACCGTCAACAGGTGAAGGTCTGCAATCAGTGGCGACAACTGGTCTGAGGACATGACAGGGTTTTATTGTTCAGGAATATGAACAATGTAATCAGTAAACGGGCCATTATCAAATCGGGCGGGGTCCCCTAGACTGCAAGGCACGACTCATTTTTGCCTCAAAGGATTGAACATGTCTTTATTGCCAGCCGCAACGGCCCCACAAGCCACCATTGGTCATTACCTGAACGCAAGCGTGGTCACGCCCGCAGCAGGGCGCAGCCAGCCCGTCTTCAATCCCGCCACCGGCGCCGTGTCGGCTCATGTTGCGCTGGCCAGCGCGGCGGACGTGGACGCCGCCGTGGCCGCGGCGCAAGCGGCGTTCCCGGCCTGGGCCGACACCCCGCCGATTCGCCGCGCCCGCGTGATGTTCAAGTTTCTGGAGTTGCTGAACCAGAACAAGGACAAGCTGGCGCACCTGATCACCGCCGAACACGGCAAGGTGTTCACCGATGCCCAGGGCGAAGTTGCGCGCGGCATCGACATCGTGGAATTTGCCTGCGGCATTCCGCAACTGCTCAAGGGCGACTTCACCGACCAGGTGAGCACCGGCATTGACAACTGGACGCTGCGCCAGCCCCTGGGCGTGGTGGCCGGCATCACGCCGTTCAACTTTCCCGTGATGGTGCCGATGTGGATGTTCCCCGTGGCCATTGCCGCAGGCAACTGCTTTGTACTCAAGCCCAGCCCGATCGACCCGAGCGCCAGCCTGCTCATGGCCGAGCTGTTCAAGCAGGCCGGCCTGCCCGACGGCGTCTTCAACGTGGTGCAGGGCGACAAGGAAGCCGTCGATGCGCTGCTGGTGCACCCGGACGTGAAGGCCGTGTCGTTTGTCGGCTCGACGCCGATCGCCAACTACATCTACGAAACCGGCGCGCACCACGGCAAGCGCGTGCAGGCGCTGGGCGGCGCCAAGAACCACATGGTGGTGATGCCCGACGCCGACCTGGAGCAGGCCGTGGACGCGCTGATTGGCGCCGGCTACGGTTCGGCCGGCGAGCGCTGCATGGCAATCTCGGTGGCGGTGCTGGTCGGCGATGTGGCCGACAAACTCATTCCGATGCTGGAGGCACGCGCCAGAACGCTGGTCATCAAGCATGGCGAGGAGCTCGACGCCGAGATGGGCCCTATCGTGACCGCCGCCGCGCACCAGCGCATCACCGGCTACATCGACCTGGGTGTGGAAGAAGGCGCGAAACTGCTGGTCGACGGCCGTACCTTTACCGGCGCCGATGCTGGCGAGGGATGCGAGCAGGGCTTCTGGATGGGCGGCACGCTGTTTGACCATGTCACGCCCGACATGCGCATCTACAAGGAAGAAATCTTTGGCCCGGTGCTGGGCTGCGTGCGCGTCAAGGATTTTGCCGAAGCGGTGAACCTGATCAATGCCCACGAGTTCGGCAACGGCGTGAGCTGCTTCACGCGCGACGGCCATGTGGCGCGTGAATTTTCGCGGCGCATCCAGGTCGGCATGGTCGGCATCAACGTGCCGATTCCGGTGCCCATGGCCTGGCACGGCTTTGGTGGCTGGAAGAAAAGCCTGTTTGGCGACATGCACGCCTACGGAGAGGAAGGCGTGCGCTTTTACACCAAGCAAAAGTCCATCATGCAGCGCTGGCCCGAGAGCATTGGCAAGGGCGCCGAGTTTGTGATGCCGACCGCGAAGTAAGCGCTCAATAGCCGGCGTTCTTTGACAGCCCCATGCGCCGCTCGCCCGGCGCCTGGGGCTGTTGTCATGGGGCGGACGCAAAGACGGTTTCCCGCCTGGCAGGCGCAGGTGCTGCGTCCCATCGCCTGGCGCAGCGCGTTGGCGCGTCCGTGGCCAGGGCGCTTGAGGCGACAGCTGTCATGAAAAACTATAGTTTGCACTCGCTAGAATTTTAAAAATCTCATGTAAGCTGCGAGACAGTCACGAATCCTGCACCCGCTGGCGCAGGGTCACTAAAAAAAACCAATCTACTGAGGAGACACCCATGCTGATCGGGGTACCCGCCGAAATCACGGCCGGAGAAACACGCGTTGCCATCACGCCTGAAACGGCCAAAAAGCTCAAAGCCCAGGGCCACACCGTCCGCGTCCAGTCGGGCGCAGGCGTGGCAGCCAGCGTGACCGACGACGCTTACACCGCAGTGGGCGCTGAAATCACGGACGCCGCCGGCGCCTACAGCGCCGACATCGTGCTCAAGGTGCGTTGCCCCCTGGAGGGCGAAATGGCCCATGCCAAGCCTGGCAGCGTGGTGGTCGGCATGCTCAATCCCTTTGATGCCGCCGGCCTGCAGCGGCTGGCCACGGCGCAGCTGACCTCGTTTGCGCTGGAAGCCGCGCCGCGCACCAGCCGCGCGCAAAGCATGGACGTGCTCTCGTCGCAGGCCAATATTGCCGGCTACAAGGCCGTGCTGCTGGCCGCCGAGAACTACCAGCGCTTTTTCCCGATGCTGATGACGGCCGCCGGCACGGTCAAGGCCGCGCGCGTGGTGGTTCTGGGCGTGGGTGTGGCCGGTCTGCAGGCGATTGCCACGGCCAAACGCCTGGGGGCGGTGATTGAAGCGAGCGACGTGCGCCCCAGCGTGAAAGAGCAGGTCGAGTCCCTGGGCGGCAAATTCATTGACGTGCCCTACGAGACCGATGAAGAACGCGAAGCCGCGGTGGGCGTGGGCGGCTACGCCAAACCCATGCCGCCCAGCTGGCTGGCGCGCCAGAAAACCGAGGTCGCCAAGCGCATTGCCCAGGCCGATGTGGTGATCACTACCGCGCTGATTCCGGGCCGCGCGGCCCCGGTGCTGGTGACCGAAGAGATGGTCAAGTCCATGAAGGCCGGCAGCGTGATTGTTGACCTGGCGGCGCCGCAAGGCGGCAACTGCCCGCTGACCGAGCCTGGCAAGACGGTGGTCAAGCACGGCGTGACGCTGGTCGGTGAAACCAACGTGCCAGCGCTGGTGGCGGCCGATGCCAGCGCGCTGTATGCCCGCAATGTGCTGGACTTCCTCAAGCTCATCATCACCAAGGAGGGCGCCCTCAACATCGACTTGACCGACGACATTGTGGCGGCCTGCCTGATGACGCAAAACGGCGAAGTCACCAAGAAATAAATCGTTTCGGGGTCCGGCCTGGCGCCGCCCCCTTCAATAAAAAAGACAAGACAAGAGGAAAGAACCATGGATGCCGTGTCACCCACCATCATCAACCTGATCATTTTCGTACTGGCCATCTACGTCGGTTACCACGTCGTGTGGACCGTGACGCCCGCCTTGCATACGCCGCTGATGGCGGTGACCAATGCCATTTCGGCGATCGTGATTGTCGGCGCCATGCTGGCCGCTGCACTGACCGAAACCCCGCTGGGCCGCACCATGGGCGTGTTGGCCGTGGCGCTGGCAGCCGTCAACGTGTTTGGCGGTTTTCTGGTCACGCGCCGGATGCTGGAAATGTTCCGCAAGAAAGAAAAGAAAGCGCCTGTTGTGGCGTCCGCTGATTCGGGAGTTGCTAAATGAGCATGAACATCGTCACGCTGCTGTACCTGGTGGCTTCCGTTTTCTTCATCCAGGCGCTCAAGGGCCTGTCTCACCCGACCACGTCGCTGCGTGGCAACCTGTTCGGCATGGTCGGCATGGCGATTGCCGTGTTGACCACCGCCGCGCTCATCGTGGAGATGTCGGGCGGCAAGGCCGAGGGCATGGTCTATGTGCTGGGGGCGCTGGTCGTTGGCGGTGCCGCGGGCACGCTGATGGCCAAACGCGTCGAGATGACCAAGATGCCCGAGTTGGTGGCCTTCATGCATAGCATGATTGGCTTGGCGGCGGTGTTCATTGCCGTGGCTGCGGTGGCCGAGCCTTATGCTTTCGGCATTGTCGCCAAAGGCATGGAGATTCCCGCCGGTAATCGGCTGGAACTGTTCCTCGGTGCCGCCATCGGCGCCATCACCTTCAGCGGCTCGGTCATTGCGTTTGGCAAGCTCAGCGGCAAGTACAAGTTCCGCCTGTTCCAGGGCGCGCCGGTGTCCTTTCCCGGCCAGCACAAGCTCAACCTGGTGCTTGGCCTGATCATGCTGGGCCTGGGCCTGACCTTCATGCTGACCGGCAGCTGGCCGGCTTTCTTTGCCATGCTGGCGCTGGCGTTTGTCATGGGCGTGCTGATCATCATCCCGATTGGCGGCGCCGACATGCCCGTGGTGGTGTCCATGCTCAACAGCTATTCGGGCTGGGCCGCGGCGGGCATCGGATTCTCATTGAACAACTCGATGCTGATCATTGCCGGCTCGCTCGT
>NZ_JAUXNA010000263.1 GCF_030682935.1 Polaromonas sp.
TACGAGCCCGACCGCTGCGCCGAAAACACCCGCAAGCTGATTGCCGATGACGTGATTGCGCTGTTTGTCTAGATTGGCACACCCACCAGCCTGGTGGCGCTGCCGCAGGCCATCAAGGCCAAAGTGCCCTTTATTGCCCCCTTTACCGGTGCCATGGCGCTACGCGAGCCGTTCAACAAATACGCCTTCCATGTGCGGGCCTCGTACAACGACGAAACGGCGCTGATCGTCAAGCAGCTGACCAGCCTGGGCTTGAAGAAAATTGCGGTTTTTTACCAGAACGATGCCTACGGCAAGGCCGGGCTCGACGGCGTGACGCTGGCGCTGGCAAGCCTGGGCCTCAAACCCGTGGCGCAAGCCACCGTGGAGCGCAACTCCGTGGACGTCACCAAGGCGGTCCAGACCCTGGTGGCGGCCGGACCGGACGCGGTGGTCCAGATCAGCGCCTACAAATCTTGCGCCGCCTTCATACGGGAAGCCAAAAAGACAGGTTATGGCGGCACCTATTACAACGTGTCCTTTGTCGGCACGCAGGCGCTGGCCGACGAGCTCGGCAAGGACGGTGCCGGCGTGGTGGTGTCGCAAGTCATGCCTTCGCCCTACAACGCGGCACGGCCGATTGCGCGCGAGTTTGTGGCCGCCGTGAAGGCCGCTGGCCAGGGGACCGAGGTCAACTTCTCCAGCATGGAAGGCTATGTGGCCGCCAGGCTGCTGGTCGAGGGACTGCAGCGGGCCGGGGGCAAGTTGACCCGCGACTCCCTGATCAACGGCCTGGAAGCCATCGGCAACCAGGTGCTGGGGGGCTTTTCCGTGTCGTTCTCGGCCACCGATCACGTCGCCTCCAGGTTCGTGGAACTGTCCATGCTGACCGGCGACGGGCGCGTGCGCACCTGACGGGTCTGGTTCCCCCTTACGCCAGGGTGCGGGTGGCGGCCAGTCCGCGCATGAAGGCCTGGCAGCGCGCCAGTTGCTCCAGGCTCACAAATTCGTCGGGCTGGTGCGCCTGGTGGATGCTGCCGGGACCGCACACCACGGTCGGAATGCCTGCGCTTTTGAACAAACCGGCTTCGGTGCCAAACGCCACCAGCGTGGTGCGCTCCTCGCCAGCCAGGCGTTGTGCCAGCTGGGTCACGGCATCCCCGGCCGAGCCCAAAAAGGCCGGCACTTCGCAAATCGTCTCAAAGCTGAAACCGGCCTCTGGTGCTATATTTTTCATAGCTACTTGCGCCCGTTCCGCATAGGCCAGCACCTCTTTTTGCATTAAAAATGCGTCGGCCGTGGGCAGATTGCGGAATTCGTAGCGAAACTCGGCATCGCGCGGCACCACATTGTCGGCAATGCCGCCATGAAACTGCCCGACGCTGGCGGTGCTGAACGGCACGTCAAAGCCCTGGTAGCGCGGCTCGCTCGCCTCAAAGCCTTCGGCCATATCGCGCACCTTGCCAATCACCCGCGCCGCCATCTCGATGGCATTGACCGACTGCGGCGTGAGCGAGGAATGCGCCTCCTTGCCGCGCACGCAGCACTTGTAGCGGTACACGCCCTTGTGCGCCGTGGCCGGCACCATGCTGGTGGGCTCGCCCACGATGCAGGCCAGCGGCGCAATACCGGCATCTTTCAGGTCGGCGATCAGCTCTTTGACGCCCATGCAGCCGACTTCCTCGTCGTAGCTCAGCGCCAGGTGCACCGCAAAAGGCGCGGCGCTGTTCAAAAAATCTTCGGCGTGGGCCAGCGCCATGCCGATGAAGCCCTTCATGTCGCAGCTGCCGCGGCCATAGAGCTTGCCGTCCGCGATGGTGGCCGAGAGCGGGTCCAGCGTCCAGTCCTGCCCGTCCCAGGGCACGGTGTCGGTATGGCCCGACAAGATAATGCCGGCGGACCTGCCTTCACCCAGCGTGGCAAACAGGTTGGCCTTGGTCTTGTCGGCGTTGGTGGTGATGCGGCTGGCCACGCCGAGCTTTTTGAGTTCGTCCTGCACAAAATGAATCAGTGCCAGGTTGGAGCGGTGGCTGACCGTGTTCATCTGAACCAGCGTCTGGATCAGTTGCAGGGCGCGCGGCGACACCGGGGCAAGCGCAAGGCCGGGCTGGAGGAGGGAGCCAGAAACAGAGGTCATGGCTCGATTCTGGCCGATTTGGCGATAGCCGGGGTCAGTTATGCTTGAACGCTGCTTTCAGCTTCGCATCCAGACCTGATTTTTTCCTCCATCCCAGATGCCTTCTTTTCCCTTGTTTGCCCTGATCCGGCTCATGCGCCCGCACCAGTGGCTTAAAAACACCTTTGTGTTTGCCGGCCTGGTGTTCAGCCAGGCCTGGCAAGACGGGCCGCTGGCGTGGCGGGTTGTTCAGGCCTTTGCCGCGTTTTGCTGCTTCTCCAGCATGGTCTACATCATCAACGACTGGCATGACCGCGCCAGTGACGCCCTGCATCCGGCCAAACGCCACCGGCCGCTGGCCTCGGGCGCCGTGTCGGCGCCCGCTGCGCTGGCGTTGGCGGGCCTGCTGCTGGTGGCGGGCCTGCTGCTGGTCGCAGGCAACCGCACGCTGCTGGTGGTGCTGGTGCTGTATGTCCTGCTCAACCTGGCGTATTCGTGGCGGCTCAAGCAGGTGCCGGTGGTCGATGTGTCCATCATCGCCACCGGTTTTATGCTCAGGCTGCTGGCGGGCACGCTGGCGGTCGGGATTCCGCCTTCCCGCTGGCTGCTGCTGACCGGTATTTTCCTGACCCTTTTTCTCGGGTTTTGCAAACGCAAGGCCGAGAGCTTTCAGGACGAAGCCAGCCAGCGCGCCGTGCTGGCGCACTACCCGGCCGCGCTGCTCGACACCTTTATCGCCGTGACCATGACCGCGACGCTGACCACCTACAGCCTGTTTGCCACCAGCCCCGAGGCGCAGCTGCAGCACGGCGAGCGCCTGCTCTACACCGTGCCCGTGGTCATTTTTGGCATGCTGCGCTACACCTACCAGGTGCACCGCGGCTGCGGCGAAGACGTGGCGCGCGACCTGCTGCGTGACCCGTGGATTCTGGCGGCAGGCGCGCTCTGGCTGCTGCTGTTTTTGAGTCCCTGGCTGTGACACCCGGGGCCGGGCCGCCAGTCAAACTGCCTATCAAGCAACTGCTGCTGGTGCTGGGCGGGGTGGCTACCGCTTATGCGGCGGCGCTGCTGGTCTGGGGCGATAGCCCCAAGGCCTCGCTGGCCAGTTTGTGGTCCTGGACCGGCCTGCAGGCGTCCGCCCTGTGCCTGCTCAGTTATGCGCTGCGCGGCTTGCGCTGGCGGCTCTGGATGGCGCACTACGGGCGCCATTTCGGGCCGCTGCAAGGGCTCCGCCTGTATTTGGCGGGCTATGCGTTCACGCCCACGCCCGGCAATGTCGGGGAAGCCGTCCGGGGCCTGATGCTGGCGCGCCAGCCTTTGAGCGCCGGGCAAAGCCTGGCCATTTTTGGCGCGGAGCGACTCGCCGACTTGCTCTGCCTGCTGCTGCTGTGCCTGCCCGCCGTGGCTTGGGTGATGGGGCAGGGCGCCCTGCGCGCGGCGCCTCCCTGGCTGCTCGGGCTGGTGGCGGCTGGCGTGCTGGCGGCGCTGGGGCTGCTGGCCGTCATCCTCCGGTTCCGGCTTGCGCTGCTGCAGCGCTTTAGCTGGCTGCAGGGCGCCTGGCGCTGCCTGGCCATGCGCCCGTGGGTCTGGTTCGGCCTGACGCTGACCGCCTGGGCCGCGCAGGGCCTTGCCGTGTGGCTGATTTGCCGGGACATGAATGTGTCCCTGGCGCTGCTGACGGCCACCGGCTTTTACGCGGTGGCCATGGTGGCCGGCGCCTTGTCGGCCTTGCCCGCCGGGCTGGGCGGCACCGAAGCCGTGCTGGCCGGTTTGCTGGTGGCCTACGGCGCCACGCCCGGCCAGGCCTTGAGCATCACCGTGCTGACGCGGCTGCTCACGCTGTGGCTGGCGGTGGCCATCGGGCTGGTGGCCTTGCTTTATAGTGCGGCCATTCGCAAAGAAATCAGTTTTCGGTAACGGCGGCCCCGCGCCCTTTTTGTTGCCGTTCTTTTCCCTTTTTCAGTCCGCCATGCCCCAGAATCCCGCGTCCGCCCCTTCCCCTGAAAATTTCCCCGCCACCCTGAGCCGCTGGCTGCTGGCCGTCGGCCTGGGCTCGCTGCTGCTGCGGTTCTGGCTCGCGGTGCGCTTTCCCGTCAGCGGCGACGAGGCGCTTTTTTACTGGTGGGGCGTTTATCCCGACTGGGGCTACTCTGACCACCCGCCCATGGTCGGCTGGCTGATTGCCCTGATGCGAAGCACGCTGGGCGACAGCCTCTGGTCGATTCGCCTGCCTGCGGTGCTGCTGCCGCTGGGGCTGGGCGCGGCGCTCTGGTGGGCGCTCAAGCCGGTGGACCGGGTGCGCGCGGCCTGGGCCGTGCTGTTTTTCTGGCTGGCGCCGCTGAACTGGCTCAACATGCTGGTCACCACCGACACGCCGCTGATCTTCTGGTCGGTGCTGTCGGTGGCCGCCTTGCTGCGCGCCGAGCGCCGCGCGCAACTGGACCGCGCCGCGTACGGCCTGTATGCGCTGTCGGGGCTGTTCCTGGGCTGCGCGTTTTTGTCCAAGTATTTCTCGGTGGTGCTGGGGCTGACCTACCTGGTTTATTTTGGCCTGTACCGCCGCGACCGGCTGGCGGGCCTGGGCCTGCTGGTGCTGTGCGCCCTGCCGGGGCCGGCCATCAACATCGCCTACAACCTGTCGCATGGCTGGTCCAACATCATGTTCAACGTCTACAACCGCAACGAAGATGCGGTGTTTGAATGGCGCAAGCCGCTGATGTACCTGGGCATGATGGCCTACCTGATCACGCCAGCGGCGCTGTGGCTGGCCTTCAAGCACCGCCAGGCGCTGCGGCAGACCGCCAAAACCCAGCGCCTGCTGGCCTGCCTGGTGCTGGTGCCGCTGCTGTTTTTCACCCTGTTGTCCGCCAAAAAGGTCATTGGCCTGCATTGGGTACTGTCGTTTTATCCGTTTGGTTTTGCCTTTCTGGCGTTTGCCCTGCCGGCCGACAAGCTCAAGACCTGTGCCAAAGGGCTGGCGGTGTTTGCCGGGCTGCATGTGGCGGTGGTCGGCGTCCTGTACCTGGGCACGCTGGACGACTGGAAGAGCACCAAGCTGTACCCGCAAATCATCCGCAGCTACAAAACCGCTGAAATTCTTCAGCAGGTGCAAAGCCCGGGCGTGGTCTTGATGGCGGAGTCCTACACCGCCGCGTCGATTTACGGCTTTGAGCGGCGCCAGTACATGCCGGTGTTTGGCGTGGGAAGGTTTCACGCGCGGCAAGACGACATGCTGGTGGACTTTTCGGTGTACCAGGGCAAAACCGTGCGCGTGATCACGTCTGACGCGCCCAGGCTGGAAGAATTCAAACCCTATTTTGAGACGGTCACCGTGCTCAGTTTCATGCAGAGCGGTGTGCCGCTTTATGCCGTGGAAGGCACGGGCTTCAACTACGAGGCCTACCGCCAGGGCGTGCTGGGCAAGGCGTTCAGGCTGTTCTACAACATCCCGTCCTGGCTGCCCATGACAGGATGCCCGTTTTGCGAACGCTACTGCGGCCAGGTGCGATGTCCGCGGTAAATCCGCCCGTGGTCATCGCGGCCTTTGACTTTGACGGCACGCTGACCCATGGTGATACGTTTCTGCCGTTTCTGGCGCGCGGCCTGGGCTGGCCGCGCTTGTTGTGGGCGATGCTGCGCTGCTCGCCCTGGCTGGCCGCTTACGCCCTGCGCCTGGTCCGCAACGACGTCGCCAAAGCGAAGTTGATGCGGGCCACGCTCAGCGGACTCAGCCTGGCCGAGGTGGACGACTGGCGCGCGCGCTGGCTGGCGCAAGACTTTCGCGGCCAGTTGCAGGACTGGACGCTGGCGCGGCTGGCCTGGCACCAGCAGGCCGGGCATTGCTGCGTCATCGTCAGCGCCTCGCCCGACATTTACCTCACCCACGTGGCCGAGCAGCTGGGCCTTGACGGCCTGATCTGCACCGAAATGGAAGTGGTCCACGGCGAGGAGGGCGCTTGCCTGACGGGCCGCATGCGCACGCCCAATTGCCACGGCGCGCAAAAAGTGCTGCGCTTGAACCATTGGCTGACGGCGCGCTTTGGCGCGGCGTCCCTCGGCGCCATGACGCTGTACGCCTACGGCGACACCGCCGGCGACAAACCGCTGCTGCGCCTGGCCCAGCACGCCTGGTATCGGGGCAAGCCGTGGAAAGACGCGCTGCCCGGTGCCTGATGCCGCCCCGCCGCCTTGTTTTTTAGAAAATAATGTAACTACTCCGCATCCCCGATTTCCTCCTTCCCGCCTTTGGGGGAAGGTTGGGATGGGGGCTCCTGGCAGCGCTCAACCATGCCGCAAGCCCAACTACTCTTTCCAGAG
>NZ_JAUXNA010000377.1 GCF_030682935.1 Polaromonas sp.
CCCATGGTTTCGCCATAACCGGCGCAGGCGCCGCAGGCCGTGGGAAACAGCTCGGCCCCGGCATCCAGCAAGACTTGCAGCACCCCCTCTTCCCGGGCGGCGGCCTGGTCTTTCTGACTGGCCGGCGCCACCATCAAGCGCACACCGGGCGCCACGCGCTGGCCGCGCAGCACCTCGGCGGCTGCGCGCAGGTCATCGAGCTTGGCGCCGGTGCAGGCACCGATATAGGCCACGTCCACCCGGGTGCCGCTGTAGCGCCCCACGACATCAGCATTGGCAGGGCTGTGTGGGGCCGCCACGTAAGGCGTCAATGTGCCGGCGTCAAATTCGTGGCGGGTCAGCGCAGCGCCTTCATCGGTATGCCAGTCGCTCGTGTCGGGCGTCGGCGCACCGGCGGCCTGCAGCCACGCTGCCGTGACCTCGTCGGGCGCGATCAGGCCCACTTGGGCACCCAGCTCGGCACTCATGTTGGACAGCGTCATGCGCTCCTGCATCGACAGGGCTTTCACCGCCGGGCCACAAAACTCCACCGCCTGGTACTGCCCGCCGTTCATGCCGAAGCGGCCGATCATGTGCAGCATCATGTCCTTGGCGGTCACGCCTTTTTGCAGTTCGCCAAGCCAGTGCATCTGCAGGGTGTGCGGCACACGCAGCCAGATTTCGCCGGTCACCACCACGCCCAGCATTTCGGTGCTGCCGATGCCGAACATATAGGCGCCGAAGGCCCCACCCGTGGGCGAATGCGAGTCGCCGCCGACACAGAACATGCCGGAGCGGATGTGGCCGTGCTGCGGCACCACCACATGGCAGATGCCCTGGCCGTCGTACACATGGGGCAAGTCCTGCTCGCGCGCCCAGTCGCGCGCGATGCGCACGATCTTGCGTGACTCGTCATCGCGTTCCGGCACATAGTGATCCATCACCAGCACGACGCGCGACTTGTCCCAGATCTGCGCGCCCAACTCTTCGAGCATGGGCTTAAGCCGGCGCGGCCCGGACGAGTCGTGAAACATGGCCAGATCGACCTGGCAGTTCACGATCTCGCCAACCGCCACGTTCTCACGGCCGGCGGCACGCGCGATCAGCTTTTGCGCCAGGGTCTGTGCAACAGGCGTTGATGTACTCATTCCGGCCGGGCTCCTGAAAACTTCACCACCCTGGCCCAGCGCTGGATTTCGCCTTGCACGAACTTCGAAAAGTCTTCAGGCGAGTTGCCAACCGGTACCGCGCCTTCCGCATCGAGCCGCCGGCGCACCTCCGGCGCGGCAATCGCCTGCCGGGCCGCATCGCTGATGCGCCGGGCCAGGTCAGGATTCATGCGCGCAGGGCCGAACAAACCGAACCAGGCGCTCGACTCATAGCCAGTCAGCACTTCGGCGATGGCGGGAACGTCCGGGAAGGCGGCCAGGCGCCTGGCGCTGGTCACGCCCAGCGCCTTGAGTTTGCCGGCCTTGACTTGCGCCTGCGCATTGCCGACCGCGGCGAACATCAGCTCGACCTGTCCGGCGATCACGTCCTGAATGGCAGGCGCCGTGCCCCGGTAAGGAATGTTGACGATGAAGACGCCCGACTGCATCTTGAACAGGTCGCCCGCCAGATGCAGCGAAGAACCCACCGCCCCGATGGCGAAGTTGAGCTGTCCCGGTTTGGCCCTGGCCAGGGCGATCAGCTCACGCACGTCTTTCGCCGGCACCGAAGGATGGGCCACCAGCATCGAGGGCGAGGTGGCGACACAGGTCAGCGGCGTGAAGTCCTTGACCGGGTCAAACGGCAGCGAGGGGTAGAGCGACGCATTGATGGCGTGGCTGGTAAAGCTCATCAACAAGGTATTGCCATCGGGCGCGGCCTTCGCCACGGCATCGGCGGCGATGTTGCCGCCGGCGCCGGGCCGGTTCTCGACAATCACCACTTTTCCCAGCAAGCGCCCCAGTTC
>NZ_JAUXNA010000382.1 GCF_030682935.1 Polaromonas sp.
TCCATGGCAGCGCCTGCCTCGGCATTGATCAGCATGGCGCCGGTTTGAACAAGACGGATCATGGCAAATATTCCCAAACCTTCCATCGACTTCGCCGGTATTCAAAGTAAATTGCAGGCCCAGTTCAGCGGTCTGGACCCGAACGATCCGCCTTCCTGGCCTGCGCTGCCGCGGTATCTTCTCTGTCTTTCCGTCACGGTGTTTGTTGTGGTGGCCCTCTGGTTTGTATGGCTGAGCGCTTCTGACGAAGCGTTGACTGCAGAAAAAGCAAACGAGGTTCAACTGAGGGAGGACTACAAGAACAAGCTGAAGCAGGCCGTTAATCTGGAAGCGCTGAAGAAGCAGCGCGAGCAGGTCCAGCAGTACGTTGTTCAGCTGGAAAAACAACTGCCCAGCAAGGCTGAAATGGACGCATTGCTGTCCGATATCAACCAGGCGGGGCTGGGCCGCAGCCTGCAGTTTGAGTTGTTTCGCCCTGGCCAGGTGAGCGTGAAAGAGTATTACGCCGAGCTGCCGATCGCCGTGCGCGTGACGGGGCGATACCACGACATGGGGGCTTTTGCCGCTGACATTGCCAATCTTTCCCGCATTGTGACCCTCAACAACATGAGCATCGCGCCGGGCAAGGACGGCAATCTGGTGATGGATACCACCGCCAAGACCTTCCGCTACCTGGATGAGGAAGAGGTTGCATTGCAGCGCAAGAGCGCTCCCGCCAAAGGAGCCAAAAAATGAGCTTCACCCATTACAGGCTGGCGGCCAGCCTTGCGCTGGTCTTGTTTTCAATCGCCGGCTGTGGCGTATCTGGACATGAAGAGCTGCAGCAGTGGATGGTGGAACAGCGCAACGCGACCAGGCCCAAGGTCGACCCCTTGCCGGAGCCCACCAAATTCTCGCCCCAGGCTTATGGCCAGGAGAGCCTGATAGAGCCTTTCAGCAATCAAAAGCTGGTCCAGGCCTTGAAACGTGACGCCAACCAGTCAACCGCCAATGCGGCCCTGATAACGCCTGAGCTCAGCCGGCGCAAAGAGCCGCTGGAATCCTCCCCTCTGGATGCCGTTGTCATGGTCGGCAGCCTGACCAAAACCGGCCAGCCCGTGGCACTGGTTCGGGTAGACAACCTGATTTACCAGGTTCGTGCCGGTAATTACCTGGGCCAAAACTACGGCCGGGTCACCAAGGTGGCCGAAACCAGTCTGACCTTGCGCGAAATCGTCCAGGACGCCGCGGGCGAATGGATAGAGCGCACGGCGACATTACAGCTTATAGAGGGATCAAAATGAACAAGCAGACAGAGACCATCAGGTTGGAGGTGATGCGAGGCGGCCTCCGGCGTTTGCTTGGGAACCTGTTGCGCGGCACGTCGCTCAGCCTGGCCATGCTTGCCGGCACCGTGCCCTTGATCGCGCAGGCGCAAAACGCCATCCAGTCGGTTTCCGGCTCGGTTCAGGGCGGCTCCGAAGTCATTCGCATCGATCTGGCCGAGGCGCTGGCGACGGTTCCCACCGGTTTTAGCATACAGACGCCAGCGCGCATCGCGCTCGACTTTCCGGGTGTCAGCAATTCCATTGGACGCTCGGCCATTGACCTTAATCTTGGCAACCTGCGTTCGGTGAACGTGGTTCAGGCCGGCGATCGAACCCGGGTGGTGCTGAACCTGAAGGCGCCAGCGCCTTACAAGGCCGAGATACAGGGCAAGTCCCTGCTGATCATTCTGGACTTGCCTGCCCTGGCGGCCCCGTCCGTCGGGGTTGCGCCGGTATTTGCAGAAAGCCGCAACCGCGACACGCTGCCGCTCAAGGACATTGACTTTCGCCGCGGCACCGACAGTTCGGGCCGTATTGTGGTCGGACTCCCCAATAACCAGGTCGGCGTGGACATTCGCCAGCAAGGCCAGACCCTGGTGGTCGAGTTCCTGAAAACGGCGCTGCCCGAGGGGCTACGCCGCCGCCTCGATGTGGCCGACTTTGGAACGCCCGTGCAAACAGTGACAAGCTCCCAGACCGGCGACAAGGTTCGCATGGTCATCGAGCCCAAGGGCCAGTGGGAGCACAGCGCCTACCAGACCGACAGCCAGTTTGTGCTTGAAGTGCGGGCGCTGAAAGTTGATCAAGACAAGCTGACGCAGGGC
Source organism: Polaromonas sp. (assembly GCF_030682935.1). GTDB lineage: Bacteria > Pseudomonadota > Gammaproteobacteria > Burkholderiales > Burkholderiaceae_C > Polaromonas. The sequence goes on from NZ_JAUXNA010000382.1 coordinate 2,132, forward strand.
TCGGGCTATAACGGCGAGAAGCTGTCGCTGAACTTTCAGAACATTGAAATCCGATCACTTTTGCAGGTGATTCCAGAATTCACCAACTTCAACGTGGAGACCTCGGACACGGTCACGGGCTCCGTCACCCTGCGCTTGAAAGATGTTCCCTGGGACCAGGCGCTGGATATTATTTTGCAGGCCAAAGGCCTGGGCATGCGCAAAGCCGGCAACGTCTTGCTGATCGCCCCCAAGGACGAGCTGGCGGCCAAGGACAAACAAGACCTCGAATCGCGCAACGCCCTGCAGAGCCTCGAAGCGGTTCGCACGCAGTCGTTCCAGATCAACTATGCAAAGGCCGCCGATATTGGCGTGCAGCTCACGGCGTCCGGCAGTGGACCGACCAGCGCCCGCATTCTGTCCAGCCGTGGCAGCGTGATTGCCGAACCACGCACCAACCAGCTGTTTGTCACTGACATTCCGTCCAAGCTGGAGCAGGTGCAGCAGCTGATTGCCAAGCTTGACGTCGCCGTGCGGCAAGTGCTGATCGAAGCGCGCATCGTGGAAGCCACGGACACCTTCGGGAAATCCCTGGGAGTCAGACTTGGTGGCAGACCTATTAGCGTCAACGGAAATAGGAATTCCATGTTCGGAAGCACTTACATCGCCCCTGACATAACCAGGGATAATCCAGCGGCTCGGGGTGATAATTTTGGCACCAATGCGGGCGATTTTATTAA
>NZ_JAUXNA010000386.1 GCF_030682935.1 Polaromonas sp.
AGGATGACGGTCACATTTTCTGCACCGAAGCGCAGATTCTGAAAGAGTGCGTTGACTACACGACGCTGCTACGAAAAGTCTATACCGACTTCGGCTTCAAAAACATCATCTACAAGGTTGCAACGCGGCCCGAAGCCCGCATCGGCTCCGATGAAAGCTGGGACAAGGCCGAGCACGCGTTGATCGAAAGCCTGCGTGCGTCAGGCTGTGAATTTGAAATTTCCCCGGGCGAGGGTGCGTTTTACGGTCCGAAGATTGAATACACGCTCAAGGATGCCATTGGCCGCCAGTGGCAGTGCGGCACCATCCAGGTTGATTTCTCGATGCCCGAGCGGCTTGATGCCGAATACGTGGGCGAAGATGGCGCGCGTCACCGCCCCGTGATGCTGCACCGCGCGATTGTCGGCAGTCTGGAGCGATTCATCGGAATTCTGATCGAGGAACATGCTGGCGCATTGCCCACCTGGCTCGCGCCCGAACAGGTTTCAGTGCTCAATATCACCGATTCCCAGGCCGATTACGCCCGGGAAGTTGCTAAAACGCTGCAGAATCAAGGGCTTAGGGTCAACCTGGACCTGCGCAATGAGAAAATTACGTATAAAATACGGGAGCACTCGCTGCAAAAGCTCCCCTTTATCCTTGTCGTAGGCGATAAGGAGAAGGCAGCCGGAGCAGTTTCAGTGCGCGCTCGGGGTAACAAAGACCTTGGCGTAATGTCCCTCGACGCGTTTGCCCAGCAGATTGCTTCCGATATTGCGCAAAAAGCCTGATTTTTGATACATCTGTTGATGAATTCAGTCTGCCGTCTTTGTTGTGCGGGCAGAAGCAGCTATAGCTTTTATAGCAAATATTGAAGGACTCGCACCATCGCTACAGAATTTCGTGACCGCCGTCACCGTGAAGAACGCAAGCACCGCTTGAACCGTGAAATCATGGCCCCTGAAGTACGACTCTCGGGTCCAGACAATGAACCTTTGGGCGTTGTCAGCATCACGGAGGCGCTGCGTTTGGCGGGCGAAGCGGATGTAGACCTCGTTGAAATCTCGCCCACGGCGGTTCCGCCGGTGTGCAGGCTCATGGACTATGGAAAGTTCAAGTATGCCGAGCAGAAAAAAGCGGCAGAAGCGAAGTCCAAGCAAAAAGTAATCGAGGTCAAGGAAATCAAGTTCCGTCCTGGAACTGATGACGGCGACTACAACATCAAACTGCGCAACATCAAGCGTTTTTTGGAAGATGGCGACAAATGCAAAATTACCTTGCGTTTTCGCGGGCGTGAAATTACGCACCAGGAATTGGGCTTGGCCTTGCTGGCACGGATTCGCGACGAATTGGCTGATTTGATTTTGGTGGAGCAGTTCCCCAAACTTGAAGGCAGGCAGATGGTCATGATGATTGCACCGGGCCGCAAGAAGGTTGCGTCCAAGGTGGCGGCGGCAGAAGCTGCACCGTCGTCTGCAGCTTAATGCGCTAATTGAAAAATAAAGGCTTGCTGGTTTTTGACCAGTAGGTCGTGAAAGGGGGCATTTAACCGTGTTCCTGAGAAGGCAGGCGACAAGCCGGTTTTCCAAAAGTGACGGTGTAAAAACCGCTGCGCCGATGGCAAGTGTTAAATCTTGCCATTACAAGTGGCTCGGGGCCATCAAGTCTGCGTAAGGTTCGCAGCGCCTCACGAGCACAAATGAAAAGGAGCATTTATATGCCCAAAATGAAGACCAAGAGCGGCGCTAAAAAGCGTTTCCGCGTTCGTCCAGGTGGCACCGTCAAGCGCGGTCAAGCCTTCAAACGTCACATTTTGACCAAGAAGACCACCAAGAACAAACGTCAATTGCGTGGTTCAGTCGGTGTTCATGAGACCAATATGGGTCACATGGCGCAGATGCTGCCAGGCCGTGGCATTTAATTTAACGACGAACAAGGAGTAATACATGCCTCGCGTCAAACGTGGTGTAACGGCTCGCGCCCGCCACAAAAAAATTCTGGCCCTTGCAAAAGGTTTTCGCGGTCGCCGCGGTAACGTCTTCCGTATCGCCAAAGAAGCGGTAATGAAGGCTGGGCAATATGCCTACCGTGACCGTCGTACCAAAAAACGTGTGTTCCGCCGCTTGTGGATCGCCCGTATCAACGCTGCAAGCCGTTCATTTGGCCTGACCTACAGCCAGTTCACCAATGGCCTGAAAAAAGCCGGCATCGAGATTGACCGCAAGGTTCTGTCCGACATGGCCATCCATGACAGCGCTGCTTTCGGCGCCATCGTCGAGCAGGCCAAGGCCAAGCTGGCTGCTTGATTTTCAGAACAAGCTGCTATTGAATTAATAGCTGTTTGCGCACGAAAATAAAGGGCTGGAGCTTGAAAAGGCTCCGGCCCTTTTTCATGGGTTTTTTGTGGCGCTGAGGTGATGGCCGTGTGGCCGGAGGCGCCCCCTTGTTTCCGTATTCCGTCCAAGAGAATTTATGAACGATGCCGATACCCTCAACGAACTGGTAAGTTCTGCCAAAACCAGTTTTGCGCAAGCCCCTACGCCCGCTGATCTGGAGAATGCCAAAGCGCAGTTTTTGGGAAAGTCAGGACGCATCACCGAGTTGATGAAGGGGATGGCGCAACTTTCCGTCGAGGAAAAAAAATCCCGCGGCGCCGCCATCAACCTGGCCAAGCAAGCCATTGAAGCCGCGCTCAATGAGCGCCGCCAGGCTCTCGCGAACGCCGAGCTCGAAAAACAACTCAAGGCTGAGGCGCTTGACGTCAGCCTGCCGGGCCGACAGCGCGCACAAGGCGGCCTGCACCCTGTGTCCCTCACGCTGGAGCGGATTGAAGCCATCTTTGCGTCCATGGGCTTTGACGTGGCGCAAGGCCCCGAGATTGAAACCGACTGGTTCAACTTCACCGCGCTCAATACGCCCGAAGACCATCCAGCACGCTCCATGCACGACACGTTTTATGTCGAAGGCGGCACCGAAGCCGCGCCCAATTTGCTGCGCACCCATACCAGCCCGATGCAGATCCGCCATGCGGTCCAGCACGTTAAAAAGCACCGCGCACTGATCGATGCCGGTGGCCGCATGCCCGAGATTCGCGTCATCGCACCGGGCCGTACCTACCGCGTCGACAGCGATGCCACCCATTCGCCGATGTTTCACCAGTGCGAAGGCCTGTGGATTGGCGAGAACGTGAGCTTCAAGGATTTGAAGTTCGTGTTCACCGATTTTTGCCGCACCTTTTTTGAGAGCGATGACCTGGTGCTGCGCTTTCGCCCCAGCTTCTTTCCTTTCACTGAGCCCAGCGCCGAGATTGATATCCAGTTCCAGACCGGGCCGCTGTCAGGCCGCTGGCTTGAAGTGGCCGGCTCGGGTCAGGTGCACCCCAACGTCGTGCGCAACATGGGGCTCGATCCCGAGAAATACATCGGCTTTGCCTTCGGCATGGGGCCAGACCGGCTGACCATGCTGCGCTACGGCGTGAATGATTTGCGCCTGTTCTTTGACGGCGATATCCGCTTTTTGTCCCAGTTCCAGTCATAACAAAAACAAAAAACAAAAGAACAAGGCCTCACCATGCAATTTCCAGAATCCTGGTTGCGCGAATTTTGCAACCCATCCCTCAGCACCGAACAGCTGGCTGAAACCCTGACCATGGCCGGACTTGAGGTGGAAGAACTCAAGCCGGTCGCGCCGCCCTTTACCCATATTGTGGTCGGCGAAATCAAGGCCGCCGAACAGCACCCCAACGCCGATCGCCTGCGCGTATGCCAGGTTGATGTGGGGCAGGACAGCTTGCTGACCATCGTGTGCGGTGCGCCCAATGCCAGACCCGGCATCAAGGTTCCCTGCGCCTTGGTGGGTGCGGAGTTGCCGCCCGGCGAAGATGGAAAACCGTTCCTGATCAAGGTGGGCAAACTGCGCGGCGTTGAAAGCGAAGGCATGTTGTGCTCTGCGCGCGAGCTCAAGCTGTCGGAAGACCACGGCGGCTTGCTGGAACTGGCGCTTGATGCGCCGTTGGGCCAGGACATCCGCGAGCACCTCCAACTCGATGACACGCTGTTCACGCTCAAGCTCACGCCGAATCTGGCGCATTGCCTGAGCGTCTATGGCGTCGCGCGTGAAGTCGCTGCCCTGACGGGTGCGCCGTTGAATACACCGTCTTTTCCTGCAGTGGCCGTGGACCACGCCGACATACTGGCCGTCAAGGTCAGCGCGCCCGACCTGTGTGGCCGCTTCTCCGGTCGCATCGTACGCAATGTCAACCCGCAAGCCGCCACGCCGCTCTGGATGGTGGACCGCCTGGCGCGTTGCGGTCAGCGCAGCGTCACGGCATTGGTGGATATTTCCAACTACGTGATGTTCGAGTTGGGGCGTCCCAGCCATATTTTTGACCTCGACAAAATCCACGGCGGGCTCGACGTGCGCTGGGGCAAGCCCGGCGAAACGCTCAAGCTGCTGAACGGCAACACCGTCACGGTGGATGAAAAAGTTGGCGTGATTGCCGACGAAAACCAGGTCGAATCGCTGGCCGGCATCATGGGAGGCGACGCCACCGCAGTGTCGGATGACACAAGAAATATCTACGTCGAAGCCGCTTTCTGGTGGCCCAAGGCCATCGCTGGCCGCGCGCGTCGCTTCAACTTTTCCACCGATGCAGGCCACCGTTTTGAGCGGGGCGTGGACCCGGGCCAAACCGTGGAGCATATCGAACGCATCACCCAGTTGGTCCTCGAAATATGCGGCACGCCAGAGACGGTGTGCGGTCCCATCGACGACGCACAGGTCAACCTGCCCCAAGCAACACCTGTCACGTTGCGTGTCGCCCGTGCGGCCAAGGTCATCGGCATGCCGCTCACGCAGGCGCAATGCCTCGATGCGCTCAAGCGCCTCGGTCTGGATGTCAAGGAGGGCGAGGGCAC
>NZ_JAUXNA010000391.1 GCF_030682935.1 Polaromonas sp.
GGAGGGGTTGCACAGGTCAAAGCCGCCGTACAGCACCTTCATGTCGTCCAGCGTGGCAATGGAAACGCCCGAGTTGCCGACCTTGCCGTAAATGTCAGGACGCCGGTCCGGGTCGTTGCCGTACAGGGTGACGGAATCAAACGCCGTGGACAGGCGCTTGGCCGCCATGCCTTCGCTCAGCAATTTGAAGCGCGTGTTGGTGCGGAACGGGTCGCCTTCACCGGCAAACATGCGGGTCGGGTCTTCGCCCTCGCGCTTGAACGCAAAGGTGCCGGCGGTGTAGGGGTAGCTGCCCGGCACGTTGTCCAGCATCAGCCACTGCAGCACTTCGCCGTGGTCCTGGTACTGGGGCAGCGCGACCTTGCGGATCGGGGTGCCCGAGAGCGATTTGGTGATCAGCGCCGTGCGGATTTCCTTGTCGCGGATCTTCACGACGTATTCTTCACCGGCGTAGGCTTTCTGCATTTCAGGCCACTGGGCCAGCAGCTTGCGGGCGGCCGGATCCTGGATTTGCTCGCGCTGCTCCGCCAGGTCGATCGCGGCTTCAGCGGCGCGGGCCTTGTCCGGCTTGCCCACGGTCAGCATGGCCGCGGCGGCGCGCAACTGCTGGATTTCGCGGGCCAGCGCGGCCTGCTCGCGGCCGCGCTTTTTGTAGCCGCGCACCGTGTCGGTGATTTCGGCCAGGTAGCGCGTGCGCGCGGCAGGCACCACCGGAGACTGGTTGGTGCTGTGGCGCACCAGGGCCTGCGGCAGCGTGCCGCCCTCCAGCGGCAGGCCCAGGCTGGCCAAGCGGGGTTTGATCGCCTGGTACAGCGCGGTCACGCCGTCGTCGTTGAAGCGCGCGGCCATGGTGCCGAACACCGGCATCTGGTCGGCCGGCGTGGTCCAGGCTTCCTTGTTGCGCTGCACCTGCTTGGCGACATCGCGCAGCGCGTCGAGCGAGCCTTTGCGGTCAAACTTGTTGATGGCCACGAACTCGGCAAAGTCCAGCATGTCGATTTTTTCCAGCTGGCTGGCGGCGCCGAATTCGGGCGTCATCACGTACATCGGCACGTCCACATGCGGCACGATGGCGGCGTCGCCCTGGCCAATGCCGGAGGTCTCCACGATGATCAGGTCAAACCCGGCGCACTTGCAGGCCGCCAGCACATCGGGCAGGGCCTTGCTGATCTCCGAGCCGAAGTCGCGCGTGGCGAGGGAGCGCATGAACACTCGGGCGCCGGCAGACCACGGGTTGATGGCGTTCATGCGGATGCGGTCGCCCAGCAGCGCGCCGCCGCTTTTCCGGCGCGACGGGTCGATGCTGATCAGCGCCACGCGCAGCTGGTCGCCCTGGTCCAGCCGCAGGCGGCGGATCAACTCGTCGGTGAGCGACGACTTGCCCGCCCCGCCGGTGCCCGTGATGCCCAGCACCGGTATCTTTTTGGTAGCAGCCTGCGCCCGTACTGCCTGGACCAGCGCCTCATCGGCCTTGTCATTTTCAAGTGCGGTGATGAGTTGGGCCAGCGCTCGCCAGTTCATTTCGCCATGACCTTCAATGGCCTGGAGGCTGGTCGGTGCAAAGCCGGTCAGGTCCTTGTCGCAGCGCATCACCATCTCGCCGATCATGCCGGCCAGGCCCATTTTCTGGCCGTCTTCAGGGCTGAAAATGTGGGCCACGCCGTAGGCCTGCAGCTCGCGAATCTCGGGCGGCACAATCACGCCGCCGCCGCCGCCAAATATCTGGATATGTTCGCCGCCGCGGCTTTTCAGCAAGTCCACCATGTACTTGAAGTACTCGACATGCCCGCCCTGGTAGGAGCTGATGGCAATGCCCTGCGCGTCTTCCTGCAAGGCGGCCGTCACGACCTCGTCCACGCTGCGGTTGTGTCCCAGGTGAATCACTTCGGCGCCCATGCTTTGCAAAATGCGCCGCATGATGTTGATGGCGGCATCATGACCATCAAACAGGCTGGCGGCCGTGATGAAGCGCACCTTGTGGGTGGGGCGGTAATTGGCGAGCGCTTTGTAGTCCGCGGACAGGTCGGTCATGGGGTTCCTCTGCTGTAGCGATGGGCTCCGACTGGAGGCCAAAGTCGAATGATATTACGTTTACGTAAACGTCAACTGAAACGTCGGCAAAAAGTTTTCCGGCTTGAGGTGTGCTGATTTTTTTTGAGAATCTTGATGCGAGGGATAACCCTTAGATATTTGTGTTGCAGTGCATCATGACGGTGCATGTGAAATATTTTTGGTCAGGATTTAAAAAAATTCATCATTTTTCGCCTTTTATCTTGATCCATTTGTGGAAAGTACTAAGGCAGCATACGGGCAAATCGGCTAGATTAACGGTTCCCCTGCGGCCCCCAAGAGCCAAAGTGGCGTTGTCGCGTTGACCAACGCATACACAGAATCTATTTATTACTTTGGAGACACCATGAATATTCGTTTTGCCAAATTGGCCGTTGCGTCAGCTGTTTTGAGCATTGCCGGCATTGCTACCGCAGCCGAGCCGATCAAGATCGGGGTGCAAGGGCCTTTCACCGGAGGTTCTTCTTCCATGGGCGTGAGCATGCGTGATGGTGTCAGGCTTGCTACCGAGGAAATCAACAAGAGCGGCGGCGTGATCGGTCGCAAGCTGCAACTCGTCGAGCGTGATGACGAGGCCAAGAACGAGCGCGGCGTGCAGATCGCCCAGGAACTGATCAACAAGGAAAAAGTCGCTGCGACGGTCGGCTACATCAACACCGGTGTGGCACTGGCATCGCAGCGTTTCTTCCAGGAAGCCAAGATTCCCGTGATGAACAACGTGGCCACCGGCAGCATCGTCACGCAGCAGTTCAAGGACCAGCCCGAGAACTACATCTTCCGCAATGCGGCTGCCGACAGCATCCAGGCGCCCATGATTGTGGAGGAGGCCATCACCCGCCGCGGCTTCAAGAAGGTCGCCATCCTGGCGGATTCCACCAACTACGGCCAGCTCGGCCGGGAAGACCTGGAAAAAGCGCTCGACGCCAAAGGCATCAAGCCCGTCGCCGTCGAGAAGTTCAATGTCAAGGATGTGGACATGACCGCCCAGCTGCTCAAGGCCAAGGAAGCCGGCGCAGAGGCTGTGCTCACCTACGCCATCGGCCCTGAACTGGCGCAGATTGCCAACGGCATGACCAAGCTGGGCTGGAAGGTGCCGATGATCGGCAGCTGGACGCTCTCGATGGCCAACTTCATTGACAATGCCGGCCCAGGCGGTGAAGGTGCGCGCATGCCGCAAACCTTCATCCAGCAGGCCGACACGCCAAAGCGCAAGGCCTTCATTGATGCCTACCTGAAAACCTTCAAGCCGAAGAACAACCGCATTGATTCACCGGTGTCGGCAGCGCAGGGCTATGACTCCGTGTACCTGCTCGCAGCCGCCATCAAGCAGGCTAACAGCACGGATGGCCCTAAAATTCGCGAAGCCCTGGAAAACCTCAATACCAAAGTTGAAGGCGTCGTGACGACCTATGACAAGCCTTTCACCAAGACCGACCATGAGGCCATCACGGCCAACATTCCTGTGCTCGGTGAAGTCAAACAAGGCCGCGTGGTCTACGCCTATGCGGAAGACATGAAGAAAAGCGGCGACCTGCGTGTTAAGGACGCCAAGGCTGCAGCACCCGCTGCCAAGAAGTAATTTGGCTGGTTGACATGAGAAACAGGCGCCGCGCCGGCCGATTCGGCTTTCGCGGTGCTTTTTTTATGTCGAACGCCATCGGCGCCTGCTCCTGCTTGCAATGCGGAGTAATCAGGCGCTCACCCATTTTGTGGAACTGAATTTATGGAAATCCTGCTTCAACTTATTTTCAGCGGTGTTGCGATGGGCATGATCTACGCGGTCATTGCTTTCGGATACCAGCTGACCTTTCAGACCTCCGACACCCTTAATTTTGGTCAGGGCGATGCGCTCATGCTGGGTGCCATGGTCGGATTGACCCTGGTTAACATGGGCGTTAATTACTGGTTGATGCTCCCCCTGGTCATTATTTTTGGTCTGTTCCAGGGGGGCCTGGTCGAGCGTATCGGCGTGCGTCCCGCAATCAAGATCAAGAGCGAGTTCGGCTGGATCATGTCGACCATCGCCTTGGGTATTATTTTCAAGAACGTGGCAGAAAATGTCTGGGGACGGGACGACATGAAGTTCCCCTCGCCGCTGCCCGAGTCACCCATGAAGATTCTGGGTGCCAATGTGCTGCCCATGGAGATTCTCGTGGTGGTGGGTGCCGTGCTGATGATGCTGGCCGTTGAGTTTTTCAACCGCAAGACGATTTACGGCAAAGCGGTAGTCGCCACGTTCAACGACCGCGATGCGGCCAAGCTGATGGGTATCAACACCGGGCTGGTGATCACCTTTTCCTATGCGCTGTCTTCTGCTTCTGCTGCGTTTGCGGGTGCGTTGATCGCGCCGCTGACCATGACGGGCGCCACCATGGGCGCGGTGCTGGGCCTCAAGGCCTTTGCGGTCGCCATCATTGGCGGACTGACCAGCGGCATGGGCATTATTGTGGGCGGCATCATTCTGGGTGTGGCTGAAACCACCACTGGTTTTTACCTTTCCACGGGCTACAAGGACGTTCCCGGACTGGTCCTGCTGCTGCTGGTACTGGCTTTCAAACCTGCCGGCCTGTTCGGTAAAAACGCGATCAAGAAAGTTTGAAGATGAACCGCAAGACTCTTATTGCTGCCGTGTTAGGGCTGGCCTTGCTGGCCGCTGTGCCACTCATGACCAGCAATTCCTATTACATCCACATGGTCGGCACGATCATGATTTACGCGATCCTGCTGTACGGACTGGACATCGTGGTCGGCTACACCGGCCAGGTGTCGCTGGGCCATGCCGGCCTGTTCGGCGTGGGTTCCTACACCGCCGGCGTGCTGTTCATGAAGCTGGGCGCGCCGCTGTGGGTCATCATCCCGGCCAGTATTGCCGTGACGGCCGGTTTTGGCGCCTTGCTGGCCCTGCCGGCGCTGCGTGTGACCGGGCCTTACCTGGCCATGGTGACGCTGGCGTTCGGCACCATCATCCAGATTTTGATCAACGAGATGACCTTCCTCACCGAAGGCCCGCTCGGAATCACGATTCCCAAGCCATCGATTGCCGGCTACAAGCTCAATGACCACGACTTTTACTGGCTGACTTTTGCGCTCATGGTGATTTCACTGGTCGTGGTGGACCGCATCCTGCGCTCGCAGCTGGGCCGTGCGTTCGAGGCCTTGCGCGGCAGCCCGGTGGCGTCTGACTGCATGGGCGTTTCGGTTTACCGCTACAAGGTGTATGCCTTCGTGATCAGCGCCGGATTTGCCGGCCTGGCCGGCAGTCTCTATGCCTATTCGGAGCAGTACATTTCGCCCAATACCTACAACTTCGAGTTGACGGTGCTGTTTTTGCTGGCTGTCATCATGGGCGGCCGCAAGTCCCGCGCCGGGGCTTTGCTGGGCGCGGCCATCATCGTGATTCTGCCCAAGCTGCTGGATGATCTGGAACTTTTCCGCATGGTGGCTTCGGTGCTGGCGATCCTGATCGCGGTGGGCGCGGTGGTGGGTATTCTCAGAAAAATCACCAGCCCCAAGGCCATGGCCATACCGGTGTTCGGCACGATGGCGCTGGCCGGCTTTGCGTTCTGGCTGGACTCGATCACTGACTGGCGACTGAGCATTTTTGGCTTGATGATTCTTTTTGTCGTCTATTACCTGCAAAACGGCATCGTCGGTTTTGTGCGCGCTCTCTTCCATGTGCGCAAGTCGGCACCTGAATTCATCGGCAGGGCAGGCGTGGACGATGGCAAGGATGCCATTTCGGTGGCCGCCGGTGCCGGTGGCGCAGAGACAGGCGGCGACCTGTTGATTGCAAAAGGCGTGCTGATGCAGTTTGGCGGCCTTAAAGCGATCAACCAGGTTGACCTGCGCATCAAGCGCGGCACCATTCACGGCCTGATCGGCCCGAACGGTTCGGGCAAGAGCACCATGATGAATGTGCTGACCGGCATTTATGTGCCAACGGCCGGCAGCATCGACTTTGCCGGGCGTTCGGTGGTCGGGCGCACCTCGTCCGACATCGCGCTGTCAGGCATTGCGCGGACCTTTCAGAACGTGCAGCTGTTCGGTGAAATGACGGCGCTGCAAAACGTGCAGGTCGGCTTGCACCACACCTTCAACAGCAACATCGTTGATGTGGCGCTGCACACGCCGCGCTACCGGCGCGAGGAAACATCCGCCATCGAACGCGGCATGGGCTTGCTGCGCTTTGTCGGTCTGGCTAATCTGGCCGCCGAAGAAGCGCGCAACCTGCCTTATGGCAAACAGCGCCTGCTGGAAATCGCGCGTGCCCTGGCGCTCGACCCGCAACTGCTGCTGCTGGACGAACCGGCTGCCGGCCTGACCGCGCCCGACATCAAGGAGCTGGTGACCATCATCCGCAAGATCCGCGACCACGGCATCACCGTGATCCTGATCGAGCACCACATGGATGTGGTGATGAGCATGTGCGACACCGTCTCGGTGCTCGACTTCGGCCAGAAAATTGCCGAGGGCAAGCCCGCCGATGTGCAGGCTGATGAAAAGGTCATCGAGGCTTACCTCGGTGGCACGGCCGCATAAGGAAGGAATTGACCATGTTGAGCATCAAGAATCTAGAGGCCGGATACGGCAAGGTGCAGGTCCTGCACGGCATTTCGATGGAAGTGCCCAAGGGCAAGGTCGTCACGCTGATTGGCTCCAACGGCGCCGGCAAAACCACCACCATGCGGGCCATATCGGGAATGATCAAGCCCACTGCCGGCGAGATCAACCTGCACGGCAAGCGCATCGATGGCCTGGAGTCCTACACCATCGCCAAGCAGGGCCTGGCCCACTCACCTGAAGGCCGGCGCGTGTTTGCCACCATGACGGTGACCGATAACCTGATTTTGGGCGCCTTCCCGCGCCTGACCGGCAGCCGCCCCAAGGGTGACGTGCAGGGCGATCTTGAGCGGGCGATGGACCTGTTCCCGCGCCTGAAAGAGCGGCGCAACCAACTGGCCGGCACGCTGTCGGGCGGCGAGCAGCAAATGCTGGCCATGGCGCGCGCCGTGATGCTGAATCCCGAAATCGTGCTGCTCGATGAGCCCTCAATGGGACTGGCGCCGATTCTGGTCGAAGAGGTGTTCCGCATCATTGCCGACCTGAAGGCGCGTGGCGTCACCATGCTGTTGGTCGAGCAGTTTGCAGCTGCTGCCCTGAAGGTGGCTGACTACGGCTATGTGCTGGAAAATGGCCGGATCACGGTGCATGGCGAAGCGGCCAGCCTGCGTGACGACCCGGCAGTGAGGGCGGCCTATCTGGGCGGCGGGCACTGAGGTTCCCTTGAGGGCCTGTTCGCCAATCAGGTGATCTTCAGGCCCTTTAGCGCCGGATCGCTGGGCGGGTAGCGCAAATCCATCTGTTGCAGCGTGCTGCGCACGATCGTGGCGATCATCAGGTTGCGATGGGTCTTGGAGTCGGCGGGCACCACCGTCCACGGTGCCCAAGGTGTGCTGGTGGCATTCAGCAGGTCCTCATAGGCTTGCTGGTACTGCGGCCACTGCTTGCGCGCCTCCAGATCGCCCATGCTGAACTTCCAGTTTTTTTCCAGGTCGTCAATGCGTTCCTGCAGCCGCCGGCCTTGCTCTTCAAGGCTGATGTGCAGCATGAACTTGAGCACCACCGTGCCGGTCTCGGCGAGCATGCGCTCAAAGTCATTGATGTGCTGATAGCGCTGCGCCGTCTGGGCGGGCGTGATCCAGCCGTTGACGGGCGGCACCAGCACATCTTCGTAGTGGCTGCGGTTGAAGATCATCATCTCGCCCGCGCGCGGCACCAGCTGGTGAATGCGCCACAGGTAGTCGTGCGCGCGCTCGTCCTCGCTCGGCGCTTTCCATCCCACCGTGTGCACACCCAGCGGGCTGATGCGGCTGAACACCCCGCGCAAGGTGCCGTCCTTGCCGGAGGTGTCGGTGCCCTGCAAAATCACCAGCAGCTTGTAGCGTTTGTCGGCATAGAACAGGTTTTGCAGTGCGTCGAGCTCGATGGCCAGCATATCGACGGCCGCCTTGTCGGCCAGTTTGTTCCCGCCGGAAAACGGCTTGGCCGCAGGATCGAAGTCGGCCAGCGACCAGCTTTTCCCTTTTTTACTGCCCTCGCACGGCACAGCGCTGGTGGGGGGTGGCTGCCACCGGGCGATCAGTTTGGCCAGCGACTTGAGGTCAGCCTTGCCAGGGGGCGCGTCTGGCGACGCGGGGGCTTCAATGCGGTTAGAGGACATCAGGGTTTCCGTTGGTTGCCGGGGTTTCCCCCTGATTCTGCATCCCGCCGGTCGCCCGTGGCGCACCAACTCGCCATAATCATCCGCCATGCCTGTGGCCGCGTTGAAAGAATACACTCGCGGTTGGCCAGTGCCGGGCCCGGGCAAGCATGTGCTTGCTGGCACGGCTTGCGCTGAAAACACGACAGGTTCCGATATGCACACCGTTACGCCATCGAATGCGTCCGCACCGTTTCAAATACAGCCCGCGTCAGGCTACGCCGGCGACATCGCGCCGCAGCTTGCCTTTGCCTGGGTGCAGTCGGGCGAGGCGGTGCTGGTCGACGTGCGAAGCGATGCCGAGCGGGAATGGGTGGGCTATGTACCGGGTGCGCTAACGCTGGCCTGGAAGCAATGGCCCGGCATGGCGATGAACGCCGGTTTCGACGAAGGTCTGAAGGCGGCGGTGCCCGACGGAAAAAAAATAGTGCTGCTGTGCCGCAGTGGTGTGCGTTCTATCGCAGCTGCCCGAAGGGCCAGCGAACTGGGCCTTGAGGCCTACAACATTCTGGAGGGTTTTGAAGGCGATCCGGACGATCAGGGGCATCGAGGCCTGCTGGGTGGGTGGCGTTTTCATGGCCTGCCCTGGCGACAGAAATAATACCGGGCTACAAATCATGAAAACGCAACGATGCTAATCATGGGTCTTCATAAGGGCTGTTGATGGCGCGTTGGATGGCTGCCCTGTTATTTATAACAGGGTGCTGACGGTAAAAATATGTGAGAAAGTTTTCAATAAGCTTGTTTTTTATGAACGGAACAACCTTATGCACGTACTTGAACGAAAACTCTCACCAGCCATTGCAGCTTTTCGCAATCCCGCCCTCGGATCTCGGCTGACCCAGCGCATCGCACCCCTCGTCAAACCCCGGGATTGGCCGATTGCGCGGCGCGCCCGCGTTGGTCGGTCTGCGGTTAGTCCTGCAGCCGCCTTTCGCCACAGGTCGCTATAAAGCGCTCGTGGCTGCGCATGAAGCCCGGACTGAAGGTCTCGTTGACCGCGAAAAGGGCCGCATACAGGCGTGCCGACTCGCCAGCCATGGCGAACGCCTGGCGTGGCTGGGCTTGTTGTCTGGTGCCCAGCGCCAGTTGCAGTTCCAGATCAAGGAGTCTCTTGCCGGCGCGAATGTCCTGGACTGTGGGTGCATCCCAACCCTGGGACGCGGCCATTTCAGCCAGTTCCGGCAGGTTTTCGGCGGGCTCCAGCTGCAGCCAGCTCACGCCGCCCTTCTGGTCAAGCGCGAGCACGCCGAAGGGGGATCCGATGACGACATGCTCTATCCAGCCCTGCCTGCGCGTCAGGTGTTCCAGCGCCTGCGCGATGGCTGGGTCGCACAGCAGCGCATGCTGCTCACGCGTCAGGGTGGCGCGCCAGGTCGGTTGATGGCGTGCATGGGGAAACTGCCGCAGGCTCTGGATGGCATCGGTCAGGCGCAGGCGAATCTCGGCGGACTGCTTGGGAATGAACTGATTGATCAGGCCGCGGTTGAAGGCCGATACGGCGAGTTGCTCGTCGGCACGGCCCGTGAGCAAAATGCGCGAACCCGACCATCCCGTCAACGCGCTCAAAACCCGCAGTCCGCTCATCGCTGGCATGGAATAGTCCACCACGCAGACCTGGGTCAGTGCAAAGCGCGCCGTGCCGTCTTCACGCCAGTACTGGAGGATTTGCGGAATCAGGGACGCCCCCTGGCGCCAGCGATTGACGATTTCCTGCTGGGCCCACGCGTCGGCCTCCCAGAGGGGAGGCTCCTGCTGCAGAAACTCGATGCAGGCCACCGGGCGCAGAAACAGCCGCACATACCAGTCAGGCGGCATGACTTCGGCCAGCATTTCGAGATAGTCCCGGTCGTCGTCCAGAAACACCACGCCCCCTGGGCGGCGGTAGAGGGGAAAAGAGAGGGTTGTCGGGTTCATCAAGGTTGTAAAAAATCAGCGAAAGCGCATTAAAAATTCGGCCGTTTGGTGCGGCTAGCCGACCGCGACGGGGAGCTCGATGGTGAAAATCGCGCCGACCGCGAATTCTGATTTCACCTGAATGCTGCCGCCGGCACTTTGAACCACCTGCTGGCAAAAAGCCAGACCCAGGCCGTGCCCGGTGCTGCGGTTGCTGGAGAAAAAAGGCTTGAAAATATGCGGCAGCAACGCCGCGTCAATCCCCATGCCCTCGTCTGCCACAACGATACGGCCGCGCTCCTTCAGCAGGCCTACTTCTATGCGCAGCGCCCCAAGGGGATAGCGGGAGTCAGCCGCCATCAGGGAGTGCTGCGCGTTCTTGATCAGGTTGTCCAGCACCTGCGAAAACTGGGTGGCGCAAGAGCGGAAGACGAAATCATTGTGGATCAGCACCTTCACGCACTCGCGCTGGCGGCTCGAGGGGTAGGGATAGGCCGCCACCACCTCATGGACCTGCTGGGCGGCGGAAACCAGCTCGGTGTAGCGCGGCAGCTGCAGCAGTCTGGCGTTGGCGATTTGCGTGTCGATCTGGTGGTTCATGTTCCGCACCAGCGCGTGCAGACGCAAGGCCAGCTTGTCCAGCTGCGGTGCGCGCGGGTGGTCGGGGTGGCGCTGCACTTCCAGCTGGATCGCGTCGCCAATCAGCGCGGCCGTGGACAGCGGCGTGCGCAGTTCGTGCGCCATGATGCCCATCGTCGCGAGGGCGCTGGTCAGGTGCTCCCGCCGCAGGTTGGCAGACGACAGATTCAGCATGAGTGCAAAGGACCATGCAAACGCAAACACCACGGCATGGACGGCGCGCTGGTCCTCCGGGATCTGCGGGACCGCTGGCTCGAGTTGCTGGAACAGGATCCACGCCAGCAAACCACCCGTAATCGTTCCCAGGGTGGCCAGGCGCCAGTCGGTGACATGGTAGTAAATCAGCACCATCGCAACCATGCTGGCCAGCCACACTGTGCTGCCGCTGTTGCAAAGGTACATCCAGCTGAACAAAACCGGCAACTCCAGCCAGAACACCAGACCAAAGACCACCTGCGTCAGGCGGTTGCCGGGGTCATGGTTGACCCGGCGTGTCATCAGGCTGCAGCCCAGCAGGCTGGCCATGACCCGCAGCGTCAGGTTCTCATAGGGTTGCGGCAGCCAGGCCGACCATATCCAGCCATAAAGGGCATGACCCAAAAAAATAGACAGCCCCAGCCACCGCAGGCGCCATGGCGATGGATGCAAAATGGGCTCCATCGGTGCGAGTATCAACTCCTTGCTCAGCCACTGGAGCAAGGGATGCCGCGCAAGCCACGCGCTGAAGCGGGCGCTGCTCACGTTATGAATTTCTCCAGCACAACCGGAAACCTGACTGATGATGCATTTGACATTTGGCTGTATTGTGCTTGTTCTCTTTCCGGTGAATTAATGCCGCGACCTGCTAACTTTGACAGTGGGCGTGTGGACGGTGTCATCAGCGACTGGCTCTGTGCCTTGCGCGAATTTTCGGTGGAAGCCCTCCTGGTGCTGGGCCCCGATCCGCTTGCCGGCCACGATGACCGGCTGGTCCTGGCCCTTCATCCCCCACGCCTGCTGGACGCCGCGCAAGCGCTGGCCGAGAGCCGGGATTTTGGTGCGCCCTGGCGCGACTCCGATGCGCCGCTCGTGGCCTGGCAGGATATTTCCAGGTCGGCTTTCGAAAACAGGGGTCGCTGGCGCAGGCTCTGGCTGGCCCACGGCTACCAGAGCGTCGTCCGGATCGCGTTTCCGCTGACCGCAGGCCGCGCTTTCGAGTGCTATCTTTTCAGTCCGCGCCAGTGGCCCGACCGCAGTGAGCCGGCCTTGCTGGCCTGGTCGGCCTTCAACATCTGGCCCTTGTTCAAGCGGGCGCTGGCCGAGGCCCGCAACCCCTTGAGTCCGCGTGAACTGGAATGCCTGCGTCTGGCGTTTCAGGGCATGACGGCGCGCGAAAGCGGTGAAGCGCTGCTGTGCAGCGAACGCACCGTGAACTTTCACCTGGCCAATGCCATGAGCAAGCTCAAGGTCGACAACAAGCTGGCGGCGATCCAGCGCGCTTGCTGGTTCGGGCTGATTTGACGCTTGCAGCGGGCGCGCCTTTTGGAAAACCTTTAGGAGCCCGGCAACAGGTGCGAAGCAAATCTGTTCATAATTCAGCGCAATGACATTTTTAGCACTTGATGTAGGCAATACCCGCCTGAAATGGGCCCAGTACGACGCGCCGGTGGCGGGCGCCAAACTGCTGGCCCAGGGCGCGGTGTTTTTGGAAAACATCGACAAACTCGCGGAAAACGAGTGGAGCACCATGCCCCCGCCGTCGCGGATTCTCGGTTGCGTCGTGGCCAGCGATGCCATCAAGCGGCGCGTGGCCGAGCAAATGGACCTCTGGGAGGTGGCGCCGCGCTGGGTGGTGTCGAGCCCGCAAGAGGCCGGCTTGACCAACGGCTACGACCATCCGGCGCGGCTCGGCGCCGACCGCTGGGTCGCCATGATTGGCGCCTACCACCGGCTGCTGGCGCGCGGCATCCATAAACCCTGCGTGGTGGTGATGGTGGGCACGGCGGTGACGGTCGAGGCCATCGACGCCGCCGGAAAATTTCTGGGCGGTATCATCTTGCCCGGCCACGGCATCATGCTGCGCGCGCTGGAGTCGGGCACGGCCGGCCTGCATGTGCCGACCGGCGATGTGACCGATTTCCCCACCAACACGAGCGATGCGCTGACCAGCGGCGGAACCTTTGCGATTGCCGGCGCCGTGCAGCGCATGGTGGAAAACCTCACCCGCCATTGCGGCCAGGTGCCCGCCTGCATCATGACCGGCGGCGCCGGCTGGAAGATGGCGCCCAGCATGTCGGTGGAGTTCGAGCTGGTGGACAACCTGATTTTTGACGGGCTGCTGGAAATCGCCTCCCGCCGCTTTGCAAGCTGAAATTTTTAGAAACGGAACACGCATGTCAGACCTCAAAGCCGCCTTCGACCAGGCCATGCTGGACTCCAAAAACCTCAGCGAGCGTCCCGACAACGCCACGCTTTTGACGATCTACGCCCTGTACAAGCAGGGCAGCGCGGGCGACAACACTGATGCAAAGCCGGGCTTTGGCGACATGGTGGCGCGCGTCAAGTGGGACGCCTGGAGCAAGCTCAAGGGCGCCTCGCAGGACGACGCCATGCAGCAGTACATCGACCTGATTGCCGAGCTGAGCTGATTTTTATTTCCCTGTGGCCGCAGGACAACCGGGCCACGGTTTCCAAGCCGGCGGTCTATTGTTCGGTGGCCTGGTTGTCGGCCATCAGTTGGTCCAGGTTTTTGGCGATCTCCGCCTCGATTTTTTCCTTGAAGGCGCCGAGTAAAAAGCCCAGTTTGGCGTTCAATTCGAAGCGGTCGGCTGTTACCGTGAGCGTGCCGTTCACGCCCGAGCGGATGAAGCTCACCAGGTCGCGGCTCTGGCCTTCCTCGTAGGTGCAAGCCATGTCAAATTTTTCTTCGGCCTGTTCGGCCCATGGGAAGGCGATCTTGCGCGCCTGCGGCAGGCTGAGGGTGTGCGCGCGTTCGATCTGGATGTCAGCCATGGGGAATTCCTGTGGGGTAGGCGGTGTGGATTTTCAGGGCATTGTGCCGCTCGTCTTCAGGCAGGCGGGCCAGCCGTTTCACCGCATCATAAAACCGGGGCCAGTGGCGGCCTTCGCGTTCGAACAGCGCCTCAAAGCCGGGCACCAGATCGTCGTAGGCGGCCAGCGCACCCAACGAGGCATTGTTGGCGCGCGCCACCCAGGGGTCGTAGCCCGCATAGCCGCCCCAGTCGGCCTTGAGCCGGGCGTAGTTCTCATGGAAACGCTGAATTGCTATTGATTTGCTAGCTGCTTGCGTCCGCGTATCCTGCGCTACAGCCTCATTTTTCTTGTAAATTGCGGCCAGTTCGCGTCGCGTGGCCAGGGCCAGCGTCCGGAACTGCTGGCGCCTGCTGTCCAACACGGCGTAGGCCTTGCGGGCCTCCTCGCTGGCCTGGCTGTCCAGCCAGCGGCGGCTGCCCAGGCGCTCGACGGCCGTGGCAAAGGATTCGTTGAACGCGGTATCGCCCTTCACATACAGCACCTGGTGCGCCAGTTCATGAAAAATAAGCCGGGCCAACTCGCCTTCCGGGTAGGCCACGAAGGTGCTCAGCAGCGGGTCGCCGCCGGCCCAGTTCAGCCAGCCCAGTGTGGAATAGGCGGGCACGCCGTAGACGCTGACCTCCAGGTTCTGCTTCTTGAGTTGCGCGGCTTCGGCGACGGCTTCTGCTTCGCTGAAATAGCCGCGGTAGCCCACGCAGCCGGCCACCGGGAAACACCAGGTTTTCAGCGTGAGCGAAAACTCGGGCGCCGCCACCACGTTCCAGACCACGGCCTTGCGCTGCAAGTCGGCGTAGCGCTGGTAGCTGGCGTTGTCGGGCAGCTTGAGTTCGGTCACGGCAAAACTGCGGATGCGCTGGCTCAGCGCCAGCCGGGTTCTCAGCGCGGCCGGTGTTTGCGCATCGCCCAGCCAGTCATCGACCGGGCGGGCGGCATTGAGCAGCTGCAGATGACCGCTGACCGATTGCCAGTAGTAGCCCAGGCTGGCGCAGCCCGTCAGCAGCAGGGCCGCCACGCCTGCCGCCAGCACCGCCCGGAGTCCGGTTGTGGTCATGGCCGGTGTGCTTTTCAAGCCGCCCGGACTTCAACCAGGCAGTCGTAAAACACCGGCCCGCGGCCCAGGTCGGTCAGGTGCTGGCTGGTGAGCTGGTTGACGTTGGTGCCATCCAGCCCCAGCTTGCGCCACCAGACGCCCAGGCCATTGACCACGCCGGGCCGGGCGCGCGCGGACACCACGGCCTTCACGCGGTACTCGCCGCGCTGGTTGAATACGGTGACGATGGCGCCCGACGCGATGTCGCGCGCGGCGGCATCCTGCGCATGGATTTCCAGCACCGGCTCGCCCTCGATGTCGCGCAGGCTTTTCACGTTGACAAAGCTGGAGTTCAGGAAGTTGCGGGCGGGCGGCGAGATCATGGCCAGCGGAAACGCTTTCGATGAGCCCGGCGTTTCGTAGTTGGGCACATGGTCGGGCAGCCCGTCCAGGCCCAGCGCGGCCAGCCGTTCGCTGAAAAACTCGCAGCGACCTGACGCTGTGGGGAAGTTGCCGTCGGCAAACGGCGCGGCAGGCAGTTTCAGGGTCGCAAAGCCCTTGTCCAGCAGCGTCTGGAAATCGACCTTGTCGCCATAGACCGCACGGCACAGCGTCTCGTCGCTGTCGCCAAAGCAGGCATCGGCAAAACCCATGTGCGCCGCCAGCTCGCGGAAAATTTGCGTGTTGGGCTTGGCCTGGCCCAGCGGCGCGATGGCCGGGCGGTTCAGCAGCGCGTCGGTGTGGCCGTAGGCGCTGTGTACGTCCCAGTGCTCCAGCTGCGTGGTGGCGGGCAATATGAAATCGGCGTAGTCGGCGGTGTCGGTCTGAAAATGCTCCAGCACCACGGTGAACAGGTCTTCGCGCGCAAAGCCCCGCACCACCTTGCCCGACTCGGGCGCCACCGCCACCGGGTTGCTGTTGTACACGATGAGCGCTTCAATTTTCGGGCCGAAGCCGGGCGATGTATCGCGCAGCAAGTCGTCGCCGATGGTGACCATGTTGAGGGTGCGCGGCGTGCGTCCCGCCAGCAGGTCGGGCCGCTGCAGCGCGGCCTTGTCGACCGGAAATTGGCCCGAACTGCTCAGCAGCATGCCACCCGCGCGGTGCCGCCAGGCGCCAATCAGCGCGGGCAGGCAGGCCACGGCGCGGACGGCGTTGCCGCCACCGCGCACGCGCTGCATGCCGTAGTTCAGGCGTATTGCGGCGGGCTGCCGGTTGACCAGGCACTGCCCATAGTCGCGGGCCAGCGCCCTGATTTGTTCCACCGGCACGTCGCACACTTGCGCCGCGCGTTCCGGGCACCACTGCAGCGCACGTTCGCGCAGTGCGTCCCATCCCAGGGTGTGGCGGGCAATGTAGTCGTGGTCCAGCCAGTCATGGGTGATCAGCTCGTGCATCAGCGCCAGCGCCAGCGCGGCGTCGGTGCCCGGCAGCAGGGCGATGTGTTCGTGGCATTTTTCGGCGGTTTCGCTCCTGCGCGGGTCAATGCACACCAGCCGGGCGCCATCCCTTTTGGCTTGCTGCGCGTAGCGCCAGAAATGCAAATTGCTGCCAATCGAGTTGCTGCCCCAGATGATGATGAGCTTGGACTCGGCAAAAAACTCCACCCGCATGCCGACCTTGCCGCCCAGCGTTTGCGTCAAGCCTTCGCCGCCGGCCGCGGCGCAAATCGTGCGGTCCAGCAGCGAAGCGCCCAGCCGGTTGAAAAAGCGCCCGGCCATGCTTTCCCCTTGCACCTGGCCCATGGTGCCCGCATAGCTGTAGGGCACGATGGCTTCGGGATTTCGCGCCGCGATGGGTTGGAGGCGGGCCGCAATCTCGCTGAGCGCGCTGGCCCAGCTCACGGCTTCATACTGGCCGCTGCCTTTTGGGCCCGAACGCCGGAGCGGCTGCAGCAGGCGCTCGGGGTGGTAGCTGCGCTCGGTGTAGCGCGACACCTTGGCGCACAGTACGCCGCCGGTTTGCGGGTGGTCGGGGTTGCCCTGCACTTTGATGGCCACGCCGTTCTCCACCGTGGTCAGCAGGGCGCAGGTGTCGGGGCAGTCATGGGGGCAGGCGCCGCGCACCTGCAGCGGGCCGGTGGCGGGTTGCCGGGCCGGGGCGCCCGGGGCGATGCGGATGGGTGGGCTCATGGGTCAACTTTATCGTGAAAGGCAGCCCGGCAAAAAGCGCTGGATCTTTAGGGCATACCCACCCCGGAATCCGGAGCGACTTCGACTAAAGTAGCGGGTGAAAGGCGCGCTTGGGTTTCGTCTGTCGCGTTGCCGCCGTTTGAAGCCTTCAATTACCTTGCGAATGCAGAATCATGACATTTAACCGCAGAAAATTCTCCGTCACCACCGGTGCCGTGATGCTGGCTGGCTTTGGCGTGGCGCGCGCCCAGTCCGAGGGGAAAATCATCCTGGGCCAGTCGGCGGCGTTCAGCGGCCCTGCTGCGCAGCTGGGGATCCAGTTTTACAACGGCGCCAAAGTCTGTTTTGACCAGGTCAATGCGCAGGGCGGCATCGGCAAACATCTGATTGAAATCCGCAAGCTCGATGACGGCTACGAGCCCGACCGCTGCGCCGAAAACACCCGCAAGCTGATTGCCGATGACGTGTTTGCGCTGTTTGGCTACATTGGCACACCCACCAGCCTGGTGGCGCTGCCGCAGGCCATCAAGGCCAAAGTGCCTTT
>NZ_JAUXNA010000001.1 GCF_030682935.1 Polaromonas sp.
TCGGAGCGCGTCAACCAGCAGCAGGGCGGCTTTCATGGCGGCGCCATGGGCGCGCTGGCCGACATTGCCGGCGGCTATGCCGCCCTGACAGTGGTTGCTGCCGATTCCGAGGTGACCACGGCCGAATACAAGATCAATTTCCTGGCCGGTTTCAAGGAGGGTGAACTGCGCGCGATTGGCCGCGTGGCCAGGGCCGGCAAGCGCATCATCGTGACCACGGCCGAAGTGCTGCACCTCGATGCCAGTGGCCGGCAAAGCGCCTGCGCGCTGATGCAGCAAACCATCGTTCCCGTGCCAAAAACCTATTAATCGTCGCGCGAGACCCCTCATTTTCCAGAGAAAGACTTCAATCATGAACAACATGCCAGGACTCAATTTTCAACTCGGCGAAGACATCGACGCCCTGCGTGACGCAGTGCGCGAATTTGCCCAGGATGAAATCGCGCCGCGCGCCGCCGAGATTGACAAAAGCGACCAGTTTCCGATGGACCTGTGGGAAAAGATGGGCGCACTGGGCGTGCTGGGCATCACCGTGGGCGAAGAGTATGGCGGTGCGGGCATGGGCTACCTGGCGCACATGATTGCCATGGAAGAAATCAGCCGCGCCAGCGCCTCGGTGGGGTTGTCTTATGGCGCGCACAGCAATTTGTGCGTCAACCAGATCAAGCGCAACGGCACGGCGGAACAGCGCCAGAAATACCTGCCCAAGCTGATTTTCGGCGAACATGTCGGTGCGCTGGCCATGAGCGAGGCAGGCAGCGGCAGCGTCGTAATCTCGATGAAGCTCAGGGCCGAAGACAAGGGCGGCTATTACGTCCTCAATGGCAGCAAGATGTGGATCACCAACGGCCCCGATGCCGACACGCTGGTGGTCTATGCCAAGACCGAGCCTGAGCTGGGTGCGCGCGGCGTCACCGCCTTCCTGATTGAAAAAGGCATGAAAGGCTTTTCCGTCGCGCAAAAGCTCGACAAGCTGGGCATGCGCGGCAGCCACACCGGCGAGCTGGTGTTCAACAACGTGGAAGTGCCGGCACAAAACATTCTGGGCGGCCTGAACAGCGGCGCCAAGGTGCTCATGAGCGGCCTGGACTACGAGCGCGCCGTGCTCACCGGCGGACCACTGGGCATCATGCAGTCGGTGATGGACAGCGTGCTGCCCTATATCCACGACCGCAAGCAGTTCGGCCAGAGCATCGGCGAATTCCAGCTGATTCAGGGCAAGGTCGCCGACATGTACACCGTGCTGCAGGCGGGTCGCTCGTTTGCCTACACCGTGGCCAAAAATCTGGACCTGCTCGGCGTTGACCATGTGCGCCAGGTGCGCAAGGACTGCGCCTCGGTGATTTTGTGGTGCGCCGAAAAGGCCACCTGGATGGCGGGCGAGGGCGTGCAGATCTTCGGCGGCAACGGCTACATCAACGACTACCCGCTGGGCCGCCTCTGGCGCGATGCCAAACTCTATGAAATTGGCGCCGGCACCAGCGAAATCCGCCGCATGCTGATCGGACGGGAATTGTTTGCAGAGACTTTATGAGACTTTTGAGGGCAGGCCCGCGCACCTGGGCGCAACGAAGCCGCGCGCAGTGGTGCAGACGCGCCGGTGTGATCCAATGCCTGTCCATGAACCCTGAAAAGCATCCATCCATTTTCGCCAGCGCCTTATTCGCCGCCTTCGCCGGCGGCGCCGCACCATGATTGACGTCATCGTCCTGTTTTTCCTGTTCGGCCTGGCGGCGGGCCTGGTCCGTTCGGAGCTCAAGCTGCCGACAGCCCTCTATGACTCCCTGTCGGTGTTCCTGTTGCTGACCATTGGCCTCAAGGGCGGGGAAGGGCTGGCGCAACAGGCCATTGGCCCGCTGCTGCCGCAACTCGGTGCGGTGATCCTTCTTGGGGCGGCGCAGACGCTGATCGCCTTCGCCTTTCTGCGCGGCGTGGGACGCCTGGGGCGGGCGGACGCAGCGGCGACGGCGGCCCACTACGGCTCGGTGAGCGTGGCCACCTTCGCGGTGGGCGTCAACTGGCTGATGACCCGGGGCATCACGTTCGAGCCGCAAATGGCGATCTTCCTCACCGTCATGGAAGTGCCGGCCATCATGGTCGGCATCGTGCTGGCGCGCGGCGTGGGCAAGCAAACCGACTGGCGCGGGCTGGCGCACGAGACCTTCCTGGGCAAGGGCGTGACCCTGCTGCTGGGCGGCATGGCCATCGGCTGGGCGGCCGGCCCGGAGGGGCTTGCGCCCATCAAGGGGCTGTTCTTCGATCTGTTCAAGGGCGCGCTGGCCCTGTTCCTGCTGGAGATGGGGCTGATCGTCAGCCGTCAGGTGGGTGAGCTGCGGCAGCGGGGCGTGTTCATGGTTGCCTTTGGCCTGCTCATGCCGCTCTTGTCGGCGCTGCTCGGGCTGGGCTGCGGCATGCTGCTGGGGCTGTCGGTCGGCGGGATGACGCTGCTGGCCACCCTGGCGGCGAGTGCCTCCTACATCGCGGTGCCGGCAGCCATGCGCCTGGCCGTGCCGGAAGCCAGCCCGGCCCTGTCGCTGGCCGCCGTGCTCGGCGTGACCTTTCCCCTCAACATCCTGGCTGGCATTCCGCTTTACCCCTGGCTGGCCAGCCAAATCGCCGGAGCGACGCCATGACCCTGCTGACAGAAAAACGAACCGTGCTCACCGTGATCACCGAAGCGGCGATGGAAAAAATCATGTTGCGCGACCTGAAGCGGCTGGGCGTGCGCGGTTACACCGTTCTGGATGCCCGCGGCCAGGGTCGCCGTGGCGTGCGCGACTCGGCGTGGGGGGAGGCCGCCAACATCCGCATCGAGGTCATCTGCACGCGTGCGCTGGCGGAAACCGTGCTGCAAGACTTCCTGACCCGCTATTACGACAACTATGCGATGGTGGCCTTTCTCCAGGACGTCGAAATTGTCCGCCCGGACAAGTTCTGATCGTCTGCCAACTGACCGGCAGCCCCTTATGCGCTGCGCTGGTTCCGCTGATTAAGATATTCCCATGCCCTTCATTCAAGATCTCTTTGCCCGCAACCGCGCCTGGGCCGCGCAGATGGAGCATGATCGCCCCGGCTTCTTCACCAACCTGAAAAGTCAGCAAAACCCCAAGTACATGTGGATCGGCTGCTCCGACAGCCGGGTGCCGGCCAACCAGATCACCGGGCTGGAGCCGGGCGAGGTGTTCGTGCACCGCAATGTGGCCAATGTGGTGGTGCATTCCGACCTCAATTGCCTGTCCACCATCCAGTTTGCGGTAGACCAGCTCAAGGTCGAGCACCTGATGGTCGTGGGCCACTACGGCTGCGGCGGCGTGAACGCGGCCCTGAAGAACTTGCGCATGGGGCTGGTTGACAACTGGCTGCGCCACATCAAGGATGTGCGGGATCGCCACTGCGCGATTCTTCAGGCGGCGCCGCCTGAAGCGCGGCTCGATATCTTGTGTGAACTCAATGTGATTGAGCAAGTCATGAATGTGGCGCAAACCACCGTGATGCAGGATGCCTGGGCGCGTGGACAGCGTGTCTCCTTGCATGGCTGGGTGTATGGTCTGAAGGACGGGCTGCTGCAAGATCTGCACATCACGCTGGACAGCCTGGAGGGTATCGAGTCCCTGTACCGTGCCGCCATCGCGGGTGTGTCGGCGGCCCGGCGGTAAACCTGCTGGCATCCGCAGTAAAAATCCCCCAGGAAAAACATGTTTCCACAGCGCCTTGACTCCACGGTGGCCTACGACATCGCCAAAGCGATGATTGACGGGTTTAACCGCCATTACCAGCTGTTTCGCACCGAGTCGGCGCGGGCCAAGCACCGGTTTGAAACCTCGGACTGGCACGGCCAGCAACGCGCCCAGCGCGAGCGCATTGAGTTCTACGACCTGCGGGTGCGGGAGGCCTCGACGCGGCTGGAGCGTGAATTCAAGGCGGGCGAGCAGCCCATGGACGTCTGGCACCAGGTCAAGCTGCACTACATCGGCCTGCTGATCGACCACCACCAGCCCGAATTGGCCGAGACATTTTTCAATTCGGTCACCACCAAAATCCTGCACCGCAGCTATTTTCAGAACAATTTCATTTTTGTCCGGCCCGCCGTCAGCACCGAGTACATCGAAAACAGCGAGCCCACCGCGCAGCCCACCTACCGCGCTTATTACCCGAGCCGGGACACCATGCATGACACCCTTGTCAAGCTGGTGCGCGATTTCGATTTGCGGCTTGAGTTTGAAGACCTGGCGCGCGATGCCGGCTACGTGACAGCGGCCATGATCGAGCGCCTGGGCGACACCACGCTGCGGGCCAATTTCCAGATACAGGTGCTGTCCGGCCTGTTTTTCCGCAACAAGGGCGCTTACATCGTCGGCAAAATCATCAACGGATTCAACGAGATTCCCTTTGCCCTGCCGGTCCTGCACCATCAGCCCGCGCCGGGCCGGGCTCCGGGGGGCGACAGCCAGAGTATTTTTGGCCTGGCGGATTCCGGCCGGCTGGTGATTGACGCCGCGCTGTTTGGCGAGGACGACCTGCTGATCCTGTTCAGCTTTGCGCGTGCCTATTTCATGGTCGACATGGGCATTCCGTCCGCCTACGTGCAGTTTTTGCGCAGCATGATGCCGCGCATGCCGCGCGCCGAAATCTACAACGCCCTGGGGCTGGCCAAGCAGGGGAAGACGCTTTTTTACCGCGACTTTCTGCACCACCTGCGGCATTCCACCGACAAGTTCCGCATCGCGCCCGGCATCAAGGGCATGGTCATGCTGGTGTTTGACCTGCCCTCGTTCCCTTATGTGTTCAAGGTCATCAAGGACTACTACCCGCCGCAAAAAGACACCACGCGCGAGCAGATCAAGGGCAAATACCTGCTGGTCAAGCAGCACGACCGCGTCGGCCGCATGGCCGACACGCAGGAGTACAGCGAAGTCGCGTTTCCGCGCGACCGCTTTGATGACGAGCTGATTGCCGAGATCGAGAAATTTGCGCCCAGCCAGCTGGAAATCAGCGACCGCGACGGCGACGGCAAGATGGAGGTGATCATCAAGCATGTCTACATCGAGCGGCGCATGATTCCGCTCAACATCTACCTGCAGGAAGCCTTTGACATGGGCGTCGCCGAGCCCGCCGCCAAGGCGCAGATCGAGCGCGCCGTGGTCGAGTACGGCAACGCCATCAAGGACCTGGTGGCGGCCAACATCTTTCCGGGCGACATGCTCTGGAAAAACTTCGGCATCACGCGTCATGGCAAGGTCGTTTTCTACGACTACGACGAGATCGAATACATCACCGACTGCAAGTTCCGCAAGGTGCCGACGCCGCGCAACGAAGAAGAAGAAATGAGCGGCGAAATCTGGTATTCGGTCGGGCCCAAGGACGTGTTTCCTGAAACCTTCGAGCCCTTCCTGCTGGGCAACGACGCGGTTCGCGCGGTGTTCATGAAGCACCACGCCGATTTGCTCGATGCCGCCTTCTGGCAGCGCCACCAGGCGCGCATTCAGCAAGGCCATGTCTTCGACGTATTTCCGTATGACCAGCAAAAACGCTTTGCAGTCATGCACGGCGGGGCGAGCGCGGCGTAAGCCCGCGCGGCGGCGCCCCTGTTTTTAATATTCTTTGTCATTTTTCCAGGAGAAGAACATGCTTGATTCCATCGTTATCCTTGCTGCCGCCCGCACCCCCATGGGCGCTTTTCAGGGCGAGTTCGCCAGCCTGTCGGCCCACGACCTGGGCGGCGCCGCCATCAAGGCCGCCGTCGAGCGCTCGGGTGTCGCTCCTGATAAGGTGGACGAAGTGCTGTTCGGCAACTGCCTGATGGCCGGCCAGGGCCAGGCGCCGGCGCGCCAGGCCGGCTTCAAGGGCGGCCTGCCGGCCAGCACCGGTGCCGTCACGCTGTCCAAAATGTGCGGCTCCGGCATGGAAGCGACGCTGCTGGCGCATGACCAGCTGGTGGCCGGCAGCCGCGACGTGATGGTGGCCGGCGGCATGGAAAGCATGACCAACGCGCCGTATCTGCTGCCCAAGGCGCGCGGCGGCATGCGCATCGGCCACGACCGCATTTTTGACCACATGATGCTCGACGGCCTGGAAGACGCCTACGAGCCCGGCCGCTCCATGGGCACCTTTGGCGAAGACTGCGCCGCCAAATACGGCTTCACCCGCGAGGCGCAGGATGCCTTTGCCACCGCCAGCGTGCAGCGCGCCAAAGCCGCGATGGCGTCCGGCGCCTTCACCGCTGAAATCACGCCCGTCACCGTCAAGGGCCGCGCCGGTGACACCGTCATCAGCAGCGACGAAGGGCCGGGCAAGGTCAAGCTCGACAAGATTCCTTCGCTCAAGCCCGCCTTCAAGAAAGACGGCAGCATCACCGCCGCCTCCAGCTCGTCCATCAGCGACGGCGCTGCCGCGCTGGTGCTGAGCCGCGCATCCACCGCCCGGGAGCTGGGCGCGACACCGATCGCCCGCATCGTGGGCCACGCCACCTTTGCCCAGGCGCCCGAATGGTTTTCAACCGCCCCGGTCGGCGCCGTGAACAAGCTGATGAAAAAAATCGGCTGGAACGTCAAGGACGTCGACCTGTGGGAAATCAACGAAGCCTTTGCCGTGGTCCCCATGGCCGCCATGAAAGACCTGGGGCTGAGCCACGACATCGTGAATGTCAACGGCGGCGCCTGCGCGCTGGGCCACCCGATTGGCTGCAGCGGCGCCCGCATCATCGTCACGCTGATTTACGCGCTGAAGGCCAGGGGCCTCACAAAAGGCGTTGCCACGCTCTGCATTGGCGGCGGCGAAGCCACGGCTATTGCCCTTGAGGTGCTATAAATAAGGTGGCTACTCGCGTAGGTAAATAAAGGGCTGGAGGCCAATTTGATACTCAATACAGAGCAGGAGCAAATTCGCGACGCCGTGCGCGCCTTTGCCCAGGAAGAACTTTGGCCCCACGCCGCGCGCTGGGACAAGGAACACTATTTCCCCAAGGAAGCGCACCGGGGCCTGGCCGCGCTGGGCGCCTACGGCATTTGCGTGCCCGAGGAATTCGGCGGCGCCAACCTGGACTACGTCACGCTGGCGCTGGTGCTCGAAGAAATCGCGGCGGGCGACGGCGGCACCAGCACCGCCATCAGCGTGACCAACTGCCCGGTCAACGCCATCCTCATGCGCTACGGCAACCCGGCGCAGAAAAGGCAGTGGCTCATTCCCCTGGCGCAGGGCGACATGCTGGGCGCCTTCTGCCTGACCGAGCCGCACACCGGCAGCGATGCCTCGTCGCTGCGCACCACGGCAGTCAAAGAAGGCGATGCCTACGTGCTGAACGGCGTCAAACAGTTCATCACCAGCGGCCAGAACGGCCAGGTCGCCATCGTGATTGCCGTGACCGACAAGGGCGCCGGCAAGAAGGGCATGAGCGCCTTCATCGTGCCGACCGACGCGCCTGGCTATTCGGCCTCCCGGCTCGAAGACAAGCTGGGCCAGCATTCAAGCGACACGGCGCAGGTCAACCTGGACAACTGCCGCATCCCCGCCGACAACCTGATTGGCGCCGAGGGCGAAGGCTACAAGATCGCGCTGGGCGGTCTGGAGGGCGGGCGCATCGGCATTGCCGCGCAAAGCGTGGGCATGGCGCGCAGCGCGTTCGAGGTGGCGCTGGCGTATGCCAAGGACCGCCAGAGTTTCGGCACCGCCATTTTCAACCACCAGGCCGTTGGCTTCCGGCTGGCCGAATGCGCGACCAAGCTCGAAGCGGCCCGCCAGCTGATCTGGCACGCCGCCAGCCTGCGCGACGCCGGCCGGCCCTGCCTGAAGGAAGCAGCCATGGCCAAGCTGTTTGCCAGCGAAATGGCCGAAGAAGTCTGCAGCGCCGCCATCCAGACGCTGGGCGGCTACGGCTATGTGAGCGATTTCCCGGTCGAACGGATTTACCGCGACGTGCGCGTCTGCCAGATTTACGAAGGCACGAGCGACGTGCAGAAAATCATTATTCAGCGGGCGCTGGCTTGATTTCCTGGCCAGCAGGCCGGGCTGCGGCGGTGATGCAGGCAGGCCAGCACAGAGACGCGCTGGCCGCTCAGCAACTCAAAGTGCAGCGCGTAGGGAAACCGGCGTAACAAGATTCTCCGAAATCGGCCGCGCGTGGGCGGAAAGGCTTCCGGGTTGCGGCTCAACTGCTCCTCGGCGGCTCCAATCACCCGCAGGAAATCGCCGCCCAAGCCGTAGGACCGTTGTTCATACCAGTCAAAAGCTTCGGCAATTTCAGCCTGTGCCGGCGCCTCAAAAACAACTTGCCAGGTCAAAGGTGCACGCCAAGCGACTGCGCGATTTGGGCCAGACTTTTGCCTTGGCCGGGGTGGGCGTCACGCCAGGCAGCGCGGCGTGCCAGTTCATCCAGCACGTCAGCCCGGGTTTCGGGGTCTGTTTCGGATGCGAATTCGTCCCAGATGTCTTCGACCAATTGCAGTCGTTCAAACCTGCCCAGATGTTCAATGGGTTGCAGTGCGGTTTTCATGCGTCAAAGGCTGACAACGGGACTACCTGGCGACAATACAGGCTGCATTCCCGCCGAATAGCGTACTTTTAACCACACAAGGGGACACGCATGCCTATCACCAAAGGATTCCGCCAGCTCGTTGACGAGGCCATGGCGCAGGTCAAAACCTACTCGGTCGATGAGGTCCAGGCCAGGCGGGGCGATCCCAAGGTGCAGATCGTCGACATCCGCGATGTGCGCGAACTGGAGCGCGAGGGCACCGTTCCGGGCGCCCTGCTGGCGCCGCGCGGCATGCTGGAGTTCTGGGTTGACCCGGACTCGCCTTATTTCAAGCCGGTGTTCGGCGACGACAGCACCGAATTCATTTTGTTTTGCGGCGCCGGCTGGCGCAGTGCGCTGGCCACCAAAGCGCTGCAGGACATGGGCATGACCAATGTGGCGCACATCGACGGCGGTTTTGCCGAGTGGCAAAAGCAGGGCGCACCGATTGAAACGCTGGAAGCGCACAAGCAGGCCCACGCCGCGCGCCGCCCCGCCAAATCGTGACGCCGGATGCCTGCCCCCGTGGCTGGCTTGATGCGCGAGGACGGGTGCTGGTGTTGCCTGGATGGCGACCAGTTTTAAACAAAATAGGCCTCTGGCCCCCGTGTTGTAAGCACAAGAAGCTATTAATAAGTGAGCGCTTCCTGTAAGGAGGCGCAGCGTGCTAAGCTGCCACGCTGACTTTTTTCCAACTACATAGAGACAACATCATGCCCGGACTATTGCCCAACGTTGACCCTGACGGCCTGCTTGAATTTTCGGTGGTGTACACCGACCGCTCGCTCAACCACATGTCGCGCAGTTTCCAGGGCGTGATGCTTGATATCTCCAGCCTCCTCAAGGAGGTGTACAACGCACCTTCCGTGGCGCTGGTGCCCGGCGGCGGCACCTACGGCATGGAAGCCGTGGCGCGCCAGTTCGCCACGGCCAAGCATGTGCTGGTCATCCGCAACGGCTGGTTCAGCTACCGCTGGACGCAGATCTTCGACATGGGGCACATCCCCGCATCGTCCACCGTGCTCAAGGCCCGCCAAACCGGCCCCGGTGCCCAGGCCCCCTGGGCACCCGCACCCATCGCCGACGTGCAGGCCGCCATCGCCAAAGAAAAACCCGCCGTCGTCTTTGCCCCGCATGTGGAAACCGCCTCCGGCATGATCCTGCCCGACAGCTATTTGCGCGCCGTGGCCGACGCCGTGCATGCCGTGGGCGGCCTGTTCGTGCTCGACTGCATCGCCTCGGGCGCCGTGTGGGTCGACATGAAAGCCACGGGCGTCGATGTGCTGATTTCCGCGCCGCAAAAAGGCTGGAGCAGCTCACCCTGCTGCGCCATGGTCATGCTCAGCGAGCGCGCCCGCACGGCCATTGACAGCACCACCAGCTCCAGCTTTGCCTGCGATTTAAAGAAGTGGCTGCAGATCATGGAAACCTATGAAAAAGGCGGCCACGCCTACCACGCGACCCTGCCGACCGACGCCCTGACACGTCTCGCCGCCGCCATGAAGGAAACGCAAGCCTACGGTTTCGCCAAGGTGCGCGCCGAGCAGGAAGCGCTGGGCAGCCAGGTGCGCGCCCTGTTCGAAAGCCGTGGCCTGCCCAGCGTTGCGGCCGAAGGCTTCAAGGCGCCCGGCGTGGTGGTCAGCTACACCACCGACCCCGAGATCCAGTCCGGCAAGAAATTCCTGGCCGAAGGCCTGCAGACCGCAGCCGGTGTGCCGCTGCAATGCGACGAAGGGGCAGACTTCATGACCTTTCGCGTCGGACTGTTCGGGCTGGAGAAGTGGCACCAGGTGGACCGCACGGTGGGGCAGCTGGCGGGGGCGCTGGATCGGATGGGGCTGGTTGCGCCTGTGGGGGAGGCGGTTGCTGGCTGAAGTTCGTCAACGCGTTC
>NZ_JAUXNA010000004.1 GCF_030682935.1 Polaromonas sp.
ATGCTTTGCGCTGCGCATTGCCTCCAACATGGGCCGCGACGAGGGCTGGCTGGCCGAGCACATGCTGATCCTGGGCGTGACCAACCCCGAAGGCAAAAAATACCATGTGGCAGCAGCCTTCCCGTCGGCCTGCGGCAAGACCAACTTCTCGATGCTGGTGCCGCCCGCCGGTTTTGAGGGCTGGAGCGTCACCACGAATGGCGACGACATTGCCTGGATCAAGCCTGCTGCCGACGGCAAGCTCTACGCCATCAACCCGGAGGCCGGCTACTTTGGCGTGGCCCCTGGCACCAACCTGCTGACCAACCCGAACTGCATGCGCAGCCTGGACCGCGACACGATTTTCACCAATGTCGCGCTGACCGACGACGGCGACGTGTGGTGGGAAGGCATGGAGCATGACGCACCGGGCAAGGCGCTGCCAGATCACCTGATCGACTGGCAAGGCAATGACTGGACACCCCGGATTGCAAAAGAAACCGGCACCAAGGCGGCCCACCCCAACTCACGCTTTACCGTGGCGGCGACCAACAACCCGGCGCTCGACAGCGCCTGGGACGACCCGAAAGGCGTGGCGATTGACGCCTTCATCTTTGGCGGCCGCCGCTCGACCACGGTGCCGCTGGTGACCGAAGCACGCAACTGGGTCGAAGGCGTGTACATGGCCGCGACCATGGGAAGCGAGACCACGGCTGCCGCCACCGGCCAGGCCGGCGTGGTGCGCCGCGACCCGTTTGCCATGCTGCCGTTTGCCGGCTACAACATGAGCGACTACTTCCAGCACTGGCTGAACATGGGCGAAAAGCTCGCCGCCATGGACGCCACGCTGCCCAGGATCTACACCACCAACTGGTTCCGCAAGGGCGATGACGGCAAGTTTGTCTGGCCCGGTTACGGTGAAAACATGCGCGTACTGGCCTGGATGATTGACCGCATAGAAGGCAAGGGCCAAGGCGAAGACCATGTCACCGGTGTGAGCCCCAGCTACGAAGACCTGAACTGGACCGGCCTGGACTTCAGCGCCGAGCAGTTCGACACCGTGACCAGCATGGACAAAGCGGCCTGGCTGAAAGAGCTGGAACTTCACACCGAACTGTTCAAGCAGCTCGAACATAACCTGCCCAAAGAGCTGGGGGAGACCAAAGCCGCTATCGAGCGCCGTCTGGCGGCCTGACCGGCATCCGGAAAAGAGCAAAGGCACAGCGCATGACCTGCGCCGTGCCTTGTGCAGTGCGGGCTTAAGCGCCCGCACGCAAAAAAGCCAACCTGATCAGGTTGGCTTTTTTTATTCAGGTCAGCGGGCGCTGACGCTGGCGCGGCCTGCGCTGCTTATGCGCCGGTGTCGGCGCGTGTCATGGCCGCCTGCAGATCGCCCATGACGCGCGGGTCACTTTGGGCCATGGCCCACAGACGCTGGTCAGCGCGGGACTGGGCCAGGCTGCGTGACCAGGCATCAAGGCCGGCTTTGAGCCGCATGGCCAGGTTGCTGGCCGCGCCTGCCAAAAGCGCCAGCACCGCAAAAGCCGCTGCCCACATGGAAATCCAGATCACCATCAGGTGGCCTTCGGCGACGTTGTCCATCACTTGGTAGGCCACCACCATGACGGCCGCCGCCATGGCCGACAGCAGCAGGGTGGCCAGGCTGCGCGAGCCGGCCAGACCGTGGCCCAACTGGCGCACGGTGTCCAACGCCGACTCGGCACGGACAACGCCGGGGTGCTGCGTGGAATATTTGATATCGACGAAACTGGCCATGATGGACTCCCTCTATTGAACGGTCCCCGTCAACAAGATTGTCTGGGGTGCTTGAATCTTAGGGTAATCCCTGATGTTATTCAACTTTATATTCGTGATTAAATACATTCACATCCGTGATAACCTGAACCGCTCACCGTCTTGAACCGGCGCCAACTTCCCATGAATTCTCCCAATTTCCGTACGCTGGACCTGAACCTGCTCCGGGTTTTTGACGAGGTCATGGCCGAGCGCAGCCTGACGCGGGCGGCGCGCAACCTGTCGCTGACCCAGCCAGCCGTCAGCAACGCGCTGCGCCGCCTGCGCGACACCTTGGGCGACGAGCTGGTGCAGCGCAGCGGCCAGGGCATGGCGCCCACGCCGCGCGCCCTGGCGATCTGGCCGGCCGTTCGCGAGGCGCTGCAGCAGCTGCAGGCATCGCTGATTCCCAACGAGTTTGTGCCGCTCCAGGCCAAGGCCACGTTTGTGCTGGCCATGGCCGACGCCACGGCGGCCGAACTGATACCGGGACTGGTCGAGACGCTGGAGCACGAGGCACCCGGCGTTTCCATGCGGGTGGTGCCGCTCACCACGCGCGACCCGCGCAGGCTGCTGGACGAAGAAAGCTGCGACCTGGCGGTAGGCTATTTTCCAGCCTTGCTGGCCGACCTGACAGCCCGGGCCCAAAGCGGTGAGGCCCTGCCGTTTTTCTACCAGCGGCTGTACCATGGCGAATATGTCTGCGTGATGCGCAAGGGCCACCCGCTGGCCAGCGGCCCACTGACGCTGCAGCGCTTTTGCGACGCGCGCCACATGCTGGTGAGCTTTTCGGGCCGGGCGTTTGGTTTTATTGACGAGGCACTGGCCACACTGGGCAAAAAGCGCCACGTGGTGCTGACCGTCAACCAGTTTTTTACCGCAGGCCGGGTCGTTGCCAACTCCAACTTGCTGACGGTGCTGCCGCGCCACTTCGTGCGGGTGACCGGCATTGCCGAGCAACTGGAGTTGCGCCCCTTGCCCTTTGCGGTGTCGCCGGTGCATGTCGATGCCGTGTGGCACCGCCGGTCGCAGCAAAGCAGTGCCCACCTGTGGTTGCGCGAGACGCTCGCGCGCGCAGCCGACAAGGCGTTTGCAGCCTGAAATCCGGTTTTAAAACCTGTAACGGCAGTTGGATGCGCACGAGGCCGCGTCTCGCGCATGTCCTGGAGCCGCCGCATTCCCTCGTGGATACATCGGCTCGTTTGTCATCGTTCCTCCTGGCAGGACAGCAGCACCTCGCCCCAGCGCTCACGTTGAGGAGAGGTCCAGGCCAGCGCCAAGCGGGGATTGGCTATTTCTTCCTTGGATCGTCTGCCGGATTGATGTAGCTAATCCCCCAAGGCCCCATACCGTGGACCTGAACAATGGCCTCATCTTTATTCCAGCCAAAGTGAGGGGTCTTGGGCTGCATGATGGCGACACCGCCAGCGGACAGGGCCACTGTTTTGGAGTTGTCCAGTTTGTCTCCGGTTCCCAGGTTGAACGTGCCGGAGATCACCGTGACATGCTCGATCGCCGGATGCCAATGGGCGGCTATCTGGTAATTCGCCGGGAATTTCAGGCGAAAGGTAAACGGGACAGCTTCGCTGATCGGGCCTTCAAGTATGGAAATCTTCGCGCCTGGTGGCAGCGAAGGCACATCCATCCATTTCATCTCATCCGGCATCATCATCATGTGGCCACCTGACTGCGCCCAGACGGGAGGCGCTCCGAGGCCGGCAAGGACCAGGGTTGCATACAGTGCGGCAAGCGTGCTTCTCATGGGGAACCTCCTGCGAACTTTTTGGAGCCCGTGAAAGAAGATAAGCAAGGCGTCGGCTCCTCCACGCCCGTCCATCCTGACAGGGACAGCAAACGCTGGATGGCATGACCGCAGTTTGTCCGTTCCCGAATTCGGGATACAAGTAAATCACTGATGGCCCCGCTTGGCAATAACCAAATCTTTCATGTTGTCAGCATGTGTACCAGACCGGAATCCTGGTCCACGCCGAGGCGGGCGCAGACGGCGCGGCCAGCGCGTGCGGCCTATTCGGCCAGGTCGAACTGCGGGTTCCAGGCCACTTCCCACAGGTGATCGTCCGGGTCCTGAAAGTAGCCCGAGTAACCGCCCCAGAAGGCAGGTTGCGCCGGCTTGACGATCGTGGCGCCCGCCCGCCTGGCCTGCTCCATGACGGCATCGACCTCCTCCCGTGTGCCCACATTGTGGGCCAGCGCAAACCCCGGTGCACTTCGTTGAGACGGCGGCAGGCCGGTGTCATGCGCCAGGCTGTGACGTGGCCAGAGCGCCAGCTTGAGCCCCGCCTGCAGGTCAAAGAAGACGACAGCGCCATGCGCAAATTCTTCGCCCACAATGCCTTGCGTGACCAGCCCGAGGCCGTCGCGGTAAAAGGCCAACGATTTCTTGAGGTCGTCAACACCGAGGGTGATCAGGGTAATGCGTGGTTTCATGGGCGATTCTCCTGGGCTGTCTTGCGATGAAGGGCGCATCCACAAACGCCGACGCACCCGGCGGATGGGCGTCACAGGCAGCCATGGCCTATTGACGACGCCCTATTGTCTTCCCGCACAATCAAGCGGTGAACATCCAGCTTTTATCCGACCTGCACCTCGAGTCCCACCCGCACTTCATGCCCAAACCCCTGCCTGGCGCCGACCTGCTGGTGCTGGCCGGAGATATCGGGTCTTACCAGGACGGCTCGCTGCTCAGCAGTCTGGCCATCGACGACTTTGGCCTGGCGCGATTTTCTCCACTGCCGGTAGCATGCGGCGGCGCCGGCTGGCCGACGCCGGTGTTGTTTATCCCTGGCAACCACGAGTATGACGGGCTGGATTTTGACGCAACCCGGCTGCGGCTGCGCGAGGCCTGCGCGCGTCTGGGACTGGTCTGGCTGGAGCAGGAAACCGTGGTACTTGCCGGCGTGCGCTTCATGGGCAGCACCCTGTGGGCCGATTTTGATGCACTGAGTAGCGACAAGGCACGGGACGGCGGCGAGATCACGCTTGGCGAACAGCTGAAAGCGCGCGAAAAAGCCTTTCGTGCTGCCAATTTCTACCTGAAGAAAAACCACTCGTTTCGTCAGGGCCAGCCCCTGCTGGCCAACGAGGTGCGCGAAGAAGCCCTGAAAAGCCAGGCCTGGCTGCGGCAGGCGCTGGCCGTGCCGTTTGATGGCCCGACCGTGGCAGTCACGCATTTTGCGCCCAGCCTGCTGAGCGCCGATCCGCGCTACGGCTTGAGCCCAGGCACCGCCGGGTTTTGCAATTCGCTCGACGAATTGCTGCCGCTGGCCACGCTGTGGCTGCACGGCCATTTGCATTGCCCGGTCGACTACGTCAGGCACGGCTGCCGCGTGGTGGCCAACCCGCTGGGCTATGCGCGCAAAGGCGAGCAACTCGGTTTCAAACCCGATTTACTGATCAAAATCGGGTTCTAGCCCAACAAGCGCGGGCGTCAGCAGCTATTTAATAAATAGCATCCTTGCGGTCATCTCGGTCCCGAACCCGGCGTTGCAGGCGACGGCGCGTTCCCGCAGGGCGCTGCGCCGGACGCCTGCTTCTTTATTTTGATGTCCATCCAGTGCGGGCGGGGACTGCTGGATAAACTACAGCTTTACAAGAGTAGCCCCCCATGAAGATTCTTCTCGCCGTTGACGGCAGCAGTTACACCAAAAAGATGCTGGCCTACCTGGCCACGCATGACGAGCTGTTCAGCGTCAACCATGACTACACGGTGCTTACGGTCCAGCTGGCTTTGCCGCCGCGGGCACGCGCCGCCGTGGGCAAGGAAATCGTGGACAGCTATTACGCGGACGAAGCCGAAAAGGTCATCGCACCCGTGTCCAAGTTCCTGACGCGGCACGGCATCAATGCCAAGAGCCTCTTTAAGGTCGGATCTGTTGGCGACACCATCGCCAAGATGGCCGATGCGGGCAAGTTCGACCTGCTCGTGATGGGCTCGCACGGGCATGGCGCGCTGGGCAACCTCGTGATGGGCTCTGTGGCCACCCAGGTGCTGGCCAACAGCAAGGTGCCACTGCTGCTGGTTCGCTAAGCGCTGGCAAGGGCCGGTAATTGCTACTGATTCAATAGCCCCACAGGCCCTTTTGCAGAGGGCTAGCGGCTCACCAGCCCATCAAAACAGGTGCCCAGCACGAGCTCGACAATCTGCTCGTCGCTGTGCTGGCCCCCCATCTTGAGGAAATCCAGCACCGGGTCGCAGGCCCGGGCATACAGGGTGTAAAGCACCGCAATGGCCGGCAGCTTCGGGTTGAGCAGGCCCTGCGCCTGCGCCTGCTCGATCCACCCGCCAATCCGGTCGCTGGCCGCCATCAGCCCATCGAGATACGCCTTGTTGTTCATCAGCGTGGCACGCAGGCTGGAGTTCTGGCTGGGCAGCGAGGGCATTTCACCAGCCAGCTGCAGCTGCATCATCCAGCGCACCACCGCCTTGAGCTGGTCGAGCGGGTTGGCGTCGGGCAGGGTGGCCAGAAATGTACGGGCCCGGTCCAGCACCTGCACCATTGCCGCAGCCGCCAGCGCTTCCTTGCTCGAAAAATGTTTGTACAGGCTGGCCTTGGCGATCCCGACGTCGGCCGCGACCTGGTCCACGGTCATCAGGTCAAAGCCTTTTTCAGCCAGCAGGCGGCTGGCCGCCTGAACAATGGCGTCCTCCCTGGCCTTGAGCATCTGCGTTTTGAACGACACCCTGACTGGAGCGGCCTGGACGTCACGGGTTGCTGCAGTCAGGGGCTGGCGACGGCCCGCGCGGGGGGTGCTATTGAAGGACATGACGCCATTTTAGACAAAGGCCTGCCCTGTCAATCCAGAAAATGAACAAGCCTCGTCTTTTTTGACTCTATTGTGCAGTGCATTACCCGGCAGTTACGCCCCGCTGTTTGACGCCTTGTTTAAAGCGTCGCCGTGCCCAGCGTGAAGTAAAACGTGGCGCCGCACCCCGGTGCCGACACGCCCCAGATCTGGCCGCCGTGGCGCGCAATAATCCGCTGCACCGTCGCGAGGCCTATGCCGGTGCCGGCAAATTCAGCCTGCGAGTGCAAGCGCTGAAAGGCGCCGAACAGCTTTTCGGCGTGGGCCATGTCAAAGCCAGCCCCGTTGTCGCGCACAAAGTACAGCGTCTCGCCGGCGCTGCTGGTTTGGTGGCCAAACGCGATCTCGGTGCGGGCCTGGCCGGCGCTGAATTTCCAGGCGTTGCCCAGCAGGTTGTCCAGCACCTGCCGGAGCAGCCCGGGGTCGCCCTGCGCCTTCAGTCCGGCCTCGATCTGCAGCTGAACCCCCCGGCCCGGTTCGCGCTCCCGGTAGCTGCTGGCCAGGACCTGCGCCAGGGCGCTGAGGTCCACCGGCTCCCAGCGCAGGCTGGAGCGCGACACCTGCGCCAGCGTGAGCATGGCCTCGATCAGCTCGCCCATTTGCGCCGCACCGGCCCGTATGCGCGCCAGGTAATGGCGGCTGCGCTCGCTCAGCGGCTCGCTGTCGGGTTGGGCCAGGCTCTTTTCAAGCAGGCAGCCAAATCCGGCGATGGTGCTCAGCGGGCTGCGCAAGTCGTGGGAGACCGAGTAGGAAAAAGCCTCCAGCTGCTGGTTGGCAAACTGCAGCTGGGCGGTGCGCTGAAGCACCCGCTCTTCGAGACTGGCGTTGAGCTGCAGGATTTCTTCGCAGGCCCGCTTGCGCTCGCGGATGTCGGTGTTGATACACAGCACGCCATTGATACGGCCCTGCGCATCACGCACCAGCGTTGCCCGCGTCTCGACATACACGGTCGCGCCGTCGCGGGTGACCTGCTCCAGCTCCCCGGTCCAGTCGCCGCCGTTGGCGACGGCCTGCGCCATGGCCGCGATGAGCGCCTGGGAATTCGGGTACATGAACTCCTCCATGGTCCTGCCCAGCACCTCTTCGGCGGTCCAGCCGTACAGGCGCTCGGCGCCCTTGTTCCAAAAGCGCAGGGTTCTGTCGAGGTTGCGCACCATGATGGCGTCCTGCGCCCGGTCCAGCAGCGAGGCTTGTTCGATCACCTGGGCGACGGCCTGGCGCGCCACTTCTTCGCTGCGCTGGCGCTCCAGCCGGGTGCGCACACTGCCAATGCCAAACGCCAGGTTGTCGGCAAGCTCCTGCAGCAACCCGACTTCGTCGGGGGTGAACTGCTGAACCTCGCTGGCGTAGAGGCTCAAGACGCCAAAGCTGCGCTGGCCGTCGCGCAGCGGTAAGCCGATCGAGCTGCGGTAGCCGCGCGCAAGCGACGCGTCGCGCCAGAAAAAATCGTTGGCCAGGCTGATGTCGCTGCGCTGCTGGGGCTGGCCGCTGCGAATGGCCTGGCCCGCCGGGCCCCGGCCGGTGGGATGCTGCTCGTTCCAGCTGATCTCGATGGACGCGAGGTAGCCGCTTTCGTCACCGGCATGCGCCATGGGCTTGATGCTTTGCACCGCGTCGTCCTGCGCATAACCGACCCAGGCCATGCTGTAATTGCCCACCTCGACCGCCACGCGGCAGACCTCGGCCAGCAAGCGGGCTTCGTCATCGATCTGCTTGACGGCCATGCTGGAGCGGCTCAGCATCTGCAGCGCCCGGTTGGTGCTGGCCAGCGCCAGGCCGGCCAGCTTGCTCTCGGTGATATCGCGGGCCGTGCCGACCACGCGCTCAAGTGCACCGGCGGCGTTGAACACCGGGTAGGCGCATTCGCGTATCCAGCGCGTCTGGCCCGCTGCGGTAACAATGCGGTACTCGATATCAGACCGTTCGCCGGCATGATTGCGCAGATCGGCCTGTTTCAGCACAGGCTGGTCTTCGGCGACCACGCTGGCGCTGTACGACGCCGGGTTGGCATACAGGCTCTCACAGCTGCGCCCGCAAATTTTTTCATAGCCAGGGCTGATGTAAAGCACGCGGCCGGTGGCCGCATCGATGTTGTAAAACACGTCTTCGATGTTTTCCGCGAGTTCGCGAAAGCGCGCCTCGCTGCCGACCAGGGCCGCCTTGGCGCGGGCGCGCTCGAGCGCCAGCCGGGCCAGCCGGGTGGCCGTGGCGATCAGGGCCAGGTCACTGGGCTGCGGCTTGCCGGGCGCACGGCGGTAAATCGCGAACGTGGCCAGCACCTCGCCACCCGTGGCGATCACGGGGGTGGACCAGCAGGCCTGCAGCCCATGTGCCAGCAGCAATTCCCGGTAAGCCTGCATCAGCGGGTCCTGCGCGACGTCGTCCACCACCACTTGCGCCTTGCGGAATGCCGCGGTGCCGCAAGCCCCTGCGCCCTCGCCGATCTGCAGGCCGTCGACCGCCTGGTTGTAGCTGGGCGGCAAGCTGGGCGCGGCACCGCAGCGCAACTGCTGGCCCGCCAGCAGCAGGATGGAACACAGGCTGTCGGGCGCGCTCTTTTCCATCAGTCGCACAATCGCTTCGAGCGAGGGCGCCAGCGCTGCGCCGCCTGCAATCAGCGCCAGCACCTCCTCTTGCGCCGCCGCAAAACTTTCGGCGGCCTTGCGTCCGGTGATATCGCTGAACACCGACACACCACCAATCTGTTGCCGGCCTGCGTCAAGCAGCGGCCGCGCGCTGATGCTCAAGATACGGTCTTGGACGCCAGACCTGCGAAACAGCAATTCCCGGTTGTCACTGCTGACGCCACGCAGAGACTGCGTCAAGGGCCCTTCAGACCGTTCGAGGGTTCTGCCGTCCAGCGTCAGCAGGTCGTTGTCACGGCGGCAGTCATCGATCGACGCGCCGGTCTGGGACGCTGTAAAGAGCCTGCGGGCCGTGGCATTGACCAGCAACACACGGCCGGCGGTGTCGACGGCGGTCACGCCTTCGCTCATGCTGTTGAGGATCAGGTCCAGCATGGCGCGCTCTGCGTCCACACGGCTCAGCGCCGCGTCCCGTTCGTTCTGCCGCGTCTGAAGGGCTTCGGCCATGCGGTTAAAGGACCGGCCGATCTCACCGAGTTCACCGTGGAACAGGGGGCCGATCTTGACGCGCGCGCCCAGATTACCCTGCCCGACCTCGTTAGCCTCTTTTAGTATCGCCCTGGCAGGATTGACAATCAGGCGCCGACCCAGCCACCACGCGCAGGCCACGCCAAAAGCGCTCATGACCAGCAGCGCCAGCAAATCCCGGCCCAGCAAGGCACGCGGACCGGCCGTGATGAGGTCACGCGGCACGCTGATGGCCACAAACAGGCTGTCGCCTGCGGGGCCGCCCAGCGGCGCAAAGGCGTAAACCCGCGTCAGGCCAGCCTGGTCCATGGCCTCGCGCACGCCCGGCTGCCGGGCCTTCGCGGCCTCCAGCACCACGGCGTCCTGTTCCTGACTTCCCTGCAAGCCGTTCATGGAAGGGTGGATGGCCAGGATGGTGCCGCGCCGGTCGATCAGCCGGAGTTGCGCACCGTCAAGTACCTCGCTTTCGGCCATGGTGCGGGCTACTTCCACAATGTCTACGGCCGCAAACGCAACGCCGTTCAAAACGCCTTCGCTGCTCGTGACCGGCACACCGAAAGCGATACCGGGGCGCCCGCTGGAGCGCGACACCTCGAAGTCGCCGACCGCTATTTTCTGGCCGGCCATGACCTTTTTGAAAAAGGAACTATCCCCCAGGTCAATGCCGTCGCCGGAATTGCGCGCATCGCAGGAAATTTTTCCGTCCAGACCGACCACCCCCAGATTGGAATAGCCAGAATCCTGCGCCTGCAGATTCTGGAGGTACTGCACGCACAGGCGATTTCGCGTGTCCTTGATCGAAGGGCCGCTGGAAATATCCCCGAGCAACTGGGCCACCCGATCAAACAGGCGCTGCTGGTGCGCCGCTGCAAGCAGGGCTTCAGACTGCAGGCTGGCATGCGCCAGCGCCACGGCCGTTCGTTCGTTTTTTACGGCCGAACAGGCAAACAGGGCAAATACCGGCACCAGCGCAATCAGCACCAAGAACACCAGTCGTGAACGAAGTCCCAGCCAACTCGACATCCCCATCACCTTGTCTTTCTCACCGCGAAGCGATGTCATACCCCTACCGGTCTTCCGGCGCAGAGAAACGGGTGTGCTTGATAAGGGAGGTTAGTCCACAGCCTGCGGCACCAGCCGCCGGACCTTATTGCTTTCGCTGCACAAACAGATTGCGCTTGGCGTCTTCGGGGTAGGCAAAGGTGATGGCGCCGTTTTTCACCATGCCCATCACCAGCATGTTTTGCGTGAGGGCGTCCTTGTCCTGCGCGCTGAAAGGCCGTTCATAGGTAGCCACGACGCCGTAATAGGTGCGGCTGAGGTTTTCAAGGGCGGTTTTGATGGCCGGGCCGCTGAGCTTGCCGTCACGTATGCCAAACAGGGAATACACCAATAGATAAACGGCGTCATAGCCTTGCGCCGCCGCCATGGGCACCGGAATTTTCTTGACGTTGAACTTGCGCGCGTAGCTGGTCAGAAAAGAAGCCCGGCGCTCGTTGCTGGGT
The DNA here is from genome assembly GCF_030682935.1 of Polaromonas sp. Taxonomy (GTDB): domain Bacteria; phylum Pseudomonadota; class Gammaproteobacteria; order Burkholderiales; family Burkholderiaceae_C; genus Polaromonas. The sequence continues at coordinate 11,216 of NZ_JAUXNA010000004.1, forward strand.
TCGGCAATAAACGTTTGCGCCATCAACGCGCCCTCGGCCGCTTCCTTGGCGCCATCGATGAAGAAAGGAAATGACAGCGGCCAGGCCCCGACCTGCGGCACGTTCCACTTCAGCGCCTGACGGCCGCGCGCAATCACGGCGTTCTCCGGGCCCACCGTGTAGCTGAACACCACGTTGGCGCCAGCCGCCTTGGCGGCCTTCAACTCTTCGCTGAGGTCTTTCACGCCCAGCCCAAAACGCGCCACGTAGACCGGCTTCTGCTTTTTCGCGGCCAGTGCGCTTTCCACATCCTTCAGACCCGCTTCACCGTAGCCGGTGGTGTCGGCAAATACCGCCACCTTGTTCCAGCCCCGCCTGAGAATGTCTTCCACCACAAACGGCGCCTGGATTGCGTCTTTGGCGGACGTGCGGAAGATGTAGCTTTCAGGACCCGGATACCTGGCTGTCAGCGGAGAACCGGTGGCGCACGGAATGATCAGCGGCAGCGTGTTGCGCTGAAACACCTCCAGCGATTTGTCGGCCACCCCGGTGTTGCAAAACCCGATGGTGGCAATGACTTTTTCGGCCACCAGTTCCTGCGAGCGCTGCAGCCCGACGGCGGGATTTCCCTCGTCGTCCTTGGGCACTATTTCGAGCTTGCGGCCCAGATAACCGCCGACCGCGTTGATCTCGTCGACGGCTTGCTGGATGCCGTTGCGCATGGGCACGCCGAAGTCCGCCGACGGGCCTGTAAAGGGGCCGATGATGCCAATCTTCAGGGTATTGCCGGCATCGGTCTGGCGTCCGGCCGCAGCACTCGCTGGCGCTGCGGGCGCCGGTTGTGCTTGGCCGGCCAACAAGAAACTGGACCCGACTGCAAAGACTGCAGTCGCGCCCCATCTTGCCAGGCACGGGGTTGTAAGCATGGGTTTATATCCTTTTTCACAGCAGTATAGACAGCCGCCTGCCTGGCAAAAATCAGACTTTCCCTATAACGCGCGGTCAGCCTGCAGCGCAGGACACCAGCGACTGCGCGGAAGACTGCTTCAGGGCCGCAGTCAGCGCGTCCAGCACTTCGGACGACAGGTTCCAGCAGTGCCAGTACAGCTGGATAGGCAAACTGCAGGCCGGCGCGACGTTGACCAGCAGCCCCTGGTCCAGCAAACCCTGGGCCAGCAGGCGCGGCACCACGCTGACGCCCCAGCCCGCCAGCACGGCACGCAGCTGGCCCTCCGACGAGGGAACAAACAGCTGGTTGAGCGTGACGCTCTTGAGCCCAAAGGCCTTGCTGACAAACTCGCTTTGCATGTCGTCCTTGCGGTTGAAGGCCACCAACGGAATAGCGCGAAAATTGTGGGCCGTCAGCAAGGGCGTGTCCAGCCGGTCCCGCGCAAACGCCGGCGTGGCCACAGCCACGTACTCCATGGCGCCCAGCGGCACTACTTTGCAGCCCCTCAAGGCCTGCTTGAGCGTGGTAACGCAGCCCAGCACCTGACCCTGGCGCAGCCATTCATGGGTGAAGTCCTGGTCGTCGGTGATGATTTCCATGGGCAGCCCCTGCTGCGCCAGTTCGGTCAGCGCCGGCAGGGCCCAGGTGGCAATGCTGTCGGCGTTGATGGCAATGGAAATGCGCCCTTCTTCGCGCGCACCGCGCAACGAACTCGGTGCCAGCTCTTTCAGGTCGCGTTCCAGATCGGCGCGCAACAGGCGCAGTATCTTGGTGTGCTTGAGCAGCAACTGACCGGCCGACGTGGCTTTGAGCGGCCGGCTGCGCACAATCAGCACCGTGCCGACCTGGGCCTCCAGTGCCCGCAGGCGCTGCGACACCGCCGACTGCGTGATGGACAGGCGCTGCGCCGCGCGCTCGAAGCCGCCCTCTTCCACAATGGCGGCCAGGCACTCGAGCGCATCGGGGTCAAAAGTACCCATTGAGGACCTCTTTGTATTAGCCGTTCTGATGTTTTCACTAACAGTTTAATTTTTCTGTTAATTGAAAGCAAGCTCCTGCACACTTGACGGTCAGGAAAGGTTTCTATGAACGTTGTTGTTTTGGGCGCAGGCATTATTGGGATCAGCACCGCCTGGCACTTGCTGGAGCGCGGCCACGAGGTCACGGTGGTGGACCGGCAGCCGGACGCAGCACTGGAAACCAGCTTTGGCAATGCGGCGCAGATTTCGGTCAGCTACTGCGAGCCGTGGGCCAACCGGGACGCGCCGCTCAAAGCGCTGAAGTGGATGTTTCGCAACGATGCGCCGCTGCTGTTTCGCCCCAAGCTGGACCCGCTGCAATGGCGCTGGTGCCTGCAGTTTCTGGCGCAATGCAACGACGCTGCGTTTGAGCGCAATGTGCAGCAGTTGGTGGCGTTGGGGGCCTACAGCCACACCGCGCTCAAGGCCGTGGTGCAGGCCACGGGCATTCAATACCACCGGCTGGAGCGCGGCATTGCGCACTACTACACCGACCAAAAAGCCTTTGATACGGCGGGCGACGCCGCCGCGCTGATGCGCAAATATGGCGTGGCACGCCGCGTGATCAGCACGGCCGAACTGCTGGAGATTGAGCCCGCCTTCACCTCGTTTTCCCACCGCATCGTGGGCGGCACCTACACCGCCAGCGACGAAAGCGGCGACGCCCGCATCTTCACGCAGGCGCTGGCGCAGCGCTGCGCCGAGCGCGGCGCCCGGTTTTTGTACGGCCACGACATCGTGCGCCTTGAAACCTCTGGTGGCGCTATTGAATCAATAGCTGTCCGCGCCTGCTCCATAAGCGCCAGCAGCCAAAATGGCACTGAACTGCGGCACCTGAAGCCGGACGCGGTAGTGATGGCCTGCGGCTCCTACACCGCGCCGCTGCTGCGCACCGTGGGCGTCGATCTGCCGATCTACCCGGGCAAGGGTTACAGCGCCACCTTCAAACTGCTCAAGCCGGGAAGTGCGCCTTACGTCAGCACCATTGACGACCAGGTCAAGTGCGCCATGAGCCGGCTCGGCGACCAGCTGCGCGTGGCGGGCACGATTGAAGTGGGCGGCTATGACTTGTCGCTCGATACGCCCTTGGCCAAGGCACGCTGCAACATGCTGGTCAAGCGCATTGAAGAGGTGCTGCCCGGTATCTGCGACACGCGGCTGGAAGAAGAAGGCGGCACGCCGCAGTTCTGGACCGGCCTGCGGCCCGCCACACCGACCAACATTCCCTTTATCGGCCAGACCAAAGTGCGCGGCCTGTGGGTCAACGCCGGCCATGGCACGCTGGGCTGGACCCATGGCGCGGGCTCGGGCAAAGCGCTGGCCGAACTGATCAACGGCGAGCAGCCTGCCATGAATTTCGGTTTTTACGGCATGGCAGCGCCGCGCCGCGCACAGCCCACCGCCTGAACCGGTTCCCTGCCCCCGGCAGGGTCCGGCAGCGCCAAAAGCTGCGGCACTGGCCGGCCAGTCGCCCTGCGCCCATCACCTCACGGTGGGCGCAGGTCTTGGCGCACGCCGCGTTCATACAGTAAGCGTGGGCTCACTTTCCATGAAACCCTGATGAAAACCCCCATGCATTTGGAGGAGGCAGCGGCGTCTGCTCAGTTAGACTGACTGTTCATAATCCGCCTTCGAGCGCTGGCCGCTCACCAGGCGGGCAGGGCTAGCCGGCAGATCCTGCAACCCCGTGAAAACCCCAAGAATCGAGGTCACCATGACGCCTGAAACACAGGAACCGTCAGGTCCACGCTGTCGCCCGCCGGGCTGCAATGCCCGCGCAGCGGCGCTGTTGGCCGCCGCTGCTGCCGTGTTTGCACACGCCAGCGCCCACGCGCAACAAGCGGCACCCACGCTGGACCAGCGCATCAGTGCCGCCGTGCAACCCTATTCCGACGCTGTGGCCGGGGTCATCTTTTATTCCGTGCCGGTGGCCGGCACCCGCTTTCCGCTCATCGTCGGCTGGCTGATTCTGGCCGCGCTGATTTTCACCTTCTACTTTCGCTTCATCCAGCTGCGCGGCTTTAGCCACGCCATCTCGGTGGTGCGCGGCCACTACTCCGACCCCAGCATGGCCGGTGAGGTCACGCCCTTCCAGGCCCTGACCACCGCTGTCTCGGGCACGGTCGGCCTGGGCAACATCGCCGGCGTGGCGGTCGCCGTGAGCCTTGGCGGCGCCGGGGCCACGTTCTGGATGATCCTGGCCGGCCTGCTCGGCATGGCCTCAAAGTTCACCGAAGTCACGCTGGGCGTGAAGTACCGCGAGGTGAATCAAGCGGCAGGCACCGTTTCGGGAGGCCCCATGCGCTACCTCTCGACCGGCCTGGCCGAACTGGGCTGGCCGCTGCTGGGGAAATTTCTGGCGGTGTTTTTCGCCGTCTGCTGCATTGGCGGCGCGATTGGCGGCGGCAACATGTTCCAGTCCAACCAGAGTTTCCAGCAAGTGCTGAGCGTCACCGGCGGCGAGGCCAGCTTTCTGGCGGGCAAGGGCTGGCTGTTTGGCCTGGTGATGGCCATTCTTGTGGGCCTGGTCATCATTGGCGGCATCAAGTCGATTGCCCGCGTGACCTCCAAGGTAGTGCCCTTCATGGCCCTGCTCTACGTGACCGTCGGGCTGATCGTGCTGTTCATTCACGCCGACCAGATCCTCTGGGCGCTCGGTCAGATCGTCAGCGGCGCCTTCTCGGCCGAAGGCGTGGCCGGCGGGGTCGTCGGCGCCCTGATCCAGGGCTTCAAGCGTGCAGCATTTTCCAACGAAGCCGGCGTCGGCTCGGCCGCCATCGCCCATTCGGCGGTGCAGACCGACCAGCCGGTGTCGCAGGGTTTTGCCGCCCTGCTCGAGCCCTTTATCGACACCGTGGTGATCTGCACCATGACCGCGCTGGTGATCATCATCACCGGCCATGTCGATGCCGGCGGCGTGACGGCGCTTGCGGGCGACGCGAGCGGCGTGAACCTGACCTCGGCCGCGTTTGGCAGCGCCGTGTCATGGTTCCCTTATGTGCTGGCGCTGGCTGTGGTGCTGTTTGCCTTCTCGACCATGATCACCTGGTCGTACTACGGCCTCAAGGCCTGGACCTACCTGCTGGGCGAGAGCTTTTTGTCGGAACTGGTGTTCAAGCTGATGTTCCTGGCATTTGTCGTGGTCGGCTCCAGCATGAGCCTGGAGCCCGTGATTGACTTTTCCGACGCCATGATTTTTGCCATGTCCCTGGCCAACGTTGTTGGCCTGTACTTCCTGATGCCGGTGGTCAAGCGCGAGTTGACCCACTACCTGGCCGGCTTACGCTCGGGGAAAATCCCGGTTCATACGTAAGGGCCAGCCGCGCCGGGCTTGAGCAGCGGCGGGTCAGCCAGCCTGATCCAGTGAAAGGCCAGGGCGGCCGAGGCCGGCTCGTCGCCATGGATGGCGCCCACCACCAGCACCCGCAGGCTGGCGTTGTCGGGTTTGGCGTCGCGCACCCAGATCACCTGCCCCTTGACCGAACGGGCGGTGCCGGGCCGCAACTGCGCAGACTCGCACAGCTGGCGGCTGACATTGGGCAATATGGCCTAAAAATCAGCGCAAGGCCCGGCCGAATGGGCGACTCCAGCGCTAAACACCAGCGCGAAGAAAAGAGCGTTGAAGTGGCGAAAAGGCATGCGGGCCAGTTTAGCCGTCCGTCTGACGGATTTTGCAGACCGGCCTGCGCCTGAAAAACAGGCGCGGCAAGTCCCGCGACAGGCGCATTCCACAGGCTTGAGTTAAATTAGCCGGCTATGTTGTCCCCAGCGTCCCATCACAAAGCCAGCAGCCCCAGTTTTTCCCCGCGGGAATTCCGTGCGTCCCTGGCGATGTTCGCCACCGGCGTCACGATCGTCACGGCACGCACGCCGGCCGGTGAGCTGGTGGGGCTGACCGCCAACTCCTTCAATTCAGTGTCGCTCAGTCCCCCGCTGGTGCTCTGGAGCCTGTCGCAGGCGGCCGGCTCCATGGCCGCGCTGAGCACGGGTTCGCACTACGCCATCAATATTCTGGCGGCCGACCAGAAAGCGCTGGCCGAGCGCTTTGCCAGCAAGCGCGAAGACCGCTGGACCGACGTGCTGTTCACCGAAGGCGCCAGCGGCTCGCCGCTGCTGGTCGGCGCCGCCGCCACCTTTGAATGCTTTAACCGCAGCCGCTATGAAGAAGGCGACCACGTCATCTTTGTGGGCGAGGTGGAGCGCTGCAGCCACCGCGCCGGTGCCGCGCCGCTGCTGTTTCACGGCGGCAAGTTCTACACCGAACACCCGTTGTGACAGCGCGCGTCGCCGCTGCGCGCAAATCCCACCTCGACACCCTCGCTGTTTCCCTGCTGCTGGGCTGCTGCCTGTTCTGGGGCTTTCAGCAGGTGCTGATCAAGGCCACGATGGGAGAAATGCCGCCGATGTTCCAGGCTTCGCTGCGGCTGGCGGGCGCGACCGCACTGCTGTGGATCTGGTGCCGGTGGCGCGGCATTGCGCTGTTTGGCCGCGACGGCTCGCTGCAGGCCGGTTTGCTGGCGGGCGCGCTGTTTGCCGGCGAATTCGCCCTGATTTACGGCGGACTGCAGTACACCACGGCCTCGCGCCTGACGGTTTTTTTATACACCTCGCCGTTTTGGGTCGCGCTGCTGGTGCCGCTGTGGGTCAAGTCCGAAAAGCTGCGCGGCCTGCAATGGCTCGGGCTGCTGGCCGCCTTTGTCGCGGTGGTGTTCGCCTTGCGCGAAGGATTTTCAGGCAACGCAGCCACCGTGCGCGGCGACCTGATGGGCCTGCTGGCCGGCCTGCTGTGGGGCCTCACCACGGTGGTGATCCGCGCCTCTGGCCTGAGCCGGGTGTCTGCCGAAAAGCTGCTTTTTTACCAGCTGGCCGTCAGCGCGCTGGCCTTGCCGGCGCTGTCTTTGGGCCTGGGTGAAGTCTGGGTCTGGCACTTCAGCGCGTTCGCGGTCAGCTCGCTGCTGATCCAGACCGTGATTGGCGCTTTTGCCAGCTACCTGGCCTGGATGTGGATGCTGGGGCGCTACCCGGCCACCCAGATTTCGGTGTTTGTGTTTTTCACGCCGCTGTTTGCGCTGCTGTTCGGCGCGCTGTGGCTGGGCGAACGCGTCACGCCGGGCCTGCTGGCCGCGCTGGCCACCGTGGCGGCAGGCATTGTGCTGGTCAACCGCCGGCCCGGCGTCGCTTAGCGCTTAATATTGCCGCACGTACAACAAGGAGAACCCAATGGGCATGCTCGACTGGACCAAAAAAAGCAACGCAGTGCTGCAACAAGGCGGCGTGATCGGACCTGACGAACGGCTGTCCTGGCCGCTCACCACCGTGATGGGCGTGCAGCATGTGATTGCCATGTTTGGCGCCACCGTGCTGGCGCCGCTGCTGATGGGGTTTGACCCCAACATCGCCATCCTGATGAGCGGCATTGGCACGCTGATCTTTTTTGTCATCACCGGCGGCAAGGTGCCCAGCTACCTGGGCTCGAGCTTTGCGTTCATTGGTGTGGTGATTGCCGCCAGCGGCTACGCGGGCCAGGGGCCCAACCCCAATATCGGTGTGGCGCTGGGCGGCATTATTGCCTGCGGGCTGGCCTACACCCTGATGGGCGCCGTCGTGCAGGCGCTGGGCACCGGCTGGATAGAGCGCCTGATGCCGCCCGTGGTCACAGGCGCGGTGGTTGCAGTGATCGGCCTGAACCTGGCCAGCATTCCTGTCAAGAACATGGCGGCCAGCAACTTTGACTCGTGGATGCAGGCGCTCACTTTTGTCAGCGTGGCCCTGGTCGCCGTGATGACGCGCGGCATGCTGCAGCGCCTGCTGATTCTGGTCGGCCTGGTCGTGGCGACCGTGATGTATGCCGTGCTTACCAACGGGCTGGGGCTGGGCAAGCCGGTGGACCTCTCGGGCATCGCCAACGCCGCGTGGATTGGCTTACCCGGCTTTGCGGCGCCGGTGTTCAGCGCCAACGCCATGCTGCTGATCGCGCCGGTGGCCATCATCCTGATGGCTGAGAACCTGGGCCACATCAAGGCGGTGACGGCCATGACCGGCAAAAACCTCGACGTCTACATGGGCCGCGCCTTCATGGGCGACGGCATTGCCACCATGGTGTCGGGCAGCGTCGGCGGCACCGGTGTGACCACCTACGCAGAAAACATCGGCGTCATGGCCGCGACCAAGATTTACTCGACTGCCGTGTTTGTGGTGGCGGCCCTGATGGCCATCGTGCTGGGGTTCAGCCCCAAGTTCGGCGCGTTGATTCAGGCGATTCCGCTGCCCGTGATGGGCGGCGTCAGCATTGTGGTGTTTGGCCTGATTGCCGTGGCCGGCGCCAAGATCTGGGTCGACAACAAGGTGGATTTCTCGGACAACAAAAACCTGCTGGTGGCGGCCATCACGCTGGTGCTGGGCACCGGCGATTTCACCCTGAAGTTTGGCCAGTTCGCACTGGGCGGCATAGGCACCGCCACCTTTGGCGCCATCTTGCTGTACGCACTGCTCAGGCGCGGCAAGTAGCGCGGCGAACGTCAGGCCCGGGCCTCAGTCGGCGGGGCGCGGGTCCTGGGATTGGGCCTGGGCCAGGGCAGCTTTGGTCGCGGCCAGTTCGCGCTCCAGGTCGGCGCGGTCGGCAATTTCCTGCGCCAGCGCCTCGTTGACCTGCGCCAAGTTCTCGGCGGACTCCTGAATCCTGCTTTCGAGCTCGTCGCCTTTTTGCAGCGCCTGGGCCACTTCATCGGTCTGGACATGGCCGGGAATCTTGTGCTTGAGCACCGTGTTGATTACAAGCAACTCGTCCGCCGAATTTTCAACGGCGTCCTTGACGCTCTCGTTCTGATCAAGCGCCTGCTCAAGTGGCGTGGGCGCGGAAGAAGAAGAAGACGGGTGTTGGGACATGGTTCAGGGCCTTGAATATGAGCTGGTCGAGTGCCGCAGGGGGCGCAAAAAAAGATGCCCCGCAAACTGCGAACATACTATAACGCGGGCCAGGTTCCACGCCGTTAGCAAGTGTCACCGCCGGCCCGCCTTCGCCTTACAGTCGAGCATTTACCTCCATGGAGTCGTCATGCGCATCTGGAAACAAGCCATCTCCGTCGAACTGCTCACCGCGTCCAGCGCCAACACCGCCGTCACCCATCTGGGCATTGAGTTCCTGGAAGTCGGCGATGATTTCATTCGCGCCCGCGTGCCAGTGGATCACCGCACGGTCCAGCCCTACGGCCTGCTGCACGGCGGCGTGTCGGTCGTGCTGGCCGAAACGCTGGGGTCTTGCGGCGCGGCCTATGCGGCCCCCGCAGGCCACCGCGCTGTCGGGCTCGACATCAACGCCAACCACCTCAAGGGCGTCACCAGCGGCTGGGTCACCGGCATCACGCGCCCCGTGCACATAGGCCGCAGCACCCAGGTCTGGCAGATCGAACTGACCAACGAAGCAGGTGAGCTGACCTGCGTGTCGCGCATCACGATGGCGGTGCTGGCGCCGAAATAGCAGTCAAATCGTGCTATCGCCCTTGTCGGACAGTCGCAAGTAGCTATAAACCGAGAAACGGCAGTTGACCGCTTGATTGGTTTGGTAAACCCGCATGAAATCGAGCTTTTTTGCCTTCGATCACGTCCACCTTTTGGGCGAGAGCGCTACGCACCCGATGGCACTGCGCTTGCCGTTCCATACGGCGTTACTCCGCCTTGCGGACAGTAGCCCGCAGCATTGCCCGGCCTTGTCTGGCTCTCCAACCGGGAAGCACAAGCAGTCGTGCCGGGCTTGTACGCGGCGCGCCCGCACGGGCATGCATCGCGCACGCCAAAGCCCCAGAAATTTGGCCAGGCTGAAGAATGATTGTGTTCCGCACAATAGGTCAGCGCGTCAACGTTTGCTCGCGCCACCGCCCCTATTCCAAGCCGAGGCGTTGGCGCCAACCTGTTCAGGGCTGCACGATAGTGATCTGGGATGCCGAGTTCTGGCTGGAATCGTAGCTCAGGTTACTGCCCGAAACACCCGTCACCGTCATCTCCGTTGAGCCTGTGTGCTTATTGATTCTGGCGCTGCTCATGGTGCAACTGCTGGTGCTGTCGGTAACGCAGCTGGCTGTACCGCCTGGCGAGAAGCGGCCCTGGACGGTGGCATTCGCCACGATTGCGCTGGTATTGTTAATGTCCCGAAGCGTCACGGTGGCATAGGCGCGCCAGCCGTTGACGAGCTTGGTGGCGCCCCCAGTGAGGGACTTGACAGCAACGACCTGTATCACCGGCTCTGTTGGCGCACCCGGCGCCAGCGAATACACCAGCAGGTTCGGTGACCCGGTTCCGATGGAACTGAGCCGGTTGGTCGTGGCATGGGTGGTCAGGAAGGAAGCCACCGCCGCAGGCGATGCTGCCGAGTTAGCTGCCAGCGCCAGCACGGCGACCCCGGTGACATGAGGCGTTGCCATGGAGGTGCCGCTGATCGTATTGCTTGCGGTGTCGCTGGTGTTCCAGGCAGAGGTGATGCTGCTTCCCGGCGCAAAAATGTCCAGGCACGAACCGTAGTTGGAATACGAGGCGCGCGCATCGCTGCTGGTCGTCGCGCCCACCGTGATGGCGCTGGGCTCTCCGGCCGGGGAGTACTTGCAGGCGTTGTCGTTGCTGTTGCCGGCCGCCACCACCATGGTGACGCCCTTGCTCACGGCGCCCGCCACCGCAGCGTTCACGGACGTGGATGCGCCGCCACCGAGCGACATGTTGGCCGCAGCAGGCCGCAACGCGCTGCCGGCCACCCAGTCGATACCGGCAATCACGCCACTCCAGGTGCCTGAACCCTTGCAATTGAGCACGCGCACGGGAATCAGCGAGACCTCCTTGGCCACGCCCCAGGTGGTTCCGCCTACCGTGCCGGTAACGTGCGTGCCATGGCCGTTGCAGTCGTTGGTGCCGTTGCCGTCGGCCACCGAGGTGAAGCCAGTCAACAGGCGGCCGGTGAATTCGACATGATCAGGCCGGATACCGGTGTCGATGATAAAGGCGTGCACGCCCGCGCCGGTGTAGTTGAAGTGGTACTGGGTGTCCAGTGGACGGTCCGCCTGGTCGATGCGGTCCAGGCCCCAAGTGGCTTGATCTTGCACCTGGTTGAGCGAGACGGTCTGGTCCTGCTCGATGTAATCCACCAGGGGGTTGTTGCGGATGCCTTGCAGCGCCGCATCCGGAAGGGTGGCCGCAAAGCCCTTGAGCGCATGCGCGTAGGTATGGTCTACCTGCCCGCCAATCCCGCGCATGATATTCGCAGCCTCCGCGGCGGGATTGCTCACGCTGCTCTTGAACACCACGATGTAGCGCCCCGGAATCGCTTTGGACTGAGAAAACGGATGGGTTGCCGGGGGATCGATCGTCTGGGCAAGTGCCGCCGGAGCACACAAGGCGACGGCCGCCGCGTACAGGCTGAACGCAAGTACGCCCAAGTTGTAGGATTTTTTCATGATTGCTCCAGAAAGTGATCAGGATATTTCATCGGCGGTCAATCAAGACACGGTCTGAAAAACGCTCGCCACGTGTCCTTGCGGCGGTGTGATCTTGCCCGGGAAAAGATACCCCATTACTGTTAATTAAATGCAGAGCTTTGAGATTGCGAATTGAGAAATATCAAAGACAGACAAGTTCGGGGTAAGTACACCCGAGGAGCCTGTCGGGCTTAAAGAATCGAAGTGAAAATTCGGCTGGGCGAGGACAGATTTTGTCGATTTTGCAGGTCAATAGTCATTCTATTGATCAAAAAAGTGGCGAAATATGGACCGTCCAGGCGGATTTGCAGCCGATTTCCTTTAAGTCCGACAGGCCCCTACAGTTCAAGCTGGAGGCGCGCGGCTGAATAGCAAAGGGATCGCAGGGTCAGACCACTACGCATTGAATACGCTGGTGCGGTGTACCAGCGTGACATCCAGCTGGCCCCCGGCAAAAGCGCTACCCAGGCTGCCACCAAGTACGCGGAATTTGTAGCGCAAGGCCGGGGTACTTGTTTTGTTCCGGCTCGTCCGGCTTAGGCAATGATGCTTTCATTGCGCGTATGCACAAGCACGCAGGTCTGGATGGTATCCATCCAGCCGCCACTGCACGCGGCCACAAAGCCAACGTGAGCAAAATTCTCACAAGCGCGCCCACGCACGACAGCGATCTGAAGCAATACGCCGACAAGAAATTCACCAACAAAAACCAGCACAGCCAAACCGCCATAGCATTGGCCTTTGACGTATCGAGCTCGACAGTAAGCCGGGTTGTGATGGGGTATGGAAAAGATATTTGAAATATGGGAAGTGGGAGACCTGACCCCTGACCCGCAGCCCTACGGCCTGCTGCACGGCGGCGTGTCGGTGGTGCTGGCCGAAACGCTGGGGTCTTGCGGCGCGGCCTATGCGGCCCCCGCAGGCCACCGCGCTGTCGGGCTCGACATCAACGCCAACCACCTCAAGGGCGTCACCAGCGGCTGGGTCTCCGG
>NZ_JAUXNA010000019.1 GCF_030682935.1 Polaromonas sp.
GATACCGGCAGCCGCATGGACGAAGTGATCTTTGAAGAATTCAAGGGCACCGGCAACTGCGAAATCCACCTGGACCGCCGCCTGTATGAAAAGCGCGTGTTCCCGGCGATCAACCTCAACCGCAGCGGCACCCGCAAGGAAGAGCTGCTGCTGGCGCCGGAAATCCTGCAGAAATCACGCATCTTGCGCCAGTTCATGTACAACATGGACGAAATCGAGTCGATGGAGCTCATGCTGAAAAACATGAAAGCAACCAAAAACAACCACGAATTCTTCGACATGATGCGCCGCGGCGGCTAAAAAGCCCCTGCCGATCACTTTACTTCATGCACTGCATCTAAAACTGCAACGCACTGATTTGATGCCATAATCATGGGCTTCATGGAAAGTGCCTGGAACTGGTCTGGGTGGCTACCAAAACAATGAAAAAGGAAAGATCATGAAAGAAGGCATTCACCCCAATTACCGCGAAGTTTGTTTCCTGGACATGTCCAACAACTTCAAGTTCGTGACCCGCTCCTGCGCCAACACCAAAGAAATGGTGAAAATGGAAGACGGCCGCGAATTGCCGCTGTACAAGCTCGATACGTCCAGCGAATCGCATCCCTTCTACACGGGCACGCAAAAATCCGTGGACAACATGGGTGGCCGCGTCGAACGCTTCCGCAACCGTTTCGGCAAGACCGCAGCCAAAGAAGCTGCTCCTGCAACGGAAGCCGCTCCCGAAGTGGCCCAGTAAGCTGCGAAAACTCTTTCGCCAGCCTGCCAAAAAGCAGCCTGAATTTCAGGCTGCTTTTTTTTCGGCAAAATTGGCTGCATGTTGCGATGGCGGCCTGACGTAACGCCCCCTTCACCAGATACAGCGTCTTTCCTGATCAAGCAAACGTTTTGAACAAACCCTCCCCCGCTCTCATTGCCCAGTCGGCCGTGCGCCGCCTGCCACGGTTGGCGCTGCTGCTGTTTGGCGTAGCTTATGTATTGCCGGGATTTTTGGGGCGCGGCCCCTGGAAAAACGAGGATATCGCCGCGTTTGGCGTGATGCGCGAGCTGGCCGCTTCAGCCGCCAACTGGCTGCAGCCCCAACTGTTGGGGCAGACCACCGGATTTGAAGCCCTGATCCCTTACTGGCTTGGCGCCATCGCCATCCAATTACTGCCCTTTCTGGACCCGGCCCTGGCCGTACGCATTCCGTTTGTCATGCTCCTGGCACTGACGCTACTCACCACCTGGTACGCGGTGTATTACCTGGCCCGCAGTCCGCAGGCCCAGCCTGTCGCCTTTGCGTTTGGCGGGGAGGCCAGCCCGGTGGACTATGCACGGGCGATTGCCGATGCCGGTCTGCTGGCGCTGATTGCCAGCCTGGGCCTGGCCCAGCTGTCCCACGAAACCACGCCGGCACTGGCGCAACTGGGCTTTACGGCCCTGGCCTTTTACGCCATGGCCGCCAGCCCCTTCCGACCTGCTACCAGAATTCTGGGCCCTGCACTGGGCTTGCTCGCAGGCCTGGGCGGGCTCGCCCTGAGCGGTGCACCCACGCTGGCCTTGCTGCTTGGCGCTGGCGGTGCACTGGTGGAGTGGACCCACATGCGATGGGGAAACATCCGGGCTGACGTGGCCAGCAAACAGCAGTCCTGGCATTGGGTGTTACTGATCACCGGCATCACCCTGTTGGTTTCGCTGCTGGCCTTCAAGCTGGACCTGTGGCGATGGCGAATCCACTTGCCCGGCGCAGACGAACAGTCGGCCTGGCAAGACTGGCGCAGGCTGGGGCGTTTGCTGCTGTGGTTTACCTGGCCGGCATGGCCTCTTGCCTTGTGGACGCTGTGGCGCTGGCGCAGGCAATTGGCGAGCCGTCACGTGGCACTCCCGCTCTGGTTTTCAGGCATGGCCGTGGCCGCCACGCTGACCACCACCGCATCGGATCGCAGCCTGCTGCTGAGCCTGCCGCCGCTGGCGGCGCTGGCGGCGTTTGCCCTGCCTACGCTCAAGCGCAGCGTAGCCTCGCTGATCGACTGGTTCACCCTGCTCTTTTTCACCGGCTGCGCCTTCATCATCTGGGTCGTCTGGATTGCCATGCAAACCGGTGTGCCCCGGCAACCTGCCGCCAATGTCGCCAAACTGGCTCCCGGGTTTGAGCCCAGCTTTTCATGGCTCGCTTTTTTGGCGGCGCTGGCGGCCACCCTGGCATGGTCCTGGCTCGTCAAATGGCGAACCGGAGCACAACGCGCGGCGATCTGGAAATCGCTGGTCTTACCGGCCGGCGGCGCCACCCTTTGCTGGCTGCTGCTGATGACGCTGTGGCTGCCTCTGCTCGACTATGCGCGCAGTTTGGCGCCGCTTTCGCGCCAGGTTGCAGGTCTGGTCGATAAAAAAGCTTGTGTCGAAATCTACGGCCTGGGCAGCGCCCAGGCCGCCGCTTTGCAATACCACGGCCAGCTTGAATTGCGCCAGGCTACTGCGCTGGCGGCCTGCCCTTACCTGGTGGTGGATGTTGCTGCCCAGTCCAGCCTGAGCAACACGGTGAATCTACCGGAATGGGCGTTTCAGGCTACCGTACGCAGACCTTCGGACAAGAATGAAAACGTACTGGTGTTCAAGCGGGTGAGCCCTGGGAACTAGCCTGGCACTGAACGACCCGCGCCATTCTTGGCGGAACTCGGGGCCGTCAACCGGCATGCAGGCTAAAAGTGCCAAGCCAGGCGTAAGTCGGCCGTCCGTCTGACACCACCGACGGCCGATTAACATAACAATCCCCTTCATGCCAAAACTAACTATCCGCAATACCCGGCTGGAGGACATCGACGCGCTGGTGCGCCTGCAGCGGGAGGTTTATCCCGACATTGCGGCCTGGCATCGCGACCGCGTGGTGCACCAGATCGAGTTGTTTCCCGAAGGCCAGCTGGTCGCCTTTTACGGCGACCAGCTCGTGGGCTGCGCAAGCTCCCTGGTTATTTTGTGGGATGAGTGGGCGGACGAGCACACCTGGGACCAGATCACGGCGGCAGGAACCTTCGACACCCATAACCCGGCGGGTTACACGCTGTACGGCGCGGAGGTATTCGTCTCGCCCAGGCTGCGCGGCAAGCGCGTTGGCCATGCGCTGTATGAAGCCAGACGGCGCGTGTGCAAGGCCTTGAACCTGCGCCGCATTATTGCCTGCGGGCGGTTGCCAGGCTACCACCTGCTCGCGCACGAGATGACGGTAGAGCTGTACGCGCGCAAGGTGCTATGGGGGGACCTTACCGATCCGGTGCTGAGCTTCCAGCTGCGCGAGGAATTCAGGTACTGTGGAATCATGAAAAACTACATTGCAGACGACCATGAATCACAAGGCAACGCCTCGCTGATCGCCTGGATCAACCCGGACTACGACACCTCAAGGCCCACAGCGCTGCAACTTGCGCGCACCGCAGCACAGGAAGTACCCACATGAAAACCGCCCCCCCAACACCCCACGTCCACGAACCCAAGCCCATCAACGTGCGCATCGCGGCGGTGCAATACCTGCTGCGCTCCATCCACGACTGGAGCGGCTTTGAAAACCAGGTGCGCTTCGTGATGAAGGCTGCGGGCGACTACAAGCCCCAGTTCGTCCTGCTGCCGGAAATCTTCACGACCCAGCTGCTTTCATTCATGGACACCAGTGACCTGCGCCAGGCCGTTCGTAACATGAATGACTACACCGCCCGCTACATCGAACTGTTCAAGGAACTCGCGGCGCAGTGGAACGTCCACGTGGTGGGAGGCAGTCATCCCACCATACGCGATGGCAAGCTCCTGAACACGGCCTACCTGTTCACGCCCGAAGGCAAAGTGTTTACCCAGGACAAGATTCACCTGACACGCTGGGAAAAAGAAAAATGGAAAGGTGATGCGGGCGACCAATTGCGGGTTTTTGACACGCCCCACGGCCGCATCGCGATACTGATCTGCTACGACATCGAATTCCCCGAGCTCAGCCGCAAGGTCTGCGAAATGGGGGCTGACATCATCTTTGTTCCGTCGTGCACCGACGACCGTCAGGGTTTTTTGCGCGTGCGTTACTGCTGCCATGCCAGGGCGATCGAAAACCAGGTCTACGTGGCCGTGACGGGAACCGTCGGGAACCTGCCCGTCGAGGGACTGGGACTGCACTATGGCCAGGCAGCCATCATCACCCCGTCAGACTTTCCCTTTGCACGCGATGGCATCGCGGCCGAGGGCGTTCCCAACATGGAACAGATCGTGATTGCCGACGTGGACCTTGGCAAGCTGGTCATGAACCGCGTCACAGGCACCACGATCCCCCTGTATGACAAGCGCGTTGATGTCTACAACAACGATGTGGAGATCGTGCCCACGGTGTGAAGCCGACTGGCAGCCGCGCCAAGCCAGCGCCCAGAACAATCAACGGGCGGCGAGTCGGCGAACGCGTGCTGCCGGAAAGATGATTGAAAAGCACGAGCCATGGCCCGGCCGGCTCTCAATGTGCAACTCGGCACCATGGCGCTGAGCGACGTGCTTGACGATGGCCAGCCCCAGACCCGTTCCGCCCGTCTCGCGGGAACGGCTGCGGTCTACCCGGTAAAAGCGCTCGGTCAGGCGAGAAATATGCTCCGGTGCAATGCCCGGCCCGGAATCCCTGACCGAAAACTCTGCGCGTCCGTCGGGTAATACATGCCATTTGACCTCGATGCTGCCGCCCGCAGGGGTGTAGCGGACGGCATTGTTCAGCAGGTTGGACATGGCGCTCAACAACTCGCTGCGCGACCCGGCAAGCTCGTAATCAGCCGCGTCGAACACCTGCAACAAATGCTTTTTTCCGTGCTGGGATGTCAGGAGCGCCGACAAGGCGCGCCCTTCCTGCTCACACGCGGCCATAAGAGGCTGCACGGGCACCCATTCGTTCCCGCCAGGCGGCGGACTGCCTTCCAGCCGTGACAGCGTCAGCAAATCATTCACCAGCGTCTGCATGCGGCCCGCCTGCTGGGCCATCAGTCCAAGGTAGCGACCGCGCTCCTCTTCATTGAGCGGCAGCGTCTGCAGCGTTTCCACAAAGCCCGTGAGCACGGTCAAGGGTGTGCGAATTTCGTGAGAAACATTGGCCACGAAGTCGCGCCGCATGGCTTCGGCCTGCTCCAGCGCCGTGACGTCACGCGACAGCAACAGCTTGCGGCCCTCGCCATACCGATGCAAATGCACCGCCAGCCTGACAGGTCTGCTGGCCGTACTGCGCGGACCCATCATGACAATTTCACGCCCGTAATCGTCGCCCGCCAAATAGCTTGCAAAGAGCGGATCACGCAACAGATTGGCGAGGTGCTGCATGACATCGCGCTTCGGATCGAAGGCGAAGTGCTCGGACGCAGTTTCGTTGCACCACTCGATGCGGTTCTGGCCATCCAGCAAAACAACACCATTGGGAGACGCTTGAATAGCCGCCAAGAACTCCTGCAAGCGGGTTTCGCTGTCTGCGGCTTTGACTTCACGCGCCTTCACCAGCCGCCGAACCCGATCAGCCACCTCGCCCCAGAGCCCGTCCACTTTGGCGGGCGTGGACGTCTCGCCACGTTTCAGCCACAGCAAGAGCCGGCCTACGCGCTGCAGGTCAATCAATACCCATAGCGTGCTCGCCGCCACGAGACCCAAAATGATACCCTGCCTGGAATCGCCGCCAGGCAACAACAGCCGGCCCAAAAAAGCGCCCGCTAACTGGAACAGGAAAAAACGGAAAAGGCGCCAGGTCATGCGCAACGTACCAAGTTAACCGTCATCAGCGGACCTGGCCATTCGCCGTCAGACGATAACCTGCGCCGCGGACGGTTTCCACCAGCGCGCCTGCAGGCCCCAGTGCCTCACGCAAACGCTTCACGTGAACATCCACGGTACGCTCCTCAATGAAAACATGGTCGCCCCAGACCTTGTCCAGCAACTGGCTGCGGCTGTGAACGCGCTCCGCATGCTTCATCAGGTAATGAAGCAGCTTGAACTCTGTCGGGCCTAATTTGAGCTCCTGGTTCTGGTAGGTAATGCGGTGGGTGGCCGCATCCAGCACCAGCGCACCCAACGTGACGCTGTCGTTCACCGATTCGGGGGCGCGCCGACGCAGTACCGCACGAATGCGGGCCAACAATTCCTGGGTAGAAAACGGCTTGGTGATGTAGTCATCAGCACCAGCATCCAGTCCTGCCACCTTGTCAGGCTCATCGCCTCTGGCTGTAATCATCAGGATAGGGATGGCCTTGGTGCGCGCGCTGGCACGCCATTTCTTGGCGAGCTGCAGACCACTTTGGCCCGGCAGCATCCAGTCGAGAAGAATGACATCGGGCAACACGGCGTCCAGTTCGCGTTGCGCGCTGTCACCGTCTGCAGCCCAAATAGGCTGGAAACCGTTGTGCCTTAGATTCACCGCCACGAGTTCCGCAATCGCCGGCTCGTCTTCCACCACCAAAACACGGGGTAATTTCTTCATACAAAATCAACCCGGGATCAGCGGACTACGGATTCAATCGACTCCATGGAGGTGTGACGCACATCGGCACCCTTGACCACATAAATGATGAACTCGGCGATGTTCTTGGCATGGTCGCCGATCCGCTCAATCGCCTTGGCCACAAACAGCAGGTCCAGGCTTGACGAAATGGTGCGCGGATCTTCCATCATGTAGGTGATCAGCTTTCGCACGAAGCCATCGAACTCCTTATCGATCGCGTCATCCTCTTTCAGGATGGAAACGGCGGTATTGATGTCCAGCCGGGCAAAAGCATCCAGTGCCTTGCGCAACAAACCCGATGCCAGGTCGGCGGCAATGCCCAGCTCGGATGACGGCAGGTTGCGAGCGGCTCCGCTGCTGATGATGGACCTGACCATGCGTGCAATTTTTTCTGCCTCGTCGCCGGCCCGTTCAAGATTTGCAGTGGTTTTTGAAATGGCAATCAGCAAACGTAGGTCGCGCGCTGTTGGCTGGCGGCGCGCAATGATGGAGGACAGCTCTTTGTCAATGTCCACTTCCATGGCATTGACACGCGGCTCATTTTCAGTCACTTCATTTGAGGCCTCCACGCTGAACTGCGCGAGCGCATACACGGCGGTCCGAATCTGGGACTCAACCAAGCCGCCCATTTCCATGACGCGGGTTGAAACGTTGGTCAGTTCACTGTCAAACTGACTGGATAGATGCTTGTCACTCATGATCAACCAAACCTTCCTGTAATGTAATCTTCGGTTTCCTGGCGCTTCGGCTTGAGGAATATCTGATCGGTCGCACCAAATTCGATAAGTTCGCCCAGATACATATAGGCGGTGTAGTCGCTACAGCGCGCCGCCTGCTGCATGTTGTGGGTGACGATGGCAATCGTGTAGTCATGCTTGAGTTCATGCACCAACTCTTCCACCTTACCGGTGGAGATCGGGTCTAGCGCAGAGGTGGGCTCGTCCAGCAGCAGCACCGAGGGTTTCACCGCCACACTGCGCGCAATGCAAAGGCGCTGTTGTTGTCCGCCCGATAGCGACAGACCGCTCTGATTGAGCTTGTCTTTCACTTCGTTCCACAGTGCCGCCTTGGACAGCGTCCACTCCACACGGTCATCCATGTCGCTCTTGTTGAGGTTTTCGTAGAGCTTCACGCCAAAGGCGATGTTGTCGTAGATCGACATGGGAAATGGCGTGGGTTTCTGAAACACCATGCCGATGCGCGCCCGAAGCAAGTTGATGTCCTGCTTGGCGTCGAGGATGTTCTCGCCATAAAAATTGATCTGGCCTTCGGCTCGATGGCCGGGGTACAAACTGTACATGCGGTTGAGGGTGCGCAACAGGGTAGATTTTCCGCAGCCCGAGGGCCCGATGAACGCCGTGACTTTGCGTTCTTCGATGTTCATGTTGACGTCTTTGAGGCCCTGAAACTTGCCGTAAAAGAAGTTCAGATTACGCAGTTCGAGCGCATTTTTTGTTTCGGGTACTTGGGCTGCAGCTGGGGCTGTGCCTATGGCTGTGTTGGGCATGATCAATTCCAGATTTTAGAAAGCGTCGATGGTTGGAGGTGGGGATGCGGCGGCTTAGCCCGATCTCTTTTCCCGCAAGAAGACGCGTGCCACCACGTTGAGCACCAGCACCGAAATTGTGATGAGCAGCGCACCGCCCCAAGCCAGCCGGACCCAGTTATCGTACGGGCTCATGGCGAACTGGAAAATCACGACCGGCAGATTGGACATAGGCGCACTCATGTTGGTGCTGAAAAACTGGTTATTCAACGCGGTGAACAGCAGAGGTGCGGTTTCACCGCTGATACGGGCCACCGCCAGCAGCAGGCCGGTCAATACGCCCGAACGGGCCGCGCGCAGCGTCACCATCGTGGCCACCTTCCAGCGCGGTGCGCCCAAGGCAAAAGCCGCTTCGCGCAAACTGCCAGGCACCAGACGCAGCATGTTTTCGGTGGTGCGAACCACCACCGGTACGGCAATTAGCGATAGCGCCAGACTACCGGCCCAGCCGGAAAAATTGCCTACCGTGGCCACCGCGATGGCGTAAACGAACAGACCCAGCACGATGGAGGGTGCCGAGAGCATGATGTCGGTTACGAAGCGGGTCAGTTCCGCCGTCTTGCTCTCGTCGCCGTATTCCGCCAAATACACACCGGCAAAGACGCCGATGGGGGTAGACACCAGCACAGAAAAGCCGACCATCATCAGGCTGCCCACGATGGCGTTGGCCAGACCGCCGCCTTCGGTACCGGGTGCCGGCGTGGACTGCGTGAACATGTTCCAGTCCAGCGCGGCAAAGCCTTTGGTGAACAACACGCTCAGGATCCAGAGCAGGACGAACAGACCCAACACCATGGCGCTCATGGACAGGGCCAAGCCTATGGCGTTGGATCGCTTGCGACTTTTGTAGAGTTGCTGGTTAAATTCCATGAGATGTTCCGGTCGTAAATAGGTTCTTGGCTGTACCAGACGGGCTTAGAAGCCCTTGGCCTTCTCGGCCCGCAGCAGCATGATCTTAGCGACCGACAACACAATAAAGGTGATCGTGAAAAGTAAAAATCCGAGCGCAAACAAGGTCGAAAGGTGAAAGTCAGCAGCCTCGCCGAACTCGTTTGCCAGCACCGAGGCGATCGATGTACCCGGCGAAAACAGCGAGGTCGGCATGCGGTTGGCATTGCCGATCACAAAGGTCACAGCCATGGTCTCACCCAAGGCGCGGCCCAAGCCCAGCATGATGCCGCCGATAACCCCTTTTTGGGTGTAAGGCAGCACCACCCGGCGCACTACCTCCCAGGTGGTGCAGCCCAGCGCGTAAGCCGATTCGCGGAGGATGGGCGGCACGATCTCAAACACATCGCGCATCACCGCCGCCACAAAGGGTAGCACCATGAAGGCGAGCACAATGCCCGCCGCCAAAATGCCGAAACCGTTGGTGCTGCCGCCAAACAGGAAGCCGACCAACGGCATGGATCCGAGCAGGTTCTGCACCGGCACCTGAAAGTAGTCAGCAAACAGCGGCGCAAACACAAACAAACCGAACATGCCGTAAATAATGGAAGGTACCGCCGCCAGCAGTTCAACCGCCGTACCCAGCGGGCGACGCAGCCAGACGGGACAGGTTTCGGTCAGAAACAGGGCAATACCAAATGCCAGCGGCACCGCAATCAACAGGGCAATGCCTGCGCTGGCCAGCGTGCCAACAATCGCAATCGCCGCACCGAATTCTTCGTTGATGATGTCCCACTCAACGCGCCAGATGAAATTGAAGCCGAACTTCTGGAACGTGGGCCAGGCATTGATGAAAAGCGAGACGATGATGCCCATCAGGGCCACCAGAACCAGCAGGGAAAATCCTTGCGTAACCCGATGAAAAAAGATGTCCTGGATCCGCTGCCGACCAGCAATCGCCTCCATATTGGGATGACTGGTTTCGACAAACACCGGCTGTGAACTCATGGTTGTTCCCACACTCATAAATAATGATTCCTCTTCGGGCTACTCACCACATGCTAGCGTCCGCCGCCCAGCACAAGCCAGCCGACGGACGCTTTTGAAGCTGTCCCGAATTACTTCGCGATCTGCGTCCAAACTTTCGAACGGATCTGGGCCGTTAGTGTATCGGGCAGCGGCACGTAGTCGAGTTCACTGGCCATGCCCTTGCCGTTTTTGAAAGCCCAGTCAAAAAACTTCAGCACTTCGGCGGACTGGGCCTTGTCAACCGGATCCTTGTACATGAGGATGAAGGAAGCCGTGCTGACAGGCCAGCTGTCGACACCCTTGGCGTTCACCATGGAAATCCCCATGCCCGGAACGCTGAACCAGTCGGCACCCGCAGCGGCAGCGGCAAAGGCCTTGTCGTCTGGGCTCACGTACTTGCCTTCAGCGTTTTGCAACTGCAGGAAGTTCATGTTGTTTTTCTTCACGTAAGCGTATTCCACATAACCCAGTGCGCCCTTGATGCGGTTTACGTTGGCGGCCACGCCTTCGTTACCCTTGCCCCCAACGGATGACGCGGCAGGCCACTTCACAGCGGCGCCCTTACCTACCGTGCCAGCCCAGTCTTTACTAATGGCCGTCAGGTAGTCGGTCCAGTTGTATGTGGTGCCCGAACCGTCCGCGCGGTGCACGATGGTGATGTTCTGGTTGGGCAAGGTCTTGCCGGGGTTCAGGGCCGACAGCTTGGGATCGTTCCACTTGTCGATCTTGCCCATAAATATTTCAGCCAGCACAGGGCCGGTCACGCGCAGTTCGCCAGGCTTGAAACCGTCCAGGTTAAGCACGGGCACAGTGCCGCCAATGATGGCGGGAAACTGCACCATGCCATCCCGATCGAGTTCGGCGCCTGGCACCGGCGCGTCGGAGGCACCAAATACTACGGTCTTGGCGCGGATCTGGCGAATGCCACCTGAGGAACCAATCGACTGGTAGTTCAGGCCGATACCGGTGTCTTTCTTGTAGGCCTCAGCCCATTTGGCGTAGATCGGGAATGGGAACGTAGCGCCTGCGCCGGTGATGTCGGCAGCCATGGCAGAGCCCATGCCAAGGGTGGCGAAAGCGGCTACTGCCAAAGTCTTGAGAAAAATGCGTTTGTCGTTCATGAGGCTCCTTACGGTTGGATAAACAAGTTAACAACCCGAACTTTAGAGGTTCCATGTGACAAGTTTGTGACAAGTTAATGACGGGTTCGTGACAAAAACGCCCATAAATCTGCGACTTCGTAGTTGAATTTTATTTATTTTTCTTTTTAAATCAACAACTTAGCTAACACATACAACTCATCACCAAAAGTAAAACTGAACATTGCCAATTTCATTATAAAAAGACTTTTTACGACCTCGCCCCCCCCACGCCGGCTTGGCATTCGGTGGTAACTATTTCAGGCGAACCCCTATTAACGCCCGGATTGGTCCGGCTTTTCCGGTTCGCACTGGGGTTGCCAACGGCGACATCCTCAAGAGCTACCTTGACCTGCCTTGTTTGGGTAAAAAAGATTTGGATGCTATCGAGAACTTTTGTGGCAATTAATTCTTCATGCGCGCTGCCCCGTCAAGTCCATGAAGAAAGTCGCCAAGAGATTACGCACCCACCGCGAACTGATCCTGAACTACTTTCGTGCGGAAAAGCAGTTCTCCTGTGGCATCGTCGAGGGTTTGAACAACACTGTCAAAGTGACCGTGAGAAAATCCTATGGTTACCGGACCTTCAGAATCACGGAAATTGCGCTATATCACGTACTTGGCAAGCTTCCTGAGCCCGAATTCGGCAAGAAAGTTTACCGATGAGGCAGAGAAAGATACTCAAAAATGCAAAACGGAACCCGCCTCGCCGCTGTGGATTTAGGATCCAACAGCTTTCGCCTGGAAATAGGTCGCCTTGATCACCGGCAAATCCACCGCACCGAATACCTCAAGGAAACCGTGCGCCAGGGCAACGGACTCGACGCCGACCGCAACCTGACGGCCGAAGCCATGCAGCGCGGCTGGGACTGCCTGGCCCGCTTTGGCGAGCGGCTGGCGGGTTTCAAAGCAACAGAAGTCAGGGCCGTGGCAACCCAGACCCTGCGCGAAGCACACAACCGCGACGAGTTTTTGGCACAGGCCCACACCATCCTTGGATTTCCAATAGATGTCATTTCAGGCCGCGAAGAAGCCCGCCTGATCTACCAGGGTGTGGCCCACATGCTGCCCCAGTCAAGCGAACGGCGGCTGGTGATCGACATCGGCGGGCGCTCGACCGAAATGATCCTGGGCCAGGGCCTCGAAGCGCGCACCATGGAGTCCTACCGCGTGGGCAGTGTGGCGTGGTCGATGAAGTATTTTCCCGACGGGCAGTTCAGCCCGCGCGCCTTTGAAACCGCTGAAATTGCCGCCAAAGCTGTCCTCGACGAAGCGCTCAATGCCTACCGCTCAAGCGACTGGGATGTGGCCTATGGTTCATCCGGCACCATAGGCGCCGTGAGCGATGTACTGGCCGCTGCCGGATGGCCGCCCGGGGCGGTCTCCCGAGAAGGCCTGAACTGGCTGCTCGATCGCCTGCTCAAGGCGCAAAGCGGCGAACGCCTGAAACTCGAAGGCATGAAGGATGACAGGCGCGCGGTGATCGGCGGCGGTGTCAGTGTGCTGCGGGCCGTGTTTGATTTACTGGGCATTGAGCAGATGCAGGCGGCGCAAGGCGCCTTGCGCCACGGCGTGCTGTATGACCTGCTGGACCGCGAACAGGATGTGACCGATTTGCGCTCCACGACGGTGCAGCGTCTGGCCAGCAAATTCAATGCGGATACCGAGCAGGCGCAGCGGGTCAGCAAGGTCTCCCTGCACCTGTTCCAGATGGCTCGCCCGGACATGCCCGCGGCCGAGCCGGAACGCTTGCAGCGCAAGCTCGAATGGGCCGCGCAACTCCATGAAATTGGCAGCCAGATTTCACACAGCGACTACCACAAGCATGGCGCCTACATTCTGGATAATGCCGACGCGCCCGGCTTTGCGCAGTCGGAACTGCACCGGCTGAGCCTGCTGGTACTGGGCCATCGCGGCAAACTGCGCAAGCTGGAGGCCGACTTTGAAGACCGCGCGTTCCTTCAGCAACTGCTGTGCCTGCGCCTGGCGGTCATTTTGTGCCACGCCCGGCGCGAGCCGGACCTCCAGGGCTTGCAGCTTGAAACGGACGCCGAGCCTGGTCGAATTTTTGTGCTGAACTGCAGGCCAGGCTGGGCCGAAGCCTTTCCGCAATCGGCGTACTTGCTGCAGGAAGAAGCGCTGGCATGGCAAAAAACACCGTGGAAGCTGATCGTTTCCGGATTGTAGAAAATAGCGCCGGGTTGCGCGCGGGCGGCTTGGGCTTTTTCTATAAATCATATAAACTGTATAAACCGTATAAACCGTTTATTTTCACCATTTATCCAGAAAGACCGCCCGATGGCCATCGCAAAAAAAATACCCGCGACCGTACCAGAGCTGGCCACTGCAGCGGCACAGGTCATGCCGACAGAACCGGCACCGGCGCTTGCAAGCGCCAAACCTGAAGCGCCCGCAAAACCAAAAGCAGCGCTGGCAAAACTGCCCGCCGTCAAAGCCCCTGCGGGCAAGGCCGTTATCAAAACGGCGGCAGCGAAAAAAGCCGTTGTTAAAAAAGCCGTGGTAAAAAAAGCGTCCGCAAAGGCCCCCCTTGCCAAAGCCATTGTGCCGGCGAAATCCGAGAAAGTCGCCCTCCCCCAAAAAACCAAAAAGCCCAAACTGGTACGCGACAGCTTCACCATTCCGAAAACTGAATACCTGGTGCTCGACGACCTCAAGCAGCGCGCCGCCAAACTGACGCGCCCCGCCAAGAAAAGCGAATTGTTGCGCGCCGCCATCAAGACCCTGGCCGCCCTGTCCGATGCGGCATTCCTGACGGCACTGGCGCAGGTGCCTACCATCAAGACCGGCCGGCCCACGCTGAAAAAGTAAGTGCGGCTTAAAGCACTTCGGGCGACTGCACGGTAACGACGACGGTCTGACTACGGCCGTCACGGTCGCGGCTGCGCAGCCACCAGAGCGCGCCTTTCTTGACAGGACAGTCGGTTTCTTGCAGCCCGAGCAACTGTGCAATGGTTTGCCCCAGCGTGGGTTGGTGCCCTATCACCAGGATCGGTGATTTGCTCAGGGGCCATTGCACCAATTCCAGCAACTGCGCGGGCGCGGCACCGGGTGCGAGTTCGGTACGAACCTTGTACTTGCGCCCCAGCGCCAGCGCCGTTTGCTCACAGCGCCGCGCCGGGCTCACCATAATGCGCGTACCTTCGGGCAACTGCCGGTCCAGCCAACTGGCCATCCGAAAGGCCTGCTTTTCTCCGCGTGACGTGAGTGCGCGCTCAAGATCACCGCTTCCCGGCGGATCGCCTTCGGGCCCCTCTTCGGCCTCTGCATGACGCCACAAAATCAAGTCCATAAGTGTTCCTCAGTGGGGGGATGCCGTGTAGCGGGCCATCAGCGCCGCTTGCGCGCCATGGCGCTGGGCCGGATCTGACGGATTCACGCGCGCATAGCTGCCATCCGCCTGCAAGTCCCAGGCATCCACCCCGTCGTGCAGGTAGGCGACCAGGCACTCATCAATAATGCGCTGGCGAATGGCGGGGTCGGTCACGGGCCAGGCCAACTCAACCCGGCGCAGCATGTTGCGGTTCATCCAGTCCGCGCTGGAGAGATACAGTGTTTCCTCCTCAGCGCAGCGGAAATAAAACACCCGCGAATGCTCCAGAAAACGGCCAATCACCGAGCGCACCCGGATGTTGTCGGTCACGCCAGGCACTTGGGCCGGCAGCATGCAGGCGCCGCGCACAATCAGGTCAATTTTGACGCCGCATTGCCCCGCCCTGATCAAAGCCAGCATCAGCGCTTCGTCGGTCAGCGCATTCATCTTGGCCACAATGCGCGTGTCTTTGCCCAGCAGGGCGGCATCGCCCAATGCATTAATTTTTTCCACCAGTTTGCGCTGCAACTGAAATGGCGCGAGCAGCAGGTGATGCATCCTGGGCAGACGGCTTTGACTGGCCAGGTGCACAAACACGTTGTCAATGTCCGCGGTCAGCAGCGGGTCGGCCGTCAGGTAGCTCACGTCGGTGTACAGGCGCGCCGTGCCGGGGTTGTAGTTGCCGGTCGACAAGTGGGCATAGCGCTTGAGCTGCTTGCCTTCCCGCCGCGTTGCCAGCAGCATTTTGGCGTGGGTCTTCAGGCCCACCACGCCATACACCACCTGAGCGCCAATCGACTCCAGCATTTCTGCCCAGTTGATATTGGCTTCTTCGTCAAAACGCGCCTTCAGCTCCACCACCACCGTGACTTCCTTGCCCCGCCGGACCGCTTCGCGGAGCAGCACCATGAGCGCCGAATCCGCCCCCGTGCGGTAAATGGTTTGCTTGATTGCCAGCACCTGCGGGTCATGGACGGCCTCCCGCAGAAAGGCCAGCACACCGTCAAAACTTTCAAACGGCTGATGAATCGACACATCACCGCATTTGAGCCGCTCAAAAAAAGACTGTCCGGGCTGCAGTTGCGTGGGGTAGCAGGCGTTGTAGCGCGGAAAAAGCAGCTTGGGGTCATTGACCAGATCCACCAGCTGCGTCAGCCGCACCAGGTTGACCGGACCATGCACGCGGTATAGCGCCAGCGCCGGCAAGTTGAACTGTTTGAGCAAAAAAGCTGACAGGTATTCCGAGCAGCCCGCCGACACCTCCAGGCGGACCGCCTGGCCGTAGTGACGCTGCTCCAGGCCTTGGCGCAAAGCAGTGCGCAGGTTTTTCACATCGTCTTCATCCACCGCCAGATCGGAGTGCCGCGTGACGCGAAACTGGGAAAACTGCCCGACATCCCGGCCCAGAAACAGCTCGGCCAGGTGGGCGCGAATGACGCTGGACAGCGACACAAACAGCGTGCCCTTGTTGCCGCCACGGCTCGGCATATGGATAAAGCGCGGCAATACCCGCGGAACCTTGACAATGGCAATTTCGTTCTGGCGCCCAAACGCGTCGTGGCCACCGAGCCGGACAATGAAGTTCAGCGACTTGTTGGCCACCTGCGGAAACGGGTGAGATGGGTCCAGCCCGACCGGAACCAGCAAGGGCCGCACTTCCCTTTCGAAATAGGATTTGACCCAGCGCCGCTGCGCCGCATCGCGCTCCCCGTGCGAAACGATACGGATACCGCGCCGTTCAAAAGCCGGCAACAATTCATCGTTGTAGAGCGAATACTGGCGCGCCACCATGTCGTGCGCAGCCGCTGAAACCGCCTTGAAGGTCTCGGCGGTATAAGGCCCCTTTTGCTCATTGCTTTGCGCTGCCGTCAGGTGGGATGCCGCCCGGACCTCAAAGAACTCATCCAGGTTGGACGACACAATGCACAGAAACCGCAGGCGCTCAAGCAGCGGCACCTCCGGACGCCTGGCCCAGTCCAGCACCCGCTCATTGAAAGCAAGAATGCTGCGGTCGCGGTCCAAAAACTCTACAGAGGGCGCGGTGGCGGCCACCGGGGCGGGCAAATTGGGCATTAACAGGCATTATTTTTTATGGTCAAAGGTAAGCGTAGTTTCTACGGGTTTGATGACACCGGTGTGACAGCGCCGTTGACAGATGTTGCACCCGCATGGCGGGGCTGGCAATCGTTGATTTTTTGTGTAGCCACCAGGTAACGTTCAAACAGTTGGGCGGACCGCGCCCACGTGAAGTCCAGGGCACGCAAACGGGCCTCGTGGCGCGGCACGGCCAGCGCGCTGTAGCAGGCCCGCTGCAAGTCGGCGTGCATGACGCCGCCGTGACAAGTTCCGTCGGGTTTTCCCAGTACTTCCAGCGGGCCATCCACCGGGTAAGCGGCCACGGGCGTGCCGGTCGCCATGGCTTCGAGCATCACCAGGCCAAAGGTTTCCGACCTGCTGGGGAACACAAACACATCGGCAGCAGCATAGACCCTGGCCAGCTCGCTTCTTGGCAGCACGCCCATCCAGCGAACCTGACTGTAGCGTTCCCTGAGCGATGCCTCCAGCGGTCCGACCCCGCAAACCACCTTGGTACCGGGAATGTCGAGCTGTAAAAAGGCCTCTATGTTCTTCTCGTAAGACACTCGCCCCACAAACAACGAGACCGGGCGCACCAGCGACCCCATGGGCGCATGCAGGCACGGCTGGGCCTGGAATGCAAACAGCGCGGTATCCACGCCGTGCGTCCAGCTGCGCAGATTGCGAAACCCCCGTCGCTCCAGCATGCGCAGCACGCCGTCGGTGGGAACCATCACGCCCGAAGAGGCTTTGTGAAAGTGGCGAAACAGCGCGTAGCCCCATGACAAGGGCACCTTGAGCGCCGCCTTCAGGATCTCGGGAAACCTGGTGTGAAAGGCTGTCGTAAAAGCCAAACCGCGCTTGAGGCAGTAACTGCGCGCGGCCCAGCCCAGCGGACCTTCGGTCGCGATATGAATGGCTTCGGGCTGAAAAGCATCCAGCCTCGCGGACAGGCCGCGCCTGGGTCGCACCGCCAGATCAATTCCGGCATAACCCGGGCAGGGCCGGGTCGTGAACTGGCCGGGATGAATCACCTCTACCTGGTGCCCGCCCTGCGCCAGCTCACGCACCAGCTCCACCAGCGTGGTGACAACGCCATTGACCTGGGGCTGCCAGGCATCGGTGATCAGGGCGATTTTCATGCGCTTACCGCCCCCGCGGCATGGCTGCGGCCTGGCTGATGCGCGGAGGGTGCCCAGTGCAGCAACTCCAGCGTCCCGTCAAAGTGCTCTACCAGTGCGCTGCGGCTCTCGACCCAGTCGCCGTCATTGCAATACAGAACGCCCTGGATGTCGCGCATTTCGGCGCGGTGAATATGGCCGCACACCACGCCCTGGTGACCACGGCGGCGCGCTTCGTGGGCCACCGCCACTTCGAAGTCGGTGACATAACTGAGCGCGCTCTTGACCTTGTGCTTCAGGTAAGCCGACAGCGACCAGTAAGGCAAGCCCATGCGGGCGCGCAGGCTGTTGAGGTGGCGGTTGAGCTTGAGCGTGAACTCATAGAGGTTGTCGCCCACATAGGCGAGCCATTTGGCGCACTGCACCACCGCATCGAAATAGTCGCCGTGAATGATCCACAACTGGCGGCCGTCGGCGGTGGTATGAACGGCTTCGCTTGCCACTTCGATGCCGCCGAACTGGTGGCCAATAAATTCACGCGCAAACTCATCATGGTTGCCGGGGACATAAATGATGCGGCAGCCTTTGCGGGCGCGCCGCAGCAGCTTTTGCACCACGTCGTTGTGCGACTGCGGCCAGAACCACTTGCGGCGCAACTGCCAGCCGTCCACGATGTCGCCGACCAGATACAGCGTGTCGCTGGGGTGGGCTTTCAAAAAATCCAGCAGCGCGGCCGCCTGACAGCCCGGCGTGCCCAGGTGCAGGTCGGAAATAAAGATGGTGCGAAAGCGCTGGTGAACTGATGGGGTGTCATTGTCCTGCGCATCATCGCCGGGATCCGGCGCATAGCCACCACCACCACGCCCCAAGCCCCCCAGGCCGTCAAACAGGGTTCGCATCATGCCTGCGCGGCGTTGCCGGAAAAATGCTTGAGGTAGCGCGGCGGCAAATCGGCAATGCGCATCATCATGGGCAGATCGGCTGAATTGAAATCCGGGTCCCACGCGGGCGCGCCCAGCACCTTGGCGCCCAGGCGCAGGTAGCCCTTGATCAAGGCGGGCGGCTCCACGTCCAGCGAATCGTCCAGCAGCTCCACCGGCAAGGCCAGGCGCGGCGTCACGTGGTATTCGATGGCGGCCAGGTGCGTTTGCCTGACCTGGCGCCAGATGCTGGCGGCGGCATGGCCGTTGGACACGCCGTTGTGCTGCATGGGAATGCTGGCGCAGCCGATCATGGTGTCGAGCTGATTGCGCGCCATGAATTCGGCCAGCGCACCCCACAGCGCCAGAATCACGCCGCCGTGCCGGTGGTCGGCGTGCACGCAGCTGCGACCCAGTTCCACCATGCGCGCACGCAAGCTGCGCAGCCGCGTCAGGTCGAACTCGATGTCGCTGTAGGTGCTGCCCACGCGCGTGGCCTGGGTGGGCGTCAGCACCCGGTAGGTGCCAATCACCTCCTGGCTGGCCACGTCGCGCACCAGCAGATGCTCGCAATAGTCGTCAAACAGATCCACATCGTGGCCGGGCAGGGTTTTGGGCAATGTGGCGCCCATTTCCAGCGCAAACACCTGATACCTCAGCCGCTGCGCTTGCCGGACCTCGTCCTGGTGCCGGGCCCAGCTGACGGCGATTTTCCCCATTGCAGGCCTTTGAATAGCGGCTGGACCGACAGCATGACGGCTTTGATGAAGTGACCCCCGTGGCATTGCGACGGGCGACAATGCAAAGGTGGGATTGGGTAGTTCTTTCATGGCTAACTCCTTGTTGGCTTGTTTGCTGGGTTCTCAAAAAATCCGGCGTCACACCATCGGCTCAACAGCCTTATCGACGCCTGCTGCAAAGCGCCCCACGTTGACTTACCCGGCCTTCGAACGACAACAGCGTGCGTCTTCGGGTGTCGCGGTCAGAAAACCGGGGTGTCAGGTACGCTAGGGGATATGAAAACACTGCATTCTTCATCGTTGCCTCTGCCCCGCCGCCGCCTGCTGGCAGGCGTTGCCGTTGCCGCTGCCGCTGGCGCCGCCCCAGTCCGTGCGCAAAACCCGAAGCAAGCCAGCACGCGGGACAGCGGCACGCCGCACAGGATCGTCTATCAGCTCAACCAGGCTGACGAGGCGTATCGGGAGGCGATCTTCAACTCCATCAGCGCCCTGCTGAAAAAGTATGTCGACGACATCAGCATCACCGTTGTGGTCTGGGGCCCCGGCATTCATCTGCTGGCTAAAGTCCCCAAGCGACCGGTGTCGCGCCTGCATCAGCAGCGCGTGCGCAGCATGGCGCAGTCGTATGACATCAAATTCATCGCCTGCGGAAACACCATGCACTCCCTCGGCTGGACACCGGACGACATGGTGGACTTCGCCACGGTGGAGGAAGTTGGCGCAGCTTCCCTCATGGAACTTCAGGAACAGGGTTACGCCTACCTGGCCTGGTAGCCCTGCGGCAGGAGGCCTGACGCCCCGGGCTCGCCGGCGCTCAGAGGGGGTGTCGATGCGCTGTAAAAAAGCCCCAGAAAAGGGGCTTTGACGCTCAATCACCAGCGGCCTGCGAAACCGGGTTGCCGCGTTGGCTGGAGGCTGCAGACAAAGCAGGCCGCCCGCCCGCGAGCCCGTCCAGCCAGGGTCGGGTGCCGGCCGTGAAACGCAAGCCCCCCGGAGTGCTGGCCATGGCCTTTGCCGTGCAGCGCAGGATGCGCAGACGCTGCGTGTCGAGGTCGTGACTGGCAGCGCTGAAGGCCTGGCTGACGCCCGATCCCTGCTTGGCCTGCTCATTGGCCGGGTTCAAATTCATTCCCATCGCGTGCTCCATGGTGCTGGTCATGCGGGAATTGTGAAAGCCGAAGGTGACGCGCTCATGTCACTTCAATGGCACTTGTGTGACAGTGCCCGCCGGCACGAGCGGGCTTGAAACGGTGAGCGAGCGCACGGCCTGGAAGAAATGCTGGCGCGCCAGCTACAGCGCGCGCTGGTTCACGCGCCTGGACAGTGCCTCGGCGCTTTCCTTGCGTTCGCTGTAGCGCTCCACCAGATAGGATGAAGCATCGCGCGTGAGCAAGGTGAACTTGACGAGTTCCTCCATCACATCGACCACACGGTCGTAATAGGCCGACGGCTTCATGCGCCCGGCCTCGTCAAACTCCAGAAAGGCCTTGGCAACCGAGGACTGATTGGGAATGGTCAGCATGCGCATCCAGCGGCCCAGCACGCGCAGCTGGTTGACAGCGTTGAACGACTGCGAGCCACCCGAAACCTGCATGACGGCCAGCGTTTTGCCCTGGGTCGGGCGCACCGCGCCGTCGGCCAGCGGAATCCAGTCGATCTGCGACTTCATGATGCCGGTCATGGCACCGTGGCGCTCGGGCGAACACCAGACCATGCCCTCGGCCCATTGCGCCAGTTGCCGCAGTTGCTGCACTTGGGGATGCGTGTCGGGCGCGTCGTCGGGCAAGGGCAAACCGCGCGGATCAAAGGTTTTGGTTTCGGCGCCCATGGCTTGCAGCACCCGGGCCGCTTCTTCGCTGACGAGCCGGCTGTAAGAGCGCTCGCGCACCGAGCCGTAGAGCAGCAAGATGCGCGGCGCGTGCGTGCTGGGTGTCGCGGCGTGCAACCGGCCCGCTGTGGGCGCAGCAAAAAGCGCCGCGTCAATATTCGGAAGATCCGCAGAAAGTGGTTTAACGTCCGGCAACGCGTTCTCCCTGCTCGTTGATGACCGGCTCGCCGTCTTCCTTGGTGAATTCGCCGCGCTGCGGCAAGGGCAGGATGTCGAGCACCGCCTCCGAGGGACGGCACAAACGCGTACCCAGCGGAGTCACCACGATCGGCCGGTTGATCAACACGGGATGGGCCAGCATCGCGTCTATCAGCGCGTCGTCGCTCAGCGCAGGGTCGTCCAGCTGGCGTTCGCCATACAGCGATTCTTTATGGCGGATCAACGCTCTGACGGGCACCCCCATCTGGGCGATCAACGCCACCAGCTTTTCCCGCGTGGGCGGCGTGTGCAGGTATTCAATCACCTCGGGCTCGGTGCCGGTGTTCTGGATCAGCGCCAGCACATTGCGCGAGGTGCCGCATTGTGGGTTGTGATAAATCGTGATGTTGGACATTCGCTTGGGGCTCCTGGTGAAAACGTTTACATGACAGGGAAGATTGCATCGCTTCAATAATTCAATTATATTTGAACAATGGAAACGATATCCCAAACTGATGCCTTGACTTCACTGGATGAGACCGCTGCCGTCAAAGCGCTCGCGGCGCTGGCCCAAGCCCAGCGCCTGCGCGTTTTCCGCGCGCTGGTGGTGGCCGGGCCCACCGGGCTAACGCCGGGCGTCATGGCCGAGCAACTGGGCGTGGCGCCCAGTGCGCTGTCATTTCACCTCAAAGAGCTGGCCCATTCCGGGCTGGTCAGCAGTGAGGCGCGCGGCCGCAACCTGATTTACCGCGCGGACATCGGGCACATGAACGCGCTTTTAGCCTACCTGACCGAGCACTGCTGTGAAGGCCAGGCCTGCAGCACCAGTGCGCAAGCGGTTTGCCTCGATTGCTGAGAATTCAGTGGAATT
Organism: Polaromonas sp.; assembly: GCF_030682935.1. Taxonomy (GTDB): domain Bacteria; phylum Pseudomonadota; class Gammaproteobacteria; order Burkholderiales; family Burkholderiaceae_C; genus Polaromonas. Next base: position 22,160 of record NZ_JAUXNA010000019.1, read on the forward strand.
TAGGCCTTCAGCCCAATACCCACGGGCTTAATCCGCTATTAACTCGATAGCAAAATTTCATTTTCACTACCCAATTCACCATCATGTCTGAACGCCCGCTCCACGTTTTATTTTTGTGTACCCACAATTCGGCCCGCAGCATCCTGGCGGAAGCCGTGCTCAACCATATCGGCAAAGGTCGTTTCAAGGCTTTCTCGGCAGGCAGCAGCCCCCGCGAGAACCAGCAACCCAATCCGCTGGGCCTGCAGGCGCTGCAGCAAGCATGCATTTCGACCGAAGGCCTGCGCAGCTAAAGCTGGGACGAGTTCGGCCAGCCCGGCGCACCGCA
>NZ_JAUXNA010000020.1 GCF_030682935.1 Polaromonas sp.
ATGGCGCAATCCGATCTGGCCGAGGCGCTGGAAGACACCTTGTTTGGCTTGCGCGAGCGCCTGGGTAATCAGGTGTTCCCCAAGTCGGCGCCGGACTATCTCAACGACTGGGCCGCCAACGAGAAGGGCTGGCTGCGCAAGTTTTACCCCGCTGGCTCGGATGAGCCGCATTTTGATTTGACCCCGGCCACCGAGCGTGCGCTGGCCTGGTTGACCAGCCTGACGGAACGCGCCTTTGTCGGCACCGAGTCGCGCTTGCTCACGCTGTTTGAGTTGCTCAAGCAAATGAGCGAAGGCAGTGAGACCAACCCCGAGGCGCGTCTCAAAGAGTTGCACAAAAGGCGTGACGACATTGATGCCGAAATCGCGCTGGTGCTCAGTGGCGACATGCCTTTGCTGGATGACACGGCACTGAAAGAGCGTTTTCAGCAGTTCACCGGTTTGGCGCGTGAGTTGTTGACCGATTTTCGGGAGGTGGAGCACAACTTTCGCGGGCTGGACCGGCGCGTGCGCGAGCGCATTGCGCTGCCCGATGGATGTGAGCAGGATATCGGCGTGACCCAGGCCGCTTTTGAGCGGCTTGATTTACCGGTCAGCCGGGTGTTCATCACCGAAAACGAGGTCAACTTTCTGGCTTTTCCGCCGCTGGCGGGTAGCATGGTGATCTTCGGCGCGGGTTATGGCTTCGAGGTGCTGGCAGGTGCCCGGTGGCTGCAACAGCGCAGCATTTATTACTGGGGCGACATTGACACCCACGGCTTTGCCATCCTGGACCAACTGCGTGCCCAGCTGCCCCACGCCCACTCGTTGCTGATGGACAGAGCCACCTTGCTGGCCCATGCCTCGCAATGGGGCGAGGAGCCGCAACCCCTGCTGCGTGACCTGCCACGCCTGACGGACGAAGAGCGTGCGCTGTTTGACGAGTTGCGCGACAACCGGCTGCGTGCGCGCCTGCGGTTGGAGCAGGAGCGCATTGGCTTTGGCTGGCTGCAGCAGGCGCTGGCAGCCTTGCCAGCCGTTTCGCTGCTGGATGACGCGACATGAGTCCTGAATTGGATGCACTTATTTTTGCCGCGGCTATCTTGCTGGCGTTCGCCATCGACCACTATCTGGGCGAGCCCGCAGCCCGCTGGCATCCTGTGGTGTGGATGGGGAACTACCTGGGCTGGGCTGGTCGGCACCTGCAGCGCTTCACCCGCCAGGCGCTGAACCATGGCTCTGATTACAAGGATTTTAGCCTCGGAGCCCTTGCGTGGTCTGCGGGAGCAGCTATTGTTTGTGTAGCATCCTGGGCGTTGCAAAAAGGTCTGCTGGCCCTGCCAGACGCGCTGGGGCCAATTCCGGGCGGCGTGCTCGCGGCGCTGCTGCTGGGCCTGGCGCTCAAACCGCTGCTGGCGTGGGCCATGTTGCGCAGCGAGGTGCTGGCGGTGGAAAACGCCTTGTCCCCCGCACAGGGCGGCTCGCTGGCTGCCGGACGCGAACGTCTGAGCTGGTTGGTCAGCCGCGATGTGACCCATTTGACCGAGACCCAGGTGCGCGAGAGCGCCATCGAGACGCTGGCGGAAAACCTCAACGATTCGGTGGTGGCGCCGATCTTCTGGTTTGTGCTGCTGGGCCTGCCGGGCGCGGCACTCTACCGCTTTGCCAATACCGCCGACGCCATGTGGGGCTACCACGGTGTTTACAAGGGCCAGAACTGGGAATGGGCGGGCAAATGGGCGGCGCGGGCTGACGATGTGTTGTCGTGGTTGCCGGCGCGCATCACCGCCGTGCTGCTGGCCTTGTTGTGTCGGTTTCGGACAGATGATCAGGACGGGCCTGTCGCAGCGTCCTTCATGGCGCGCCTGCGCCTTGAGGCCCGTCGCACGCCGTCGCCCAACAGCGGCTGGCCCATGGCCGCCATGGCGCTGGGCGTGGGCGTGTGTCTGCACAAACCGGGCGTCTATGTGCTCAATGCGGCGGGGCGGGCGCCGCAAACGCATGACACGCAGCGCGCTCTGGTCTATGCATCAAAAGTGGTTGTAGCCCTCGTGTTTATTGCGCAAGCAGCTATTATTGTTGTAGCAACTGGAGGGATTTTATGACGTCACCGCAGCGCATTCACGGCGGCCCCGATGCGCTGGGTGTGCCGCGTTTTGATTTCTCCACCAACAGCAATGCCTGTGGTCCGTGCCCGATCGCCCTGGCTGCGGTGCAGCAAGCAGATGCCCGTCATTACCCCGATGCCAGCTATGCCGCGCTGCGCGCCCAGTTGGCCGCATTTCATGGCGTGGAGGTGCAGCGCGTGCTGCTGGCGGGCAGTGCCAGCGAGTTCATTTTTCGCATCACGGCTTATGTGGCGCAACAAGGCGCCCGCCATGCCAGTCATCTCAGTCGGTTGGACACAAGCCACGTCGCCCTGCCGCCGCACAGCTACGGCGATTACGCGCAGGCTGCGCAAGCGTGGGGCCTGGGTGTGACAACGCGGCCCGATGCGGCCCAACTGGTGTGGGCCTGTGAGCCGTCGAGCCCGCTGGGTGGCGCGCATGTTGGCTGGCCGGACTGGCTCACGGGCCTCAACACCCGCCCGGACACACCCTTGAGCGTTCGGGCTGAGCCTGCACAAGCCCTGCCGCTGCTGGTGTTTGACCGCGCTTACGAGCCCTTGCGGTTGAGCGGCGCGCCCGCTCTGAATGAGGCCCAACTGGCGCAAGTCTGGCAACTGTGGACCCCCAACAAAGCCCTGGGCCTGACCGGCGTGCGTGCCGCCTACGCCATTGCGCCGCTCGGTGCGCAGGCCGCCGTGGCTGCGCTGGAGCGCCTGTGTCCCTCATGGCCGGTGGGTGCGCACGGTGTGGCGATGTTGCAAGCCTGGGTCCAGCCTGAGGCGCAGGCGTGGCTGGCGGACAGCCTGCAAACGCTACGCGACTGGAAAACCCGCCAGATCGCCGTGTTGCATGAGCGGGGCTGGCACTGCCTGCCCAGCGACACTCCGTTTTTTTGCGCACGGCCAGCAACGGCGTGTGACTTGTCCCAACTTCGGGCGATCGGCATCAAGTTGCGCGACGCAACGTCGTTCGGCTTGCCGGGCCATGTGCGCGTCAGTGTGCAGCCGCCCGTAGCGCAAGATGCGTTGGCGCTTGCTTTGCAAGGCTATTGATGCCACGAAGGCACTTTAAAAGACATTGTTGGATGCCACTATTGATGCTTTCATTGAAGAAGATTGCCATGCGCACCACCATTGCACTTGATGATGATCTGCTTGCCAAAGCAGAAGCCTTGACCGGTGTTTCCGAAAAAACCGCGTTGGTGCGCGAGGCGCTGCGAGCGTTGATACAGCGCGAAAGCGCCAAGCGACTCGCCCTCTTGGGGGGACTGAACCCGTGTTGAAAGACGTGCCGAGACGCAAGACGGAGCCTGCATGATTTTGGTCGATGCCTCCATCTGGATTGACCATTTGCGAGCGGGTGATGACAGGCTGGCCCGACTGCTTGACGAGGGCAGGGTAGTCGCCCATCCTTTCGTGACTGGCGAGTTGGCCTTGGGCAATCTTCGTCATCGTGGCGCGGTGTTGGGTGCGTTGCAGGACCTGCCGCAGGCTTGTGTGGCCACCGAGACGGAAGTTCTTCGCTTCATTGGGGAAAAGGGTTTTTTCGGTATCGGTATCGGCATTGGCTACATTGACGCACCCCTTTTGGCGGCGACACTTCTCACACCGGATTCATGGCGCTGGACACGAAACAAGCGCCTATTTACGGCAAGCGCTCGATTGGGCATCGCCGCCAACACAGCACAACACAGCACATTAACGGCATTGACGAATAGTCGCAAATACTTGCCCAATCCAGTCGGCTTGCTCATTTCGGCTCGGTAATAAAACCAATTTTTTTCAAGCCGGCCTGCTGCGCCGCCGCCATGACCAGCGCCACGCGCTCGTAACGCACGGCCTTGTCGCCGCGAATGTGCAGCTCAGGCTGCGGCTGTCTGGCTGCGGCAGCCTTGAGCTGCGGCGCAAGGTCTGCCTCGGCCAGAGTCGCTTCATTCCAGTAGTACACGCCTGCAGCGTCGACGCTCAGCCGAATGGTTTCGGGCGTGGCATCCTGCGGCTGGTTGGTTGCGCGTGGCAGGTCGATGTTGACGGCGTGTTTCATCACCGGCACGGTGATGATGAAGATGATGAGCAGCACCAGCATGACGTCGACCAGCGGCGTCATGTTGATTTCGTTCATCACCTCATCGGCTTCGTCCTGGGTTCCGAAGGCCATGGTCAGTTGCCTTTCTTGAGCGGACGCACGTTGCCGTTGTCACCGCTGGAGGTGACGCGCGCACCGGTCA
>NZ_JAUXNA010000022.1 GCF_030682935.1 Polaromonas sp.
GCAGCACCGGCATCAGCGGCAACCTGACGGAGCGCCTGGCCACAGAATTCAAGGCCACAACGCTGGGCTTGTACGTCCAGGACACGATTGAGGTGGCACCTTACTGGAAGCTGGTCGGCGGTTTGCGTCTTGACAACTTCAAGGGCGATTACCAGCGCCCTGGCAATCCCGCGCCCAACAACACGGCCCTCTCGCGCTCGGACAGCCTGCTCAGCAAACGCCTGGGCCTGATGTACCAGCCGACGGATGAGGTCAGCTACTACGCGTCGTATGGCACCTCGTTCAACACGTCGGGCGACCTGTACCAGTTTGACCCGGTCTCGGCCAACACGGCGCCGGAAAGCAGCCGCAATATGGAGATCGGGGCCAAGTGGGAACTCTACGGCGGCGACCTGTCGTTTCGCACGGCGCTGGCCCGTACCGAGAAGTACAACGAGCGCAACACGGACATTGACACGGCCAACAACTCTTATTTGCTATCGGGAAAACGCCATGCCGACGCGCTGGAGTTTGAGATTGCCGGCCGCATCACCCCTCAATGGGACGTGTTTGCGGGCATCGGATTTTTGAAAGCGGTGATTGACCAGTCGGGCTCGAACGCTGCAGGTCAGCTCGAAGTTGGACAAAACCCGGGCCTGAGCCCGACTCGCCAGGCCAACCTGTTCACCACTTACCGCATTGACGACAAATGGCGCGTCGGTGGCGGCCTGACCGCCGCGAGCCGGAACAAACCGGCCAACAGCGTCACCTCGCTGAACCGTGCCCCCGGTTACATCAAGGCCGATGCCCTGGTGGAATACAAAATCAACGAGGGCAACACCGTCAAGCTCAACGTCGACAACCTGTTTGACAAGGTGTACTACAACACCCTGTACCGCGGCTTTGCCGCGCCGGGCGATGAGCGCAGCGTGCGCCTGACGCTGACCAGCAAGTTCTGAGACACCGCTTTAAACTTCGGGCAACGCCGCAACCGTGGCGCGGCCCGATTCCATTTGGCTCACCTGGAATTGACACCATGCTGCTTCGCATCCATCAAGCCCTGCAAGCTGACGAACTCGCGCAAGTCCGCCAGCTGATCCTGGCCGCCGACTGGGCTGACGGCCGCATCACTGCCGGCAGCCAGTCCGGCGCCGTCAAAAACAACCGCCAGCTGCCCGAAGACTTGCCGGCCGCCCAGCAGGCACGCCATATCGTCTCCGTGGCGCTGGCCCGCAACCCCTTGTTTGTGACCGGGGCCTTGCCCAAATCGGTGTATCCGCCACTGTTCAATCGCTACGGCGGCCATGCCAACCACTTTGGCGACCACATCGACAACGCGGTACGCACGCACGCCGCCACGGGGCGTCATGTGCGCACCGACATTTCCTGCACGCTGTTTTTGAGCGACCCGGCCAGCTATGACGGCGGCGAACTGGTGGTCCAGGACACGTATGGCGAGCAGCGCATCAAGTTCGAGGCGGGCGACCTCGTGCTGTACCCCGGAACGTCCGTGCATCGCGTGGAGCCCGTCACGCGGGGCGAACGTCTGGCCTGCTTCTTCTGGATCGAAAGCATGGTCCGCTCGGATGCCCAGCGCCGGCTCCTGTATGAGATGGACATGGCCATCACCTCGCTGCGCCAGAAAAACCTGGAGCGCGCACCGCAGAACCCAGGCCAAGGCCAGCCGGGCGACGCCATCGAAAGCCCCGAGGCAGTACGGCTGACCGGCTGTTATCACAACTTGCTGCGGATGTGGGCCGGCGTTTAAGACCACTCGTCCGCCACGGGCCAGGACCTTCGCGCCAAAAACCGTCATGAAACTGCAGCAACATGCTACGTTATCAATAGCTACTTATCCTTGTTCCGTATTGGCTTAATCGTGTTTTCATTACAAATCATCCAACGTTTGCATCTTCTTTCAATCAGGCGAAATGATTTACGTAGATGCGATTTATTCTCATTTAAAATCAAGGCACTTTATTCATGTGGCCCCCATCAAGCAAACAACCCACTCCCTGGAAAGCCAGCTATGGAACACCTTACCCTCCTGATCGCAGCATTGCCTGTCAGCCTGATCCTGGTGATTGGCTCTGCATGGTGGGTCTTGCGCCGCTGACTTTGACCGTCCTGACCGCGCTTGTGGCACCCTTGTGACCTTGCCCTCAACTAATTCCCTGATGAATGCCACCGCCTTTTCAAACCCCTCTGCCCCTGTGGCGCAACTGACGCGCTCGCCTGTCAGCCGCAATGCGGTCATTGCGCTCGTGGTGGTGGCCTTGCATATCGGTTTTATCTGGGCCCTGCAAAGCGGCCTGCTGATGCGCGCCGCCGAATTGGTGGTGCCCGCCGAAATTTTGTCGCAGTTTGTCGATCCGCCTGCCCCCAAAGCAACGCCCGCCCGCCCCACACCGACCCCTCCCGTTCCAGCGAACCCCAAAAAAGCAATCGCCAAAGCCCCCGCCGTGCAGCAACTCCAGCCTTTGGCCATTGCGGACGCCACACCGTCGCCCAACGCGCCCACAGGGGCGATCACGCCCCCGGATCAGACGGCCACCGTGGCTCAAACGCCTGCCGCCGCCCCGGCGCCGGCCGTGGTCCAGATGCCCTCCAGCGATGCCGACTACCTGCGCAACCCCAAACCGCCCTACCCGGCTTTAAGCAGGCGTCTGGGCGAGCAGGGCCTGGTCGTGTACAGCGTCCTCATCGGTGTTGACGGCGCCGCCGTCAGCGCCCGGCTGGTCAAGTCCAGCGGCTTCGAACGTCTGGACAAAACTGCTTACGAGGCCATCATGCGCTGGCGTTACACACCGGGCAAACGCAACGGCACACCCGAAGCCATGACCTTCAACGTTCCCTTCAACTGGGTTCTTGAGTAAATTTTCAAAAAACTGTGGAGTATTGAATTCATGAATTCCCAATTCGGCCTTGCCAACGTCTGGAGCCAGGGCGATATCGTGACCAAATCGGTGGCCCTGCTGCTGCTGCTCATGTCGCTGGCCTCGTGGATGGTCATCCTCATCAAGACGCTGGATCTGATCAAGTACAAACGCCTTGCCAAAAGTGCGGAAGAGTTCTGGCACAGCGAAGACTTTGCAGCAGGCCTGACCAAGCTGGGGACAGACCCGGCCAACCCGCTTCGCCAGCTGGCACTGGAAGGCCGTGAAGCCACGGCCCACCACCGCAACACCAAGGCGCAGCTGCACGACGCGCTGGACATGAGCGACTGGGTCACGCGCGCATTGCGCAACACCCTTGATGAATTCACCACCAAGCTGCAATCGGGCCTGGCCATCCTGGCATCAGTCGGTTCCACGGCGCCGTTCGTGGGCCTGTTTGGCACGGTCTGGGGTTTTGACCACGCGCTGCTGGCCATTGGCGCTGCAGGCCAGGCCACCATTGACAAGGTGGCGGGGCCGATTGGCGAGGCGCTGATCATGACGGCGCTGGGCCTGGCTGTCGCCATTCCCGCCGTACTGGGCTACAACGCGCTGGTGCGCGGCAACAAAGGCGTTTTGCACAAGCTCAACCGCTTTGCCCACGACCTGCACGCCTATTTTGTGACGGGTGCCCGCGTGAGCAGCAGCTCGGCCCATGTCGTACCGATGAAAAAAACATAAAGGGAGCCGCCCCATGGCCTTCGGAACCCAAGACAGCATCGCCGACGGTGACGAAGTGATGAACGAGATCAACATGACGCCCATGGTGGACATCATGCTGGTGCTGCTCATCATCTTCATCATCACGATCCCGGTCATGAAGCACGCCGTCAACATTGACCTGCCGCGCGCCAGCACCGAGGTGCAGAACATCAAGCCTCAAACGGTTCGGCTGAGCGTAGATGCCGAAGGCCACTACTTCCTCAATGAAACCAGAGTGGCCGATGACGAACTGGCGACGCAGCTGAAAACGGCCGCGGCGCAAGAACCGCAACCTGACCTGCACATACGGGGCGACAAGGCGGTGCGCTACGAGCGCGTGGCACAGGCCATGGCTGCGGCACAGCAGGCCGGGCTGCGCAAGATCGGGTTTATTACCGAGCCGAAAAACTGAGCATTTTTCGCCACGCACCAGAAATATCAGAAAAACACGGGCCGCACTGCAAAAAAAAGTTTGACTTTCAAATGGGAATGATTATCATTACCAAATCAAAACCCAAACCGGTTTAATCATCATGTCCTTAGTATTGCCCTCCTCCCAAGCCCTGAGCTTGCCTTCTTGCTCGGCGCCGAATTCTGAAGCAAATCCCGATACCAAGGCGTCAGGTACGTCCGCCAATTGCATGAGCAGCACCGACATTTTGCGCGGCCAAAAAGCGGTTGAAATCAGGCACAACGGGTTTATTTACCGCCTGCAGGCCACACGCCTGGGCAAACTCATCTTGACCAAGTAAACCCAACACCCGTTTCATCGTGGGGCGATCCGGAGCTTGAAGCCAAGCTCCCAAGGTCGTTTTTGCCAGCCACGGGCGCCTTCGGGCGTCGTTTAGCCAGGCTTTTTTTCGATGAACCGCAACGCAACCGGGTCGAGTTACCCATACAAAAAGCCGACCTTGAGGTCTTTTTTACGTCAGGCCCACGCCCGATCAGAGGGCTTCATCACAGTCCGATGGCAGCCATGCCGGCACGCGCGATCTGCGCATCTTCCGAGGACTTGACGCCGCTCACACCCACAGCGCCCAGACACTGCCCGTCCTTGATGATGGGCACGCCACCTTCAAGCATGCCCTGTATGTAAGGCGCCGACAGGAATGAAGTGCGGCCGCCGTTGATGACATCCTCGTACACCTTGCTCTCGCGCTGACCCATGGCCGCCGTGTTGGCCTTGGCCGGCGCAATATGCGCGGAAATGGGCGCGGCGCCGTCCAGGCGCTGCAGGTGCAGCAAATGGCCGCCGTCGTCAACGATGGCGATGGTGACGGCCCATCTGTTTTTTAAAGCTTCGGCCTCGGCGGCTGCGGCGATCGCTTTGATGTCGACAAGTTCAAGCACTGCTTTTGATTTCATGGTGTTCCAATGTTTCCAGGTTTTTTGCAAAGACGTCGAGCATACGCATTTTTTGTCCAGTTTGACATTTCGCTGGCCTGGCGCTCAGCTCATAGAACCCTTACAGAAAATAGGGGGGTGGGCATCGCCCATCTTTTGCAAATGAAAGGATGGCCCGTAAAATGACGGGATCAGCATTTGCTGGGTCTATGGAGATGATGCTCATGAATGAAAACGTTCAACCCTTTGGTTATGGCTTGGCCGGTACGGCCCTGGAGCAGCGCAACAAGGTGATGCGCAACACTTACTGGTTGCTGGCCTTGAGCCTGCTGCCCACGGTGTTGGGCGCTTGGGTGGGCGTGGCGACGGGTATTACAGCCGCTTTGAGCGGAGGTCTGGGCTTGGTCGTGTTTCTGGGCGGCGCCTTCGGCTTCATGTATG
>NZ_JAUXNA010000270.1 GCF_030682935.1 Polaromonas sp.
CCTTGCCGCCCGAAAACAGCAGGGTGGGGCGCTCGAAGGCGGCCGCCACTTCACGCAGGATAAAAATCGTTTCCTCCTCGAGCGCATCGAGGTGGGCGTTGGACAGCCGCGCGATGGAGGTCGCGGGGTCGGCAGGCAGCAGGTTGGAGGGTGTGCGGGCGTTCATAGGTCAGTGTGCGAGGTGCAGACCGCATTCGCGGTTGTCCTCGCCCTTGGTGGGGTCCACATAGTCGAAATTGTTGGGCAGGCCGTGAATCTCACAGTACTGGTAAAGGTCTTTGGACGACCAGTGCAGCAGCGGCGCGACCTTGATCAGCCCGTCCGGATTGACGCTGACCGGGTCCATCTGGGCGCGCACGGCGGTGTCGGTGGCGCGCAGCGCCGTGAACCACACTTTGGGTGCGGTTTCACGCAGCGCGCGGGCAAAGGGCTCGAGTTTCACCTCTTCGGTGAAGGCCGCATGGCGGGGGTCGTCCAGCGCCGGGGTCGGACCGACCACCGCCTCGCGGTGCGCACGCGAGCGGCGCGGCAGGTAGATGTGCAGGTTCAGCTTGAGAAGCTTGGTTACTTCATCGGCAAAGCGGTAAGTGGCGTCGGTGTTGTAGCCATTGTCCATCCAGACCACGGGAACCTGGGGATTGGCGCGCGTCACCATGTGCAGGATGACCGCCTCGAAGGGGCGGAAATTGGTGGTGACGATGGCGGGCTTGTCCAGTCCGACGGCCCAGTCCACCAGGCCCTGCGCGTTGTGGCCGAGTTCTGCATTGATGCTGGAAAGATCGAGGCTCATGGTGTTCAGGCCGCAGCCCCTTCTCTGGATTGCTTGAAATGGGGTGACACGTCGACGGCATCGCCCTGGTAGGTGCCGACGCCGTAACCCGGGTAGGACGCCAGCACGCGCTGGGCGGTCGCCATGTCCTGGTCGGCGCGCAGCACGGCCACGTCGAAACCGCTGCGTTTCATTTGCGCCAGCTGGTCCACCAGCACGTCACCGGTGGCGCGGATCTCGCCGTTGAAGCCGCGCCGCCGGCGCAGCAAAAAGGCCTGACTGAAGGCGCGGCCGTCGGTGAACTTGGGGAAATGCAGGTCGATGCGGGTTACGTCGTCCAGAGCAGGCGACAGCGGATCGGCGTCGTTCGGCAGCACGAGGGTGCTGCTGTCTTCAGCGGCAACGTGGTCGGCGAATGGCAAAAGTTTCATGCAGCTCTCCTCAGGCAGCAGCGGTGGCTGCGGCAAAACGTGCGCCATTGGCAGCGCTCTTGAACGGGTCGATGCCGACGCGGCGCAGGGTGGAGACAAAGGTCTCACCGGCCTCGCGCTGCCGGCGGTAGGTGTCGAGTACAGCTTCGATCACTTCAGGCACTTCAGCGGCAGAGAAAGAAGGGCCGACCACCTTGCCGGGCACAGGCGCGCCGCTCAGGGTCGAGCCATCGGAGCCACCCAGCGTGACCTGGTACCACTCCTTGCCGTCCTTGTCCACGCCCAGGATGCCAATGTGGCCGCTGTGGTGATGGCCGCAGGAGTTGATGCAGCCGCTGATGTGCAGGTCGATCTCGCCCAGGTCGTGCAACTCGTCCATGTCCTGGTAACGCTCGGTGATGGCTTCAGCGATCGGGATGGAGCGCGCATTGGCCAGCGAGCAGAAGTCGCCGCCGGGGCAGGCGATCATGTCGGTCAGCAGGCGGATGTTGGGGCGAGCAAAACCCGACTTGCGCGCGGCGCGCCACAGCTCGGGCAACACGTCGCAGCGCACCCAGGGCAGCAGC
>NZ_JAUXNA010000041.1 GCF_030682935.1 Polaromonas sp.
GTGGCCTGCTCGGCCTGGAGCACGGCCACGCTCTGGAAGGTTTGCGGCAGCACGAAGCCCAAGGCCAGCGCGCACAGCCCCACCAACAGGGGCCCGATGATGAGCAGCCTGGCGTTTTCTGCCAGGGTGACCAGCAGGTCGAGCAGGCTGACTTCTTCTTCTGCTGTGGTGGGAAAAGGGCTTGGCGTGTCTTGCATTGATTTTTCCGCGGACGTGGTGAGCAACTGGTTATTTTACGTGGCGCCTGCGTGCATGCACTTACACATGTAAGCGCTGGCGGTCTAGAAGCCAACCCCTAAAAACCGCCGCCTGACGGGCTTACATTTTCAGTGTGCGCAGCAAACGGATTGCGCACACTTTCAATCTACCTGGAGTCACTCATGGTCAAGAAACTACAAAAAAACAGCGCTGATAAAAAAGCCAGCCCGGATCTGACCGGCGCCGTCAAGGACTCGGCCCAGCAAATCTGGCTGGCCGGACTGGGTGCCTTTTCAAAGGCGCAACAAGAAGGCGGCAAGGTGTTTGAAGCCCTGGTGAAGGAAGGCCTCACGATTCAGCGCAAGACGCAGTCGGTAGCCGAAGAAAAGATCTCTGACGCCACCCAAAAAATGACCCACATGGCCAGCGACATTCAATCCCGGGCGGGCTATCAGTGGGACAAGCTGGAAAACATTTTTGAAGAGCGCGTGGCCAAGGCACTGAACAAGCTCGGCGTGCCGTCTGCCCGGGACGTGGAAGCCCTGGTGGCGCGCATGGATGAACTCAACAAAAACATGGAAGCGCTGAACCCCAAAGCGCCGGCGGCCAGGAAAGCCGTGAAAGCGGCGGTCAAAACGGCGGCAAAACCTGCAGCATCCAAAGCAGATGGCAACGCAGCCAAGCCTGCGGCCACCAAGCGGCCTGCGGCACGCAAGCCGGTCTGACCGGACAAGGCGGGCCTCAGGCTATCAAAAAGGGACAGTCTGTCCCTTTTTTTGCTTTTGCAGGGCGCGGTCCCCGCTGCACCGTCATGAGATTCCCTGATTCCGCGCACAGCCGTGTTGGGTTAGAGTACGAAAAAACAAAATCCGGGAGACCGCCATGGCAAAAAAAGCGCCGCGCCGCACTGCAGAGCGGATTCTGGAGGCTGCGCTCGACCTTTTTAACCGCTTTGGCGAGCCCAATGTCTCGACCACGCTGATCTCCGCTGAACTCGGCATCAGCCCCGGCAACCTCTACTACCACTACCCGGCCAAAGACGAGCTGATCAATGCGCTGTTTGACCGCTACGAAAAAGCCCTGGGCGAGTTGCTCAACGCCAGCGATGGCGTGCGCAACGTTGAAGACGCCTGGTTTTTCATGCACTCGCTGTTTGAGCTGATCTGCCAATACCGCTTTCTGTACCGCGACCTGAACGACCTGCTGAGCAAAAACCGCCGGCTGGAAACCCACTTCCAATGGGTGCTTAAAAATAAGACGCGCGCCGTCAGGACCCTGCTGGACGGCATGAGCCACGCGGGCGCCATCCACATCGATGCGCGCGAAGTGCCAGCCACCGCCACCAGCATGGTGGTGGTGCTGACTTACTGGCTGAGCTTCGAATACGTGCGCGACCCGCGCAACGCGCTGGAGTCCGCCAACGCACAGGCGGCCTTGCTGCGGGGCGCGCACCATGTGCTGAACCTGCTGGTGCCGTATCTGGAGCCAGGCCAGCGCACGCATTTGCAGGCCCTGGTCAACGCTTACAGCAGTCCGGCCAACCACGCGGGCTGAACCCACAAAACGCGATACAAGCCATACCAAAACAAGACGAATCAAGGAGAAACCCCCATGGCCCAATGGACAGCTTTCCCCCACGCGGGCGACTATGCGTTTGATGCGGCCGCCGTGACAAAGCACTGGACCCGGCTGCACCGGGGCGACTGCGAAGCCCTGCCCCGGGACGCTGCCGTGCTGCAGGCCTGGGTGCTGTTTCATAACGGCGAGTTCGAGCAGGCGGCGCTGGTCGGCCTGCAGGCGGGTGGCGACGGCATCACGGCCGCCAACAAGGCCACCTGCATGTATGCCAACTACCTGGAACCCCACGAAAAAGCCAAGCTGGCGCTGTTCATGGACGTCGCCGGGCGCGCTGAAGCGCAGCAGGCGGTGGACCCGACCAACGCCAACGCCTGGTACTGGCAGGCCTACGCCCTGGGGCGCTACTGCCAGGGCATCAGCGTGGCCAAGGCGCTGGCGCAGGGCCAGGGAAGCAAAGTGAGGAACGCGCTGGAACGCACCCTCGCGCTGGCGCCCCTGCACGCAGATGCCCATGTCACGCTGGCGGCTTTTCATGCCGAAGTGATCGACAAGGTGGGCGCGCTGATTGGCGGCATGACCCATGGCGCCAAAAAGAACGTGGGCCTGGCGCTCTACAGGGAGGCGCTCAAGCTGAACCCCGGCTGCGCGATGGCCATGATGGAGTATGCCAACGGCCTGGTCATGCTCGAAGGCGACATCGCCACGGAAGAAGCGACCCGTCTTTACGAGCAGGCGGCCGCCAGCCAGGCGCTGGACGCCAGGGAGCGGCTGAATGTGGCCCTGGCCCTGGTTGAGTTGCAGGAATGAGCCGTAGGACCGGCGTTCTGCCTACTATTATTTCAATAGCAACTCAGGCCACCCATGCCCCCGAGTCCGCATGGCTCCTTCCCCCGCTGGGGGAAGGCGGGGATGGGGGCTAGCGGAAGTGGCCGGGCAGCCGCGGTTTGATTCGTGGAGGACTCTGGAAAGAGTAGTTGGGCTTGCGGCAT
>NZ_JAUXNA010000043.1 GCF_030682935.1 Polaromonas sp.
ATACGGCATGCCCCCCACCGGCGGTTGCGGTATTGGAATTGATCGGCTGATGATGCTGCTGACAGACAGCCCCAGCATTCGCGACGTGATCCTGTTTCCGGCGCTGCGCCGCGAGAGCTAGCCCCCACGGTCGCGCACTTCGTGTCGCTCCCTGCCCCCCAAGGGGGCCGCCCCGCCTGCGGCCCGGCAAAGCCGGTTCCGCGGCTCGGACTTGACCAGGCCTGTTGACCCATGACGCCACTCAAATACCTTTCCGCCTATCCTGACAGCCTGCAGGTCCAGGTGCGGCAACTGCTGGAGCAGAACAAGCTGGGCGACATGCTGCTCAAAAAATACAGCCATGTACATGGCGTGCGAACCGACAAGGCCTTGTACGACTACGTGATGGGGCTGAAAAACGATTTCCTGCGCAACGCCGAGCCGCTGTCCAAAGTGGCCTTTGACAGCAAGCTGCAGGTGATCACCCATGCGCTGGGCACGCACACCACGGTGTCCCGCGTGCAGGGCAACAAGCTCAAGGCCAAGCGCGAGATCCGCGTCGCCTCGCTGTTCAAGGAAGTGCCAGAGGAGTTTCTGAAAATGATTGCGGTGCACGAGCTGGCCCACATCAAGGAAAAAGGCCACGACAAGGCTTTTTACCAGCTCTGCACCCACATGGAGCCGCAATACCACCAATACGAGTTCGACCTGCGGGTTTACCTGACCCACA
Organism: Polaromonas sp.; assembly: GCF_030682935.1. GTDB lineage: Bacteria > Pseudomonadota > Gammaproteobacteria > Burkholderiales > Burkholderiaceae_C > Polaromonas. The sequence goes on from NZ_JAUXNA010000043.1 coordinate 710, forward strand.
TCGATGCCGTGGGCAAGCTGGCTTGGCCAACCCAGGCCTGAGCGGTCAGGTCAGGGCAAGAGGCCCAGCGCGTGCATGTAGGCCGGGTGCACCATCAACTCGTCCCATTCGTGGGCCGGGGTAGTGGGCAACAGGTCGAGTCGGCGCAACTCGCTGGCTTCCAGCGCCTCCCACTGGCCCTTGATGAGCGCTTCGGCCATGCCGTCGAGCAACTCGTCAACCGGCTTGCCGTCCCCCACCGACTGGTTGCACAGCAGCACCATGTCGCAGCCGGCGTTGAGCGCGGCCACAGCGGCCTCGGTGTAGCTGACGGTCTTGCCGTCAATCAGGCGGGCGCCTGCCATGCTCAGGTCATCACTGAAAATCGCGCCGCCAAAGCCGAGCTGGCTGCGCAGTATGAAATTCAGCCATTTGCTGGAAAAACCGGCAGGCCGCGCGTCCACCTTGGGATAAATCACATGCGCGGGCATCACGCTGGACAAGGTGGTGTTGAGCCATTCGTAGGGCGCAGCATCGTCCGCCAGAATGCTTTTCAGGCTGCGCTTGTCCACCGGGATGGCGGTGTGGGAGTCGGCCTTGACGAAACCATGACCCGGAAAGTGTTTGCCACAGTTGCGCATGCCGCTTTGCAGCAGGCCGTGCATCAGGCTCTTTGCCAGCAGCGTGACCACCCGCGGGTCGCGGCCAAAGGCGCGGTCGCCGATGACACTGCTTTCGCCATAGTCCAGATCCAGCACCGGCGTGAAGCTGAAGTCCACGCCGCAGGCGCGCAATTCGGTGCCCAGCACATAACCGCAGGCAGTGGCGGCGTTGGTCGCGGCGAGCTGGTCTTTGATCCAGGCGTCACCCAGCGCGCGCATGGGCGGCAAGTGGGTAAAACCATCGGTGCGAAAGCGCTGCACGTGGCCGCCTTCGTGGTCGACGCAAATCAGCAGGTCCTGGCGCAGGCTTTTGATCTCGGCACACAGCGCGCTGAGCTGCAGGCGGTCTTTCCAGTTGCGGCCAAACAAGGTGATGCCGCCAGTCAGCGGGTGCTTGAGGCGACGGCGGTCAGCTTTGCTGAGCGACAGTCCGGGGATGTCGATGATGAGGGGGGCGTGTTCGGACATGTGGGAGCTCATGGTTTACGGGGTTGGAGTGTCAGGGGCATGTTCAACCACCACAAAGCTGGCGGCGTAATCGGTTTCGTCAGTCACGGAGACATGGACGGTGAGTTGGCGCGCCTCAAACCAGGTTTTAAGCGCGCCGTGCAGCACAATTTCAGGCTTGCCACTGGCCACGTTGGTGATTTCGCAGTCGCGCCAGCGCATGGGCAGGTGCAGCCCCAGGCCTATGGCTTTGCTGAAAGCCTCCTTGGCCGAAAAACGGGTAGCGAGGTACTTGATCCCCCGGTCCGGCCAGCGCGCGCTGCGGACTTGCCAGGTCGCCAGTTCGCCGTCGCTCAGGATTTTCTGGGCAAAGCGCTCGCCATGGCGTTCCAGACTGGTGCGAATGCGGCGCACGTCACAGATATCGGTTCCTATGCCAAAAATCATCAGGCGGCTGCATTTGCTGTGAACGCTGCGTCAATGCAGCGCAGGTAGTCCTTCACCGTGGCGGCATAGCCCAGCTCCAGGGCATCGGCAATCAGGGCATGGCCAATCGACACTTCCTGGACACCGGGCACCACGCGCAGGAATTCAGTGAGGTTGTCGCGGTTCAGGTCATGACCGGCATTCACGCCTAAATTAACAGCTACCGCCGCCCGTCCTGCTTGCGCAAAACGGCTTAACACCTCATTTCTCTCGGGGCCTGACCAGGCCCGGGCGTAAGACTCGGTATAGAGCTCCACACGATCGGCACCGACAGCCTTGGCAGCGGCCATCGCGTCTGGATCGGGGTCCATGAACAGGCTCACCCGCACGCCGCGGGCGTGTGCCTGCTCGATCAGGGGCTGGAGGCGTTCGGCGTCATCCGGAAACGTCCAGCCATGGTCGCTGGTGAACTGGTCTTCGCTGTCGGGCACAAAGGTGCACTGGTGCAGCGGCAGGCCCCTGGCCGTGAGGTTGCGGACAAAATCCATCAGGTTCTGGAAGGGGTTGCCTTCGATATTGAATTCACGTTCGGGCCAATCCTTCATCAGCGCCGCGATTTCGTAGACATCATCGGCACGAATATGGCGCTCGTCGGGCCGGGGATGCACGGTAATGCCCTGTGCACCGGCCTGCAGGCACAACTCGGCGGCGCGCGTCACGCTCGGGATGTCGAGGTGCCGGGTGTTGCGCAGCAGCGCAACCTTGTTGACATTGACCGACAGCGCAGTTTTATGTGCAGCCTGCTGGGTCGCCAAAGGAACAGACGGTTCGTGAGCACGGAAGAAGGTTGGCATGGCGGTGTTGATTGTTAGAGGGCTTGCAGGTCCATCATCATTTGCCGGGTTTTCAGGACCTTGACGCCGCAATGGTAGTGCAGCAAGGCGCTTAACTGGATCTTGAGTTCGCGGAGCCCGGGAATGCAGGCCCGCAGCGTATCGGAAAACAGGGCGTCATGACCAAGCGCCTGCTGCAATGCCTGCCACTGTTCACCGGGCAGGCTGACGCGGTCATTGCCATGGGCCTGCCGCAAACCCGCCTCGGCCACCAACACGTAGCGGGTGCGCACGTCCAATGGGCGCAGCGTCGCCGTTTCGGCATCAAGCATGGGCAGCAGTCCAATGTCACGCAGCAAAAGCAACTCAAAAGCACGCAGCGCCAGTTGCAGCGTATCGGCGCTCTGGCTGGCAATCAGCTGCACGGTGGCCGAATAGGCATCAAAAAGAACGGGATGCGGGTCATCGCGGGCCAGCAGGCGCATCAGCAGTTCATTGAGGTAGTAGCCCGACAACAGGGCATCGCCCGTCGGCATGACATGGCCGCCCTGCCATTCAGCGCTTTTGAGGTTCCGGATTTCCGCATCCCCGCCAAACGCAAGGTGCAAGAGTTGCATGGGCAGCAAAATCGGCCGAAAACTGGAACTGGGTTTTTTGGCACCCCGCGCAACCAGTGCCAGCCGCCCGTAATGACGGGTGAACACGTCCAGAATCAGGCTGGACTCGCTCCAGTCGTAGCGGTGCAGCACATAGGCGGGCTCGTTGCTGATGCGTTGGATGGCCACGCCAGTCCTCCGATCAGGCCAGCGAACGCCGCGCCGGGCCGCCCCAAGGCCGGACAGCCCCCTCGGGGGGCAACGCATTACACGCAGTGAAAAGTGTGGGGGCCACTATTCATATCCGAAGGTCTTGACCCGTGCTTCGTCATCGGCCCAGCCCGAGCGGACCTTGACCCATATCTCCAGAAACACCTTGCCACCCGTGAGTGCTTCGAGCTCATGCCTGGCTTCGGTGCCTATGCGCTTGAGCTTCTCGCCCTTCTCGCCAATGATCATGCCCTTGTGGCCGTCGCGTTCCACGACGATGGTGGCGGCGATCTTGCGCAGATTGCCTTCTTCCTCGTACTGGTCAATCAACACGGTCGAGGTGTAAGGCAACTCGTCGCCGGTGAGGCGAAACAGCTTTTCGCGAATGATCTCGGCCGCCATGAAGCGGTCGCTGCGGTCGGTCAACTCGTCAGCGCCATACATCCATGGCTGCAGCGGAAGGTATTTTTCGCAGATGCCAAACAGCCGCTCGACATCCTTGGCGTTGTTGGCCGACATCGGCACAAACTCGGCAAAGTTGTGGCGCTCCTGCATCTCCTTGAGCCAGGGCGCAATCTCGGCGCGGCGATGGATCAGGTCGAACTTGTTGGCCAGCAAAATCGCCGGGATTTTCTCGGGCAGCAGCGACAGCACCCGGGCATCAGCCTGGTTGAACTGGCCAGCCTCCACGACAAACACAATCAGGTCCACGTCGTTGACAGCGCCCACCACCGTGCGGTTCAGCGAACGGTTCAAGGCATTGCTGTGCCGGGTCTGGAAACCTGGCGTATCGACAAAGACAAACTGCGTGGCGTCACGCGTGCGCATGCCGGTGATGCGGTGCCGCGTGGTCTGCGCCTTGCGCGACGTGATACTGATTTTCTGGCCCACCAGCGCATTGAGCAAGGTGGATTTGCCCACATTGGGCTTGCCGACGATGGCAATCAGGCCACAACGCTGCTCGCCCACCGGCGGAATGCTGGCGGCGGGCGCGGCATTGTCGGCGGGAACCGCAGCCCCACGGGACAACAAAGCCTGGGTCAGCATGGCGCCTATCGCATCCTGGTCCGGTCCCTGGTCAAGGGGCTGGGCTGATGGCGTTGCGGCCGATTTTGGCGGCATCTTGGGTTCTTTTTTACCGGTACTCATAATTTTATTAAGGGGTTGGGCAACAGCGTTTGCTGCGCCAGGTCAGGAATCGAGTGTTTTGACAAACATCAGCATGGCGGTGGCGGCGGCCTGCTCACCGGCTCGGCGCGAGCCACCAATGCCGCGTTCCGCCCGGCCATATTCAATGATTTCGCACTCCACATCGAAGGTCTGCTGGTGCGCAGCACCCATGGTGCCGACCACCCGGTAAATGGGGAGCTTCATTTTGCGCCCTTGCAACCACTCCTGCAATTCGGTTTTCGGGTCCTTGCCGATAGCCTGCATCTGGGGGTTGATTTCCACATCCTTAAACAGGCGGCGCACCAGCTGGTCGGCCTTGTCAAAACCCGCATCGAGATAAACCGCACCAATCACCGCTTCCAGGGCATCCGCCAGGATGGACGGCCGTTTTTGTCCGCCGGACTTGGCTTCGCCTTCGCCCAGCCGCAGCAGCTGCGGCAAGCCAAGCACCACCGCCAGCTGATGCAGGGTGTCCTGCTTGACCAGGTTGGCACGCACACGCGACAAGTCACCCTCGGGTAGCGCGCTGAGCTGCTCGTAGAGCAAGCCCGCCACCGCCAGATTCAGCACGGAATCACCCAGGAACTCGATGCGCTCGTTATGGTCGGCCGAAAAGCTGCGATGCGTCAGCGCTTGCGCGAGCAGTTTGGGATTGGAAAAATCATGCTGCAGTCGTTTCTGCAGGGCCAGCAGGTCTGGACTTGAAGTGGAACTGGCGCGCACTTATTTGGACTGGCCGTTGTACTTGAGCAGCAGGTAGGCAGGCCCGACCATGTGGATTTCGCGCGTGTAGGCAAAAGCGACGACGGTCTTGTCACCTTCTTTGCTCACCTCCAGGTCTTTTCCGGAAATTGACTTGATGTCATCGACCGCGGCGGCCTTGTCAAAAATGGACCTGACTTCGGCCACCGTGTTGCCCTCGGCGGCCTTGCTGGCAGCTTTGGTGATGGCCTGAAACTCAATCAGCGTTGGCACAACCTGGGCCGCCAGCACACCGGCGCACGCCAGAACGCCGGCCACAAACAAAAGACCGATGAAGGAAATGCCGCGTTGCTGCTGTTTCATAGTTTTTTCTGCTCTGGCCAGAAAGCCTGCGAGTCCTGTGAAATGGGGGCACGTCGAAGCGCGCCCCCGCCATGCCGAAATTAATCGAAGGAACCGATACGTTTGAGGTTGCCGAAATTCATCCAGACAAAAAAGGCCTTGCCTACAATATTTTTCTCGGGAACAAAGCCCCAATAACGGGAATCCAGCGAGTTATCGCGGTTGTCACCCATCATGAAATAGTGCCCTTCCGGAACCTTGCAAACCACCCCCTCGCTACTGTAACGGCAATTTCCCTTGAACGGAAAGTCGTCAGCACCGGGGATGAAGGCGGGACGATCATCATCGTTGAGCAAGCGATACTTCCTGTCCCCATTGGCTTCCTCGTACTGCTTGGCGTAGCGCAGCGAATCCTCATCAAAAAAGTCGGGCAAGGGTGTCTTGGACAAAAGCTTGCCGTTGATGGTCAGCGTCTTGTTGAGGTATGCCACCTCGTCGCCGGGCACGCCCACCACACGCTTGATGTAGTCCAGGCTGGGCTTGGGCGGATAACGGAACACCATCACGTCGCCGTGCTGCGGGCTGTGGTTGTCCATCACCTTCAGATTGATGACGGGCAGGCGCACACCATAGTGAAATTTATTGACCAGAATCAGGTCATTGATCAGCAGGGTCGGGATCATGGAACCCGACGGAATCTTGAAGGGTTCAAACAAAAAGGACCGCAGCAAAAAGACGACGAGGATCACCGGAAACAAGCCGGCGGTCCAGTCCAGCCACCAGGGCTGCATGATGAGCCGCATTTTGGCTTCACCGGTGTTGTCGTCGACCTGGTTAATACCCATTTTGGCCAGCTCGGCCCGACGGCTCGCAGTAGCCGCTTCAAGCGCAGCAACCGCCTGGCGCCGCTGCGGCAAAAAGTAGAACCGCTCAGCCAGCCAATAAATGCCCGTGACCACGGTTGCGAGAAACAGCAGCAAGGCAAAGTTGCCTTCCACCACACCCAAATACCAAGCCGTACCGTAGCCGACGAACGCCGCCAGCACCACGGCTGTAATTGAACTCATGACACCGCGCATTAATCTTCCACCTGCAATATGGCCAGGAAGGCCTCTTGGGGCACTTCCACCGAACCGATTTGTTTCATGCGCTTTTTACCCGCCTTTTGTTTCTCAAGGAGCTTGCGTTTACGTGAAATATCGCCGCCATAGCACTTGGCGATCACGTTCTTGCGCAGCGCCTTGATTGTCTCACGCGCAATAATGTTGGCGCCAATGGCCGCCTGGATCGCCACGTCGAACTGCTGCCGCGAGATGATTTCGCGCATTTTGGCCACCACAGCGCGCCCGCGGTAGGCCGTCTGGCTGCGGTGAACAATGATGGACAGCGCATCGACTTTCTCGCCGTTGAGCAAAATATCCACCTTGACCACATCGGAGGCGCGAAATTCCTTGAACTCGTAGTCCATCGACGCGTAGCCGCGCGACACGGATTTGAGCTTGTCAAAGAAATCGAGCACGATCTCGCCCAGCGGCATTTCATAGGTCAGCATGACCTGCTTGCCGTGGTAGGCCATGTTCAGCTGGACACCGCGTTTGAGGTTGGCCAGCGTCATGACCGCGCCCACATAGTCTTGCGGCATGTAGAGGTGCACGATCACGATGGGCTCGCGAATCTCGTTGACCTTTCCGGCATCCGGAATTTTCGAGGGATTCTCGACCCGGATGATTTCGCCGTCGGCCTTGAGCACCTCGTACACCACACTGGGCGCGGTCGTGATCAGGTCCTGGTCGAATTCCCGCTCCAGCCGTTCCTGGACAATCTCCATGTGAAGCAGGCCCAGGAAGCCGCAGCGAAAGCCAAAGCCGAGTGCCTCGCTGACTTCAGGCTCGTAATGCAGCGAGGCATCGTTGAGCTTGAGCTTTTCGAGCGCATCCCGCAGGGACTCGTACTCACTGGCCTCGCTCGGGTACAGCCCGGCAAAGACCTGGGGCTGGATTTCCTTGAAACCTGGCAGTGCTTCGGTCGCGGTGAAGGCCGCGCCGCCCGTGCCGCCTTTGATCAGGGTGACGGTGTCACCCACCCGCGCCGCCTGAAGTTCCTTGATGCCCGCGATCACAAAACCAACTTCACCGGCTTCCAGGGACTGACGCGGTTCGGTATGCGGGGTGAAGACGCCCAATTGCTCGGCGTTGTACGTGGCCTCACTGGCCATCAGCTTGATCCGGTCGCCCTTGGCCAGGCGCCCGTCCACCACCCGCACCAGCATGACCACGCCCACGTAGGCGTCATACCAGCTGTCAATGATCATGGCGCGCAAGGGGCCGGCTGGATTGCCCTTGGGCGGCGGTATCCTGGCAATCACGGCCTCCAGAATCTCGTCGATGCCCATGCCGGTCTTGGCACTGCAGGGAATGGCATCGGTCGCGTCAATACCGATCACGTCCTCGATTTCCTGCCTGGCCGTGTCCGGATCCGCTTGCGGCAGATCCATCTTGTTCAATACGGGAACGACTTCCACACCCAGCTCCAGGGCGGTGTAGCAATTGGCGACGGTCTGCGCCTCCACGCCCTGGCTGGCATCGACCACCAGCAGCGCACCTTCACAGGCAGACAGCGATCGGCTCACTTCATAAGAGAAGTCGACGTGGCCCGGTGTGTCGATCAGGTTGAGGTTGTAAATCTGGCCATCAACCGCCTTGTATTTCAGCGCAGCCGTCTGGGCCTTGATGGTGATCCCGCGCTCTTTTTCGATATCCATCGAATCGAGCACCTGCGCACTCCTCTCGCGATCCTGCAGGCCACCGCAGCGCTGTATGATTCGGTCTGCGAGGGTGGATTTACCGTGATCAATGTGCGCAATGA
>NZ_JAUXNA010000045.1 GCF_030682935.1 Polaromonas sp.
ATACGGACCGGGCAAAAAGCCCTTGTGGCTCACATAAATGAGCCGCTCGTTGTCCCGGGCAAGCGAAGCGTAGTCCAGCCCGTATTTCTGCATGGTGCCGGGCTTGAAATTCTCGGCCACGATGTCGGCACTGGCCGCCAGTCTGCGCGCCACGGCCGCCCCCTCGGGGTGGTGCAGGTCAATCGCAATGCTCTTTTTGTTGCGGTTGAACATCGGGAAAAATCCTGCTCCTGAACCCAGCAGGTGGCGGGTACGGTCGCCGTCAATCGGCTCGACCTTGATGACCTCGGCACCCATGTCGGCCAGCACCATGCCGCAGGTCGGGCCCATGACCATGTGGGTAAATTCGACGACGCGCAGGCCGGCCAGCGGCAGCGGGGGCGGTATGTTGGGTTGAGTGTTCATGTTCAGTATGGGTAAACCCGCACGGCCGCCCCGTGGGCTCGGGCGGCCATCTGCAGGCCGCCAAGAATACAGGACGCCCGCCTGCTGCGGCCCAGGCCACCGGCGTCCACGCCATTAGGTTTGATTTTGTCATGTATTAACGAATTTTGATGTCAATAATCTTCTCCGAGGTATCAAATACCATAGAGCCTATGGAAAAGTCCCCCTCCCATTCCCCTGCCCCTGTTAGCGCCGTGCTGTTTGACGCCTACGGCACCCTGTTTGACGTGTACAGCGTGGGCTTGACGGCAGAGCAATTGTTCCCCGGCCACGGCCAGGCGCTGGGCGTGCTGTGGCGCGACAAGCAGATCGAATACACCCGCCTGGTCACCACCAGCAACAACGGCGCGCATTACCAGCCGTTTTGGGACCTGACGCGCGCCGGCCTGCATTACGCCTGCCAGCGCCTGGGGCTGGACCTGACGGCCGAGCGCGAGGAAAGGCTGATGAACCAGTACCGGCACCTGTCGGCTTTTCCGGAAAACAAGGAAGTGCTGCAAGCCCTCAAAGCGCGCGGCATCGTCACCGGCATTTTGTCCAACGGCGACCCGTCCATGCTCAATGTGGCGGTCAGATCGGCCGGGCTGGACGGCCTGCTGGACCATGTGATCAGCGTGGACGCGATCCGCAAATACAAGACCCACCCCGACGCCTACGCGCTGGGCCTGCAGGCCACCGGCTTGCAGGCGCGGCAGATTGCATTTGTGAGCTGCAACAGCTGGGACGCGCTGGCCGCCACCTGGTTCGGCTACCAGACGCTGTGGGTGAACCGCTACCAGCTGCCGTTTGAAACACTGGGCACGCAACCCGCGTACACCGGCAGCAACCTGCGCGATGTGCTGGCCCTGCCGGGCCTGAAGAACTTGCCGCTTGAAGGCACACCGGCATGACACCCGTGGACGTGCTGCTGATCGGCGCGGGCGGCTTTGCCGCAGGCGCTGTCAACGCGGTGGCCGGCGGCGGCACGTTTTTCTCGTTCCCGGCGCTGCTGGCCGTGGGCGTGCCGCCGGTGGTGGCCAACGCCAGCAATTCGGTGGCGCTGTGGCCCGGCAGCCTGACGGGCGCCTGGGCCTACCGGCGGGAGCTGGCGCGCTACAAGCGCTATTTGCTGCCGATGGGCATCGCCTCGCTGCTGGGCGGCGTGGCGGGCGGCCTGCTGCTGCTGGCGGCCGGTGACGCGCGCTTTTCGGCGCTGATCCCCTGGCTGCTGGCCTTTGCCACGCTGCTGTTTGCCTTCAGCCCGCAGCTGTCGGCCGCGCTGAAGCGGATGCGCCCCCCGTCGGCCGCAAACGCTGAAAGCGGCCACGGCGCAGGCTCTCCGGCCGGCTGGGCGGTGCAGCTGCTGGTGTCGATTTACGGCGGCTTTTTTGGCGCCGGCATGGGCATTTTGATGATGGCCAGCCTGGCCATTGGCGGGCACGAAGACGTGCAGCACATCAACGCGCTCAAAAACCTGCTGTCAGCCGTGATTTACAGTGTCACGGTGGTCACCTTCGTGGTGGCCGGCGCCGTCAGCTGGCCGCACACGCTGGTGATGCTGCTGACGGCCAGCCTGGGCGGCTACGGGGGCGCCCGCCTGGCGCGCAACATCCAGGGCCCGTGGCTGCGCCGCGTCGTGATTGCCGTGGGCAGCGCGCTCAGCCTTTATTACTTCTACAAGACGCTGGGCTGATTCGGCGACCAGCCCCGGTGCACCCTCTCATTTTTCAGCTTATTTTCAAAGGAAACCCAAGCCATGACCGCACGCACAACCAGCCACCGCCTCCAGGTGGCGACCGAGCTCTACAGCTTCATCAACAACCAGGTGCTGCCCGGCACCGGCGTCGCCAGCGACGCCTTCTGGACCGGCGTTGACGCCATCGTGGCCGACCTGGCCCCCAGGAACATCGCCCTGCTGGCCGAGCGTGACCGCCTGCAGGCCGAACTGGACGCCTGGCACAGCGCCCACCCCGGCCCCATCGCCGACATGCCGGCTTACCGCGCTTTCCTGGAACAAATCGGCTACCTGGTGCCGCAGCCCGCCACCGTCGCCATCACCACCGCCAACGTCGATGCCGAACTGGCCGTGCAGGCCGGCCCGCAGCTGGTCGTGCCCATTTTGAATGCGCGCTACGCGCTGAACGCCGCCAACGCGCGCTGGGGCTCGCTCTACGACGCGCTGTATGGCACCGACGCGATTCCCGAAACCGATGGCGCCGACAAAGGCAAGGGCTACAACCCGGTGCGTGGCGCCAAGGTGATTGCGTTTGCCCGCAAGCTGCTCGACCAGTCCGCCCCGCTGGCCACCGGCTCGCACCAGGACGCCACCGGCTACCGCGTGGAAGCCGGCCAGCTGGTCGTGGCGCTGCAAAGCGGCACCACCGGCCTGGCTGCGCCTTCGCAATTTGTCGGCTACCAGGGCGACGCCAGCGCGCCTTCGTCCATCCTGCTGCAGCACAACGGCCTGCACATCGACATCATCATCGACCGCAGCACCGCCATCGGCAAAACCGACGCCGCCGGTGTCAGCGATCTGGTGATTGAGTCCGCGCTGTCCACCATTTTGGACCTGGAAGACTCGGTCGCCGTGGTCGATGCCCAAGACAAAGTGCTGGCCTACAGCAACTGGCTCGGCATCCTGAAGGGCACGCTGACCGAAGAAGTCAGCAAAGGCGGCAAGACCTTCACGCGTGGCCTGAACCCTGACCGCATGTACACGGGCGCCAACGGCCAGCCGGTGTCGCTGCATGGCCGCTCGCTGATGTTTGTGCGCAATGTGGGCCACTTGATGACGAATCCGGCCATCCTCTACGAAGGCGGCAAGGAAATCCCCGAAGGCATCCTGGACGCCGTCGTCACCGTCACCATTGCCATGCACGACCTGCAACGCAAGGGCAACTCCCGCACCGGCAGCGTCTACATCGTCAAGCCCAAGATGCACGGCCCGGCCGAAGTCGCGTTTGCGTCCGAGCTGTTTGGCCGCGTTGAAGCGCTGCTGGGCTTGCCCGCCAACACCGTCAAGCTCGGAATCATGGACGAAGAGCGCCGCACCAGCGACAAACTCAAAGCCTGCATTGCCGAAGCCGGCGCCCGCGTCGCCTTCATCAACACCGGCTTCCTGGACCGCACCGGCGACGAGATGCACACCGCCATGCAGGCCGGCCCGATGATCCGCAAGGGCGACATGAAAACCCGCGCCTGGATTGCCGCTTACGAGAAAAACAACGTGCTGGTCGGCCTGAGCTGCGGCCTGCGCGGCAAGGCGCAAATCGGCAAGGGCATGTGGGCCATGCCCGACCTGATGGCCGCGATGCTCGAGCAAAAAATTGCCCACCCCAAAGCCGGCGCCAATACCGCCTGGGTGCCATCGCCCACCGCTGCCACGCTGCATGCGCTGCATTTCCACCAGGTGCTGGTGTCCGATGTGCAGAAAGAGCTGGAAAAAATTGACGCCAACGCCGAGCGCGACAACCTGCTCAACGGCCTGCTGACCATTCCCGTCACGGCCACGCCGAACTGGTCCGCCGCCGAAAAGCAGCAGGAACTCGACAACAACGCCCAAGGCATCCTCGGCTACGTGGTGCGCTGGATCGACCAGGGCGTGGGCTGCTCCAAGGTGCCCGACATCCACAACATTGCGCTGATGGAAGACCGCGCCACGCTGCGCATCAGCAGCCAGCACATGGCCAACTGGCTGCACCACGGTGTCGTCACGGCAGAGCAAGTCAAGGAAACGTTTGAGCGCATGGCCGCCGTGGTGGATAAGCAGAACGCCGGCGACGCGTTGTACCAGCC
>NZ_JAUXNA010000047.1 GCF_030682935.1 Polaromonas sp.
GTGGCCGCGCAGGGCTGATGCTTGGTGTAGTTGAAATAAATCATTTAAATTCAATGACTTAGGTGGGGTGTGGAGGCGATCATGGCCTGAGCCTTCAAGTCCGCCTGACATTAAGAGTGTTTTTAGGAAAGCCACGCAAGCTTTTGATATTGCGTGGCTTTTTTTATCTGTATACACTCCGTGCATCCCTTTTATTGCAACCTCAAGCTGGCACTATCCATCATGTCTAAACAGATTTTCAATCGGGCATTAAAAATCTTTGGATTTCTGGCTTTGTCTGCTGCGCTTGCAGCGCCAGCCGCCAACGCGGTGACGGCCAAGCGCGCGATTGTGAAAAAACCGCATTCCGCCAAAACAACTGCGTCTAAAAAAGTGGTTTCAACGCGCAAAAGCGTGCAATTTACCGCCACCACAAAAAGCAGAACCATCATTCGTGCGGTCACAGTTGTTCCAGCCAAACTTTCCTTTGGCCAGATTGCGGGCCTGCACAGTGCGCAGGACTTGCTGGACCTGAAATCCAGCGTAGCCTTGGTGATTGATCAGGATACGCGGGAAGTTCTGCTCAGCAAAAATGACCATGCGGTGCTGCCAATCGCATCGCTAACCAAATTAATGACGGGCGTCATCATCAGCGGGGCAAAGTTGCCCATGGATGAAATGATCACTGTGACGCAGGATGACGTCGATACCGAAAAAGGCAGCAGGTCGCGGCTCAGGGTCGGCACTACGCTGACGCGTGGCGAATTGCTGCACCTTGCCCTGATGTCGAGCGAGAACCGCGCGGCGCATGCTTTGGGTCGTACCTATCCAGGTGGTTTGGCAACGTTTGTCAGTCTGATGAACGCCAAAGCAAAGATGCTGGGCATGCCTGACACCAGCTATGTGGAGCCAACCGGCCTTTCTAGCCGGAATCAGTCCAGCGCGCAGGATTTGGCCACGCTGGTCATTGCCGCGCATGGCGATCCCGTGCTTCGTGAACTGACGACCTCTACGGGCTACCAGGTTGCGGTAGGCAGCCAAACGCTGCAGTACAACAACACGAACCGCCTTGTGAAGAATCCGGAGTGGGATATTGGTTTGCAGAAAACCGGCTACATCTCAGAAGCCGGTCAATGCCTTGTGATGCAGACCAAAATAGCAGGCAGAAAATTGATCATGGTATTCCTCGATTCGGCGGGCAAGCTGAGTCGCCTGGGTGATGCTGAGCGTGTGCGTCGATGGGTAGAGTCCAGCCCTGTGATCGATCACAAAGCTAACATGAGCGTGTCAGCAAAGCTGATTAACGGCTAAGGGCTTGGGGTAGTCGCGCCAGATCCTGAGGTTGAATTTTGCGTCATCTTTCTTGTGCTATTTGATTTATAGCGGACTACGCAGCAGTTGTCAGGGTATTCGCCCTGTTTACCTGGGCTTATAGCCCAGCGCTGCTGAGATCTGGTTGGCAGTTGCCTGCAGCTTGGGCAGCCAGTGCTCGTCAAGCCGGTCGGCGGGCGCTGAAATCGACAGCCCCGCTACCAGCATGCTCTGGTCGTCGTAAATACCTGCCGCCATGCAACGTACCCCCAGTTCCAGCTCTTCATTGTCACGCGCAATGCCGCGCTGGCGCGCCTCGGAGAGTTCGCGTTCCAGCACCGGCAACTGGGTGATGCTGTTGCGCGTCTGCCCCGGCAAGCCTGTGCGTGTGGCATAGCTGCGCAAGCGTTGCGGATCGTCAGAAGCCAGAAACAGCTTGCCCACCGAGGTTAAATGCAGTGGTGCCCGGCCGCCAATGGCCCGCACCACCTGCATGCCGGAGCGCTCGCTATAGGCCCGCTCGACATAAATGATTTCATCGCCCTGGCGCATACTCAGGTTCACGGGTTGCTGGGTAAGTTTGTGCAGTTCGCGCATGGGCACGAGCGCAGCATCTCGAACGCTTAAACGGGCTTTGACGAGGTTGCCCAACTCCAGGAGACGCATACCCAGTCGATAGCTGCCTGCGACGGGTCGTTCCACAAAACGGCCTGTGGCCAGATCATTCAGGATACGGTGTGCCGTTGAAGGGTGAAGTCCTGATTTTTCGCTAATTTCTTTGAGAGATACCGCTTCTTCGCGATTTGCCAGGATTTCGATCAAGGTAAACATGCGTTCAATGACTTGAACGGTCGGGGTGGCAGTAGCGGAGATATCGGGCTTTTTCATATGCAGACTTTCTGCATCAAATTTTAGCCTGTGAAATAAGCGCCGCAACCAACGCTGGTTTGGCGGGTGCAGACGCCAATTCAGGTGTTGTCCGCCAGATCGGGCTATCTGCTTGGGCTTGCGGCAGCCGTGGTAGCGGAGCGTACCCATTGACCATCGAGTAATACTTCGTTGGGCTGGAATCCTGCCTTGTAATTCATTTTTTGGCTTTGAGCGATCCAGTAGCCCAAGTACACATAAGGCAGGTTAAGGCGCTTGGCCTGCTCAATTTGCCAGAGCACACTGTAGCTTCCATAGCTGGCGCGGTCATCGGGTTCATAGAATGTGTAAACGGCAGAAATGCCGTCTTCCAGCACGTCAAGAATCGAAACCATCTTGAGTGCACCGGCCTCGCCGTTCGGCAGGTTTTCGCGAAACTCCACCAGGCGCGAATTCACGCGGCTTTGCAGCAGGAACTGCGTGTACTGGTCAATGCTGTCATGGTCCATGCCGCCACCGGCGTGGCGACCGTTCTGGTAGCGCAGGTAGAGTTGGTAATGCTCTGGCAGGAAACACAACTTGAGTATGCGTGCATGCAGCGTGTGGTGCCGATTCCAGGCGCGGCGCTGGCTACGGTCTGCTTTGAAACTGTCTGCGGGAACCCGAAGCGGCACGCAGGCCTGGCAGCCATCGCAGTAAGGTCGGTAAGTAAACATGCCACTGCGCCGGAATCCGTTGACCACGAGGTTCGAATAGGCGTCGTTGTGAACGAGGTGGCTGGGGGTGGCGACCTGCGAGCGGGCCTGTTTGCCAGGCAGGTAACTGCAAGGGTAGGGCGCCGTTGCATAAAACTGCAAGGTTTGCAGGGGCAGGTCTTTGAGGTGCGTCACGGTGATGTCGGCGTTCCGGCTGTCAAAATCTGGTTCCAGTATACGGGGTCGAAGCGCCAGACGGGGGCGGTTTTATCCGTGTTCTGATCAAGGTGGCGCACGAAGTCAGTGCGACTAATTTCCGTCGCTCCAAGGGATGCAAGATGCCCGGTGTTTTGCTGGCAGTCGATCAGGGAGATGTGGTGCGCCCGGCAAAAAGCGACCAGTGCGGTCAGCGCAATCTTGGAGGCGTCGGTACGGTGGGCAAACATGGACTCGCCAAAAACCATGCGGCCGAGATTGACGCAGTACAGACCGCCAGCGAGCTCGCCGTCTATCCAGGTTTCAACACTGTGGGCGTGCCCGGCGCTATGCAAGGCACGGTAGGCCTGCACCATGTCGGGAACAATCCAGGTGCCCGGTTGGCCTGCACGGGGTTTGCTGGCACAGGCATTGATGACCTGCTCAAAGGCGCTGTCAAATCGTATTTCACACCCCGAAGCCTTCAGGAAATGAGTCAGGCTTTTGCGCAAGGACCGGTGTAGTTTGAAGTTCCGGGTCTGCAGCACCATACGGGGGTCGGGGCTCCACCAGAGCGTCGGCTGGCCCGGACTGAACCAGGGGAAAATTCCCCGCGCATAAGCCTGCAGCAAGGTGTTCACATCCAGCGATGCGCCAGCCGCCAGCAGGCCGGGAGCGGGGTCGTTGTGGTTCCAGGCCGTTTCCAGTGGCGGGAAAGCCTCCCCGGCGGCAAGCCAAGGTAAGGGGCGGGGTAGTTTTCCCATGGATCAGTCGCTAATGGGCATGAGCCCGTTGAAGAGTAAAAATGATGGCGCCATTCTTGGTGCTTTTTGATGGTAGCGGAGTCAGTATGGTTTGCGCCTGCCGTTGGATGCCCGCTGCAGGTATAAATTGCGGTCTGCACCCTGCATTTTGAAATGCGTGAAAACAGTTCGGTTTTCACGCGTATAAAAAGTAGAGGTTTTTACGAATGCCCGATCCGGGAAAGCTCGAAAACTCAGGCTATAATTTACTTCTGTATTCCTCAATAGCTCAGTTGGTAGAGCGCCGGACTGTTAATCCGTAGGTCCCTGGTTCGAGCCCAGGTTGAGGAGCCAAGATACACAAGGCCTCGCATGAAAATGCGGGGCTTTCGTCTTTCTAGGCGTGACGATAACGTGACAAGTCCACCACGTTCTTTCCACCTCCTCCGCGTTCGATTCGAGACGCTGCAGACAACAAGTTCTCCGTTGCAAATTTGGCGTAGCGGTCCACCATCGTTCTAGACTTCCAGCCTCCCAGGTCTTTGAGTTCATCGCAAGATGTTCCCGCTTGGCGGTGCCAGGATGCCCAGGTGTGGCGCAAGTCGTGAAAACGGAAGTCCTCAATCTCTCCAGCTGACGAATGCGCTGTTGCTCTGCCGTGATAGGTTTCAGGCCCCCAAACATCTTTCGATGTGTGCTGCCCACGACGGAAAAAGACTGCAAGCCACAATCATCGGGAGCAAGTGACTGACTGGTTGCGCTCCATTCCCGTACTTCATGCGATTGAGTAAGCAAGCTCACTAAACAAGCGGGTTGCCCAGCGCGAAATAGAATGTGGCACCTTCGTCTAATTTGCTTTCAGCCCAGACGCGACCCCCGTGACGTTCAATGATGCGCTTCACGGTGGCCAACCCGATGCCAGTTCCAGAGAAATCCGCAGGCGAATGAAGGCGTTGGAAAGTGCCAAAAAGTTTGTCAGCGAAAGCCATGTCAAATCCGGCGCCATTGTCCTTGACGAAAAAGAAGGTGTCGCCATCGGCGCCCAACTCGCTGCCGACATCAATCCGTGCCAGCACCTGCTTGGCAGTGAATTTCCACGCATTGCCCAGCAAGTTCTGAAGGACAGCCGTCAGCAAGCGGGGATCGCCGTGCGCGTTCAGACCCTTCTGAATGTGCACCTGCACCTGGCGTTCTGGTTCCCGCTCCCGGCACGCCTTTTCTACCTGTTTGGAGATTGCCGACAAATCGACATTCTCTAACTTGATCTGTTCGCGCGATAGTTGAGCAAGAGTCAGCATGCCCTCAATCAGCTCGCCCATCTGCTTGGCCCCATCACGGATTCGATTCAGGTAGTGCTTGCCTTTTTCACTGACATTATTTCCATCGACTTTCGCCAGCAAGTTACTGAATCCGTCGATGGTATTTAGAGGCGCGCGCAGGTCATGTGACACGGAATAGGAAAAAGACTCCAGCTCGCGGTTGGCCGCCTGCAGCTGGCTCGTGCGCTGCAGCACACGCTGTTCAAGTCCGGCATTGAGACGCAAAATTTCATCTTGGGCCTGCTTGCGTTCGGTGATGTCACGAATGGCGCTCATCACCAGCGCTCCTTCGTTTGTCTCCAGCGGGCTCAGGCTGATTTCTATCGGGAATTCGGTGCCGTCTTTGCGCAGTCCGAGCAGCTCCAGTCCCCTGCCCATTGGCCGTGGATGCGATTGCGCGAAAAAGCCTTTTAGGTTCCCCGGATGCATGCTGCGGTAACGTTCGGGCATGAGTATTTCTATCTTTTTTCCCAGCATTTCCTCGCGGCGCCATCCGAACAAATTTACCGCCTGGCTGTTGACCAGCACGATTTCGGCATCGCGGTTGACGACCACCGTCGCGTCGGGCGCAGACTCCAGCATATCCTTGAATTTCTGCTCGGCCTGCTTGCGTTCGGTGACGTCACGAATGGAACTCATCACCAGGGTGCCTTCGTTTGTCTCCAGCGGGCTCAGGTTGATATCTATCGGGAATTCGGTGCCGTCTTTGCGCAGTCCGAACAGCTCCAGTTCCCTGCCTATTAGCACTGGACGCGATTGCGCGAAAAAGCCGTTCAGTTTTCCCGGATGCATGCTGCGGTAACGTTCGGGCATGAGCATTTCGATCTTTTGCCCCAGCATTTCCTCGCGGTGCCATCCGAACAAATTGACCGCCTGGACGTTGACCAGCACGATTTCGGCGTCACGGTTGACGACCACCGTCGCGTCGGGCGCAGCCTCCAGCAGATCCTTGAATTTCTGATCGGCCTGCATGCGTTCGCTGATGTCACGCACCACGCTGACAATGAACCAGTCATCGCCTGATCGGTGGGCCTGTCGAGCTACTTCTACCTGCAACTGGGAGCCATCTTTGCGCCACATTTTAAATGCCGCCAGCTCGCGATCACCGTGACCGTAGATGGTTGCATCGTAGATGCGCTCCAACTGTTCACGCGTAACATCGCTCAACGGCATCGGCCCCGCCCTAAAGAGTTCTCCGCGCGTATAGCCGAACATCTTGCAGGCTGTCGCATTGAAGTCGACAAAGCGCATCGTGCTGCGGTTCGTCAGTAAAATCGCATCGGCGGTTGCGTCCATCGCCATATAAAAGCGGTTCACGTCGGCCGTACGAACCTTTAACTGCTCTTCCAGAAAACGAACATGGTTTTGGAGATTATTGCTGAACCCCTTTAAACGCAATAGATTGCGCACCCTTAACGTCAATTCGGTCCGGTCGACTGGCTTCGTCAAATACTCTTCAGCCCCGGCATTGAGACCTGCCAAGCGGGCGCTGCGGTCGGTTAGCGCTGTCACCATGATGATCGGAATATTCGAGGTGACGGGGTTGGCTTTGAGCAGGCTGGCCAACTGGAATCCTTCCGGGTCAGGCATCACGATGTCAAGGAAAATCAGGTCCGGTGCATGCTGCGCAATCGAGGCCAGTGCCTCCTCGCCATAGGCCACCGCGCGCGTGCGATAACCTTGTTCCTCCAGCATCATTTCGAGTTTCTCGCGACTCTGGATTCCGTCGTCGATGATAAGGATGGTGGCGGTGGCGGTGGGGCTGGTCATGGCGTGGTGCTGAAGGGATTGGCTGCGCTGGCAGTTTGGAGCTCACGCTTGGCCAGACAAGGTGTCTATCGCTGCAGACAATCTGTTACAGCGGTGTTACAAATCACAATTGTAATTGGATGCGTCGGAACCGGCTACTCTGGTTTTCCCCTGTCCGCTGATCTTGCCCCCGAAAAACGTACTCCATAGCGGATGGAAAACTTCAGGAATTGGAGATGACGAAATGAGCAAGAGAAAAGACGGACAAGTGCGGGGCAAATACACCCTGGAGTTCAAGCTGGAGGCGGCATTCACGCGGACAATGCACGCGAGGTGCTGTATGCCGGGGCTGACAGCCTCGCCATCGTGAGCGCGCTGTGTGCGGCAGACGATCCCTGCGCTGCGGCACTGTACCTCAGTGCATTGTGTGATGAAGCCTTTAAAGGCACGAGGATGAACCGATGACCGACGAAACGTTTGAATTTGAATACCCGCGCGTGCTGTCCATCGCGGGCTCCGACAGCGGTGGGGGCGCCGGCATTCAGGCGGACCTGAAAACCTTTTCGGCCTTGGGCTGCTACGGCATGACGGCCATCAC
>NZ_JAUXNA010000271.1 GCF_030682935.1 Polaromonas sp.
CGTCAGCGGATTGGCGCGCACGCTGCGCAGCACATCCAGACCCGACAGCTTGGGCAACTTCATGTCCAGCAAAATAAAAGACGGCTGCCTTTGTGTGTCGCGGCCGGCATGGCTGCCCCGTCCGAACAGATAGTCCAGCGCCTGCGCACCATCGCGGGCCACGGCGATCTCGGCCATTACCCCGTGCTCCTCAAGCGTCAGCACGGTCAACTCCAGATGGTCGGGATTGTCTTCAACTACGAGTATCAGCTTGTCGCTCATGGGGCCTCTCCTAAATTTCAGTCATCAGTTTCCTGATGGTCTTTTTTACTTCCATCATATTATCAATTTGCATGTCGTTGTACTACTTTTTGCTTCATGCCGTTCACCAGCGGGGAATCCCCTCGTCCTTGAGCTGGCCGCGCAATTCGGTGTAGTTGGGCACCACGGTGCGCACGGTGTCCCAAAAGCGCGGGCTGTGATCCATCACCCGCAAATGGCTTAGCTCGTGAACCACCACATAGTCCATCACCGCAGGCTTGAAGTGCAACAGACGCCAGTTCAGCCGGATAGAACCATTGGTGCTCGCGCTGCCCCAGCGTGTGCTGGCGCTGGACAG
Source organism: Polaromonas sp. (assembly GCF_030682935.1). Taxonomy (GTDB): domain Bacteria; phylum Pseudomonadota; class Gammaproteobacteria; order Burkholderiales; family Burkholderiaceae_C; genus Polaromonas. The sequence goes on from NZ_JAUXNA010000271.1 coordinate 599, forward strand.
GCTGAGCTTGCGCCACTGCACACCGAGCTGCGGGGCGAAATGCGCCAGCCGCTCGGTAAAAATCTGCCTGGCCTGGCGCATCAGCCACGCCTGCACGGCGTCGCGGGTTTGTTCGGGCGTGGCGCCGGCAGGCAGGCGCAGATGCAGGGCACGCTGCACCTCAGCCGGCCAGGCGCCCTCGGGCAGACCGGTGGCGGTGTTGGCGAGCGCGCCGGCCGCACTGGTTTTGAGTTCTGCGCTGACGCCTCGCGCGCCGCCAGCCGCCGGGTGCGCCTCAATCACCAGCCGCAAGGGCTCGCCCTGAAAAGGAAACGTCGCGCCATCTTTCCAGTCAATGCGCGCGGACTCCAGCCGCTCGTGGCGCTCGCGGGTTTGCTGGAGTTTTTTCAGAATCCAGCCCGACTTGTCGCGTACCGACTGGTCAATTTCATGGAGCGGCACCCATTTGGGCGCGCTCACCGCAAGCCCTTCAGGCCCCACCGAAAAGCCGATGCTGCGGCGCGCGCTGCGCCGAAACGCATAGGCCACCAGCGTGCCGCCCAGCAAGGCTTCGCGCGTGGCACGCGGGTGACGAAACGTGGCGGGCGCCTGCTCTGCTATTTTTTCAATAGCCTCTTGAGCCCGTCCTGATTGAGCTACAGGCATTTTTTTCTTTAATTTTGGCAGTTTTTCAGCGGGCCCCGGCGGGGCCACGCGGGCGGCCGGCGCCGGCTCGAACAGATCCCGCGTGAACTGAAGAAGCCTGTGCATCATGGCGGCTTGACGAGGTGCCGCGGGTCGGGCGCGCTCAGCCTTGGCGCGACGGCGCCCCGGCGGCCAGCAGTTGGGCCGCATCTGCGGGGACATAGGCGCCGGGGTCGAGCCGGTGCATTTCGGCTTCAATCCAGGCCTGGACTTCCAGCATCAACTCGTCGGGCTTGCGGCCCGTGCTGTCAATCGGCTTGCCAATCGAAATATCGACGATGCCCGGCTTTTTGATGAAGGCCTTGCGCGGCCAGCATTTGGCCGAGGTCACGGCAATCGGGATCACCGGCACACCGGCCTTGATGGCCAGCCGCGCGCCGCCCGATTTATAGACACCGGCCTGCCCGCGGTCAATCCGCGTGCCTTCAGGAAACATGATGACCCAGGTGCCCTGGCTCATCAGCCGCTTGCCCTGCTCGACCACCTTGGCGAAAGCCCGTGTGCCCTGGCTGCGGTCGATGTGGATCATGTCCATGCGCGCCATGGCCCAGCCAAAAAACGGGATGTAGAGCAGTTCCTTCTTGAACACATAGGCCAGCGGGTGCGGCATGATCGCTGGCATGGTGAGGGTCTCCCAGGTCGACTGGTGCTTGACCAGCAACACAGCGGCGCTGAGTTCGCCCGTCGGCAGATTTTCCATGCCGGTGACCCGGTTTTTGATGCCCAGAATGAAAGTGCCGCTGTCGACCGCCAGCTTCAGCCAGCGCGCGCACATCCAGTACATGGTGGTGCTGTTGACAAAAAGCGAGGCGACCACCACAAAAAGCGCCCACGGCATCACGGTCAGGATCATCCACAGCATGTGCAGGATGGAGCGAATCAGGGGCATGTCAGGTTTTCCGGTGGTGGTGAGGTGGCGGGCAGCTTGACACAAGCTGCATCAAGGAATTTTTATGATCTTTTAGTATCCAAGCCCTTACCAGATGGGCGTAAGCTGCTATCATTTTTTAACACTCGCCGACAACGGTGAGGCGTCGCGCTCCAGAATGAAATCTGCAAACGCCGCCAAATCGGCGTGCAGCAAGGTGCCGGAGGGCAAGCCATCGGGTTGCCCTCCGCTGCGGTAGTGCGCCGACTTGCCGGTAAGCACCAGATGCGGCTCACACCCGGCGGCAGCGCCCGCCTGCAGATCGCGCAGCGAGTCGCCGGCGGTGGGCACGCCCAGAAGCTGCACGCCAAAGCGCGCGCCGATCTGCTCGAACAGGCCGGGCAGCGGCTTGCGGCAGTTGCAGCTTTCCTCGGGGCTGTGCGGGCAGTAAAACACCGCATCGACCCGCCCGCCGGCAGCGGCCAGCAGCTTGTGCATCTTGGCGTGGATGGCGTTGAGCGCGGCCACGTCAAACAAGCCCCGCCCCAGGCCCGACTGGTTGGAGGCAATCACCACCCGCCAGCCGCCATGGTTGAGCCGGGCAATCGCTTCCAGCGAACCGGGCAGCGGCAGCCATTCTTCGGGGGATTTGACGAAATCATCACTGTCGCTGTTGATGGTGCCGTCACGATCAAGAATAATGAGTTTCATGGGTGGATTTATCAAAGCGGGGCAGCAGGCGCCGCCGGGAAAGTGGTAACAGGCTGCGCCGGCGCCATGTGCGGTGCCACCCGCCAATTGGTCACAAACAGCCCCCGAAAGCGGCCGGGCGAAAATGCCAGCAGCAGCGTGTCGCCGGGCTTTATCTGCGCGGCCTGCGGCTCGTCCAGCAGCAGCCGGTGCGGCGCCTGCAGACCAGGCACCTGCAGCACCAGCGCCGTGCCGCCCATGCTGCGCAAACTGGGCGGCTTGAACTGGCTGGAGAGCACCTGTGCCAAGACCGATCCGGGACTCGGTGCATTGCCGGGCGCGGCCGCCTCGTGCAACAACAAACCCTGCTGGTTCAGGTGCCGCTGCAGCAAGGCCGCACTGCCGCCCAGCCAGAGCAGCACCCAGAGCAGGCCCAGCAGCGGCACGGCGCGGCGCCCGCCCAGGCGATGCAGCAGCAAGCCGCCCGCCACCAGCACCAGCACGACCACCGCCGCCGGCCAGAACAAATCCAGCCAACCCGAGGGCACCGACACTGGCAACAGCGGCAAGGCAGGCGCTCCGGTCAGGCGGTCGGTTGACAGCTGGAGCGTCCAGCGCACACCGACCAGCACCGCAGGCGGCGCAAACAGCAGCCAGGCGGTGTGCAGCGATGTCCAGCCCGCCCGCCAGCCGGTTTGCGGGTGTGCGGCCGGGCGGCTCATGGCGTGGTCATGGCGCGCTCAAGCCGCCAGGCGCGACAGATCGGCCACGCGGTTCATCGCGTCGTGCAGGCTTTTGAGCAGGCCCTGGCGGTTCAGGCGCAGGTCCAGCGCTTCGGCGTTGACCATCACGCTGTCAAAAAACGCATCGACCGGCACGCGCAAGGCCGCCAGGATTTGCAGCGAGGCGGTGTAGTCACCTGCATCAAACTGCGCGTTGACCTGGGGCAGCACCGCTTTCATGGCCGCATACAAGGCGATTTCAGCGGGCTCCTGGAGCAATACCTCGCTGACATGCGGGTCCACCTCCTGCGCCTTCTTGAGGATGTTGCCGATGCGTTTGTTGGCGGCGGCCAAGGCCGGGGCTTCGGGCAACGCGGCGAAGGCGCGCACGGCGGCCAGGCGCTTGGCCACATCGCCCAGACGCTGCGGGCGCAGGGCCAGCACGGCTTCGACCTCTTGCGCGCTGTAGCCCTGCTCACGCAGGCTGCCGGCCAGGCGGTCGTAGATGAAGTCGATCAGCGCCACGGAGGCGTCGGTGATCTTGTCGCCAAATACCGGCGCCGCACCGGCCACCAGCGCGCCCAAGTCCAGTGGCAAGTCTTTTTCGACCAGCATCCGGATCACACCCAGCGCATGGCGGCGCAGTGCAAACGGGTCTTTGTCGCCCGTAGGCAAATTGCCAATGCCGAACATGCCGACCAGCGTTTCCAGCTTGACGGCCAGCGCCACCACCACGCCGGTCATGTTGCGCGGCAATGCATCACCGGCAAAGCGCGGCTTGTAATGGTCTTCAATCGCATCGGCCACGTCGGCACTCAGGCCGTCGTTGAGCGCGTAATAGCGGCCCATGATGCCTTGCAGCTCGGGGAATTCGCCCACCATCTCGGTTAAAAGATCCGCTTTAGCGAGCTGTGCCGCATGCTGAGCCTGGATAGCCAAACCTGAGTCGCCCGAAGGAACAAGGCTCTTGCCGATTACAGTGGCGATATGACAGACGCGGACAACACGCTCGCCCTGCGTGCCCAGCTTGTTGTGGTACACGACCTTGTCCAGCCCGGCCACGCGCGACGCCAGCGTCTTCTTGCGATCCTGGTCAAAGAAGAACTTGGCATCAGCCAGGCGCGGGCGTATCACGCGCTCGTTGCCGCCAATCACGGCGCTGGCGTCCGAAGGGGTGATGTTGCTGACCACCAGGAACTGGTGGGTCAGCTTGCCCTCTGCATCGAGCAGCGGGAAGTACTTCTGGTTGGCCTTCATCGTGAGGATCAGGCACTCCTGCGGCACCTCCAGAAACTCTTGTTCGAACGCGCAGACCAGCACATTGGGGCGCTCGACCAGCGCGGTCACTTCATCAAGCAGCGCGTCGTCTTCAATGGCCTTGACGCCGCCGCCAATGCGGACAGCTGCTGCCGCGAGTTGCCGCGCAATCTCGGCCTTGCGCTCGGCAAACGAGGCGATCACCGCGCCGTCTTTGGCCAGCACGCTGGCGTAGCTGTCGGCGTCCCGGATCCGCACCGGATCCACGGCCGCTTCAAAACGGTGGCCGCGCGTGCTATTGCCTGCCGATAGCCCCAGCGCCTTGACGGGCACCACGGTGCTGCCGTGCAGCGCGACCAGGCCATGCGCCGGGCGCACGAAGTTCACGCTGGTCCAGCCGGGCAGCGCGCAGTCGGTCTCGAGCTGGTAGCTCATGACCTTGGGAATGGGCAGCTTGGCAATCGCTTCTTCGAGCGCCTTTTGCAGGCCCATATCGAGCGTGGCGCCCGTGACCAGGCTGTCGTAGAACAGCGCCTCGGCCTTGCCGTCGATGGCGCGCTTGAGCGCGGCCACGGCCGCCAGCGGATCGGACACGTCCGCGCCCAGCGCCTGCAGCTTCTTGATCAGCGCGGGCGTGGCGTGGCCCGAAGCATCGAGCCCCACGGATGCCGGCATGAGCTTTTGCTGCACGGCCTTGTCGGCGGCTTTCAGCCAGACATGGCTGATGTGCGCGGCCAGACGGCGCGGCGAGGCGTAAGCCGTCACCACCGACTCGTCGGTGGCCAGGCCCTGGGCCTTGAGCTGGTCGGCCAGCACATGGGCGAACGCATCGCCGAGTTTCTTGAGCGCCTTGGGCGGCAGCTCTTCCACAAACAGTTCAACCAGAAGGTTTTTCGTTGTCATTGTCAGGCGGCCTTCTTCTTGATGGGGGTCATTTGCTCGACCCACTCGCGCGGCGCCATGGGGAAGCCCAGACGCTCGCGGCTTTCCAGATAACTCTGTGCCACCAGACGCGACACATTGCGGATGCGCCCCATGTAGGCGGCGCGCTCGGTCACGCTGATGGCGCCGCGCGCGTCCAGCAGATTAAAGCTGTGCGCAGCCTTGAGCACCTGCTCGTAGGCGGGCAAGGCGAGCTGCTGCTCAATCAGGTGCCTGGACTGCTTTTCATGCGCGTTGAAGGCGGTGAACAGGAAGTCGGCATCGGAATGCTCGAAGTTGTAGGTCGATTGCTCGACCTCGTTTTGCTTGTACACGTCGCCATAACTCAGACCTTCGGTCCAGGTCAGGTTGTAGACGTTGTCCACGCCCTGCAGGTACATGGCCAGGCGCTCCAGGCCGTAGGTGATTTCACCGGTGGCCGGCTTGCAGTCGATGCCGCCGACTTGCTGGAAGTAGGTGAACTGCGTCACCTCCATGCCGTTGAGCCAGACCTCCCAGCCCAGGCCCCAGGCGCCGAGTGTGGGGTTTTCCCAGTCGTCCTCGACAAAGCGGATGTCGTTTTTCTTCAGATCAAAGCCCAGCGCCTCAAGGCTGCCTAGGTACAGTTCCAGAATGTTGCTGGGCGCCGGTTTGAGCACAACCTGGTACTGGTAGTAGTGCTGCAGGCGGTTGGGGTTCTCGCCATAGCGGCCGTCTTTCGGGCGGCGGCTCGGCTGCACGTAGGCGGCTTTCCAGGGCTCAGGGCCGAGCGCTCTTAGAAAAGTAGCGGTGTGCGACGTGCCGGCGCCGACTTCCATGTCGTAGGGTTGCAGCAGGGCGCAGCCCTGGTCAGCCCAATAGGACTGCAGCTTCAGGATAATTTGCTGGAAAGTGAGCATAGGAATAGTTGTGGTCAGTAGCGCGATGCAACTTCTCAAGCACCGGGGGGCTGCGACGCCCGAGGCGGCGTCGCAAGATTCTTCATTTTACGCGGCGTTAACGGGCGATAGGCTCAGCGACTACGCCGGAATACAAGCGCCAACCCCACAATGACCAGGCCCAGCGCCCACAGCGGCCACAAGCCGAAGCGCGCCGACCACCAGGCGAAGGGTGTGATGCCGCTCTGCCCCTCGACCTCGCCGACCAGCGCGCCGCGCGTGTGGCGTGGCAAGGCATGCGTGACCTGGCCCTGGTGGTCAATGATGACGGTGGCGCCCGTGTTGGTGGCGCGAATCATGGGGCGACTGAATTCCAGCGCCCGCATGCGCGAGATGTGCAGATGCTGGTCAATGGCGACGGTGTTGCCAAACCAGCCGATGTTGCGGAGGTTGACAAAGACCGTGGGCGCGAGCGCCGCATCGATAAAACGCGCGCCCAGTTCCTCGCCAAACAGGTCTTCATAGCAAATATTGGGCGCCAGCCGCTGGCCCTGCCAGTCAAATGACGGCTGACCCACCGCGCCGCGGTTGAAGTCGCCCAGCGGAATATTCATCAATTCGGTAAACCACCGGAAGCCGGTCGGAATGAACTCGCCAAACGGCACCAGGTGGTATTTGTCATAGCGGTAAGACGCAGACTGCCCCGAGGCGTCCGGTTTCAGGCCCAGCACCGAGTTGGCGTAGCCCGCCTCGAAACTGCCCAGCGGCAGGCCAATCAGCGCGGCCTGCTGTCCCGTGGCAAAACGCGACTGCAGCGCCTGCCAGTAACCGTCCGGCAGTTGCTGCGGCAGCAGCGGAATGGCGGTTTCGGGCGCGACCACCAGCGCGGTTGTAGCGTCCCGCAGCTGCTCGCCGTACCAGCGCAAGGCAGTGGCCACGCCAGTGCCGTCCTGGAATTTTTCATCCTGCGGAATATTACCCTGCAGCAGCGTCACCGACAGCCTGCCCGGGGCCGGCCCAGATACGGCGCCAACCACAGGGCCCGCGACCGGCAACAGCGCCAGTGCCACGCTGAACACCGCCATGCCGAGCGCGCTCAGCCAACCCGCTCGGGACGCACGCAAGGACATCGCCAGCCAGGCCGCGACCAAAGCGGCCAGAAAGCTCAGCCCGTGCACGCCCACCCAGGCCGCCAGCGGCCTGGCCCAGCCATCGACATGGGCGTAGCCGCCTTCGCCCCACGGAAAACCGGTGAACAGCTTGACCCGCGCCAGCTCGGCCAGCAGCCAGAGCGCTGCAAAAACAAGCGCACGCGGCGCCCGCCCGGCCGGTGCCAGCCGCACAAACAGGGCCCCGGCGGCCGCGTAGTAGAGCGCCAGAAAAGCCGCCAGCACCACGATGGCCAGCACCGTGAGCGGCGCGGCCAGGCCGCCGTAGGTATGCATGGAAATGAACAGCCACCAAAAGGTGCCGCACAGCATCGCCGTGGCAAACAGCCCGCCCAGCCAGGCGGCGCGCCTGCCTGAGCGGCAGCCGTCGAGTTGGCCGACCAGCACCAGCAGCGCCAGCACTTGCAGCCACCACACCGGCTGGCCCTGCGTAAAAACAAAAGAAAAAGGCCATGCAATGCTGGCCGCATGGGCACCACCAGCTATTAAAACAATAGCAACCTGGAACAGCGAGAGACGCTGGCGCGGCAGCGTGTGGCAGATAGGCGCCAGCAAGATCGCGTTCACAGCGGCTCAGGCGCTGACCGCAACAGGCGAGACCTTGAACCAGCGCACGGCACCGCCTTTGGTGTGCAGCACGGTGAACTGCAGGCCGGCCAGCGCGTAGTGTTCGCCGCGCTTGGGCACATGGCCCATCTCGTGGGCCACCAGTCCGCCAATGGTTTCAAAGTCGGTTTCGGGCAGCAGCACGCCAAAGGCTTCATTGACACGCTCAATCGAGGTGTCGCCACTGACGCGGTAGGTGTGGTCGCTGAGGCCAAAGATATCGCCCTCGTCCTCGGCGATGTCAAATTCGTCCTCAATTTCGCCGACGATTTGCTCCAGCACGTCTTCAATCGTGACCAGGCCTGCCACGCGGCCAAATTCGTCGATGACGACGGCCAGATGGCTGTGGTTGCTGCGAAAGTCGCGCAGCAAATCGTTCAGCCCCTTGCTTTCAGGCACAAACATGGCGGGACGCAGCAGGGCCTTGATGTTGAGCTCGGGTGCACGCTGCAGTTTGAGCAGGTCCTTGGCCATCAGCAGGCCCAGGATGTTTTCCTTTTCGCCCTCGTACACCGGAAAGCGCGAGTGGGCGGTATCGATCACCAGGTGCAGCAGCTCGTCAAAGGGCGCATTGATGTTGAGGCAGTCCATGCGCGGCGCAGCCACCATCACGTCACCGGCCGTCATGTCCGCCATGCGGATCACGCCTTCGAGCATTTCGCGGCTCTGGGCGTCAATGACCTCGTTGTCTTGCGCCTCCACCAGGGTGCCGATCAGCTCGTCTTTGGAGTCAGGGCCGGGGTGGAGCATTTCAGCGAGCTTTTGCAAAAAGCCGCGTTTGTCTTCATGTTTCGAAGATCGACTGGGGGGAATGTCGGACACGTAAGGGTGCTCGGTAGTGATACAGCCGTCTAGGATAACTGATATTTCTGACGCGCCAGACGCGCGCTAACGCTGAATGCGATGCCGGCTGTCGCGCACGCCGCGCCGTACTTCCTGCACCAGGGCCAGCCAGTCCCAGAACTGCTTGGCCTGAACTTTCAGGCGGTAATCGTTCTGGGCGAGTTGCTCTTCGAGCAGCTCGGTCATGCGCGAGTCCAGGTCGGCCGGCGGCAGCTTGAGGTAGGCCTCGCTCTCCGAGCCGTCGCGCTCTATTTTGGCGCCGGCCTTGCGCGCGATGTTGAGCATGGCCGTGTTTTCGCTCAGCGCGTGAATGAACATCATGTCGACGCCTTCGTTGCGGGCGTGCACTTCGGCACGCTCGAACAGGCGCGCGCCGTAGCCTCGGCCGCGCGCATGGGCCAGCACGGAAACCCCAAACTCGGCGCAACTCTTGAGCTCGGGATCCGTCGAGAGCGCCAGATGCGCCATCGCGATCAGCTGCAGTTTGCGGTTGAAGATGCCGAAAATCTCGTCACGCTCAAAATCGAGGCCGTCCACATAACGGCGAATCTGCTCGTCATTGGCTGCATAGCCAAAGCGCAGATAGCGGTCCTGGGGGCCCAGGGCCAGCAGGTGCGCGCTGATGCGCTCGCCGTGCCGCGGCCCGATGGAGCGAATCGGCACCCGGACCGTGGCGCGGCGCGACACGGCCGGCCCCTGCAGCGCCGCCTGCGGGGCCGGCGCTGCAGGGGCTGCAGGCGGGCGGAAAAACGCCCTGCCCGCGTCCAGGGCGGCCTTGAGGAAGGGACTCGGTGTAACCATGGCTTCAATATAAGGGTTTTCCCTAGAATGCAAGCCCTAAGCAGCTGCGCAACAAGTACAAGGAAAAGCCCTAAAAATAATGACAAAAATGCATTTAGCCCAATGAGTACGTGACATCACAGCTATAACTTAAATAGCAAAAATACGCTTTTCCGCATTTTAATTGTTGCAGCGCAACAACAAGCAGTCATACCGTTTTTTTTGCAAGCGCGCGTACCCTCGCATGGCGCTGGCCAGTCAGGCGCTATACAGGCACCGCTGTGGTCGCCTTGACACGGTCCAGCACAAAACTGGTTTTGCAGTCCTGCACGCTGGGGTGCTTGAGCAGCGTGTCCATGATGAAGCGGCTGTAGTGGCCCATGTCGGCCACGACCACACGTAGCAGGTAATCCATCTCGCCGGTCAGCGCCGCACATTCCACCACCTCGGGCCAGGTCTGCACACTGGCGCGAAACAGGTC
>NZ_JAUXNA010000050.1 GCF_030682935.1 Polaromonas sp.
TGGAGCCGCTGGACCCGGTGGCCGGCCACATCCCCGGCGCATTGAACCGCCCATTCAGCCAGAATCTGGGCCCCGATGGCAAATTCAAGCCCTCAACGCAACTCAGAGCCGAATTTGAAGCTCTGCTGGGCGGGCGCGATCCAGCCTCCGTGGTGCACCACTGCGGTAGCGGCGTCAGTGCCGTGCCCAACCTGATCGCCATGGAGGTAGCGGGTTTGGGTCCCACGGCACTTTATGCCGGAAGCTGGAGCGACTGGTGCAGCGACCCGAGCCGGCCGGTGGCGCAGGGCTGAACGGCCAAAGACCGGTCCGCCCTCGGGACAACTCAGGTCAGCACAACTTGGTTGTTGGGGGCACTGGCTCCCGTCGCAGGCGCTGTCATGCCCGAGCCCATGGTGCCGCGCCCGCCGGTACGCCCATGGGTTCGTCGGGATTGGTGGCCATGGCATTTTTTCAGGGTTTGATGCTGGCCGGACTGGGCTGGCTGGGCGGCTCTGACAGTTCAGGCCGTTGAGGCAAATCCCGGATCATGGCTTCGCCCTCCTCGTCCCGACCATCCGAGGGCAAGTCGGGCTCCAGGCGTAATTCTGGCTCCTCATTGGCAGGGAATTGCTGGGGCGGTACCGGAGCGGATGTCGCGCCATGCCCAGGCTGCTCTTTGGCCGTGTTGAGGTGCGCGGGCTCGGTGGAAATGTCTTTGCCCGACGTCTGTGCGGGCAGGGACGCAAAAAGAAGTTCTGGGGCCGAAGCGGGTGAAACGTTCGGATTCATGGCGGGATTGCCTTTCGTGTCGGTGGGGAATTTGTGGGGCCAAGCCGATCTTCCTGCGCGCCTCATAGAACGTTTATAGGCCGCCAGGCACTGCTTCTGTAAGACGCTGACTGACAGCAGGCTGCAAGGGCCTGGCGCTGGTTTCAATGCAATCTGGCTCTGGCGCAATAGAGACGGTCGCAAGCTGCTATAAAAATAGCATCATTCCAGTTTTAGCCCTACACGAAAAGAGTGGTGCTACCATTTACTGAAACTGGTTTCAGCCATCCGCTACAAAAGTAACGCGATCTTGTTTTATCCCTGTGCCTTCACATGCCCGCCAAAACCCCCAAGCGCTCATCGACTCTTGCCCTTCCTGCCACCCGCACCACCATTGCGGATGTGGCGCGTGAAGCCGGCGTTTCCAAGGCCACCGTATCCCGCTTCCTGAACCACCGCGAGACGCTGCTCACCACAGACATTGCAACGCGGGTCGAAGTCGCCATCGCCGCGCTGGCCTACAGTCCGAGTCCGATGGCGCAGGCGCTCAAGCGGGGCCGCTCGCGGCTGATTGGCCTGGTCGTGGCCGACGTGAGCAATCCCTTTTCGGTGGCCGTGCTGCGCGGTGCCGAAAAAGCCTGCCAGGAAGCCGGCTACCTGCTCATGCTCTTCAACCTCGGCAACGACAGCCGGCGCGAAAGTGAAGCCATCAAAGCACTCACGGCTTATCAGGTGGAAGGCTTGATCCTGAACACGCTGGGCCGTGATGCCGGTGCGGCCGCAGATGCCGCGCGCCACGGCAAGCCGGTGGTACTGGTGGACCGACGCCATAGCGACATGCAGGCCGACTTTGTCTCGCTCGACAACGTCGGTGCCGTACGCCTGGGCGCCAGCCATTTGGTGGAGGCGGGCTACCGCGAGCTGCTGTTTGTCTCGGAGCCTATCAGGGACGTGAGCTCACGCCTGGAGCGCGAAGCCGCATTTCGCAGCTTTATCAGCGAGTCTGCCACGCACACGGATAGCACGCCCGGCCTTCAAGGCCGCACGTTCGAAGCCACGGAGGAAGATACCGAAGGGCTGGACAACGCGCTGCGCAGCTTGCGCCAGCGCGCCGGCAAGCGCCGGCCCGGCGTGATCACCAGCAACGCCGTGGTCACCTTGCGGGTGGTGGCGGCCATGGCGCGTCTGGGCTGGCGTTTTGGCGCCGACCTGGGGCTGGTGGGGTTTGACGAAACCGAATGGTCGCCTTATGTGGGCCCGGGCCTGAGCACCATCGCCCAGCCCACCGACGAGCTGGGACGGCTCGCCGCCGGCTGCCTGATCGAGCGACTCAAAGGGCTGGACCTGCCGCCGCGCCAGATACTGCTGTCCGGCCGGCTGGTGCCGCGCGGCTCATCCGTTCCCACACCTTAAGACCCAGGGCAGACCCTAGGGTTTTCCATGATTACAGGGCATGCATTGATGCTTTTATAATTCTATGAAACCGGTTTCAGCGCTTATCTAAAAAGTTTCACGGAACCCAAAGCCTCAGGAAATTTTGTACCCGCAACAGTGATTCACAAGTGCTTGCGCCTGTCCCGGCACCGACACCCTTCCATGAACTACACATTTCAATTCGGTGACGTCTTTGCAGCCTGGCCGCTGCTTCTCAAAGGCACCTGGAGCACCCTCCAGCTGTCGATACTGGCCATGCTGATCGGGCTGGTGGTGGCCATCCTGTGTGCCTGGGGCAAAACCGCTGGCCCAAAACCCTTGCGCTTCCTGATCAACGCCTACATCGAACTGATCCGCAACACGCCGTTTCTGGTGCAGCTGTTCTTTTTCTTTTTTGCGCTGCCCGCGCTGGGTTTGCGCTGGTCGGCCTACACCGCGGCGCTCACCGCGATGGTGGTGAACCTGGGCGCCTACGCCACCGAAATCATCCGCGCCGGGATCGAATCCATACCCAAAGGCCAGATAGAAGCGGGCCTGGCGCTCAACCTCAAGCGCTACGAAATATTCCGCTTTGTGATTTTGAAACCCGCGCTGCGCGCCGTGTACCCGGCACTCACCAGCCAGTTCATTTTGCTCATGCTCAGCTCCGCCGTGGTGTCGGCCATTTCAGCGGACGACCTGACCTCGGTTGCTGCCAACCTGCAGTCGCAAACCTTTCGCAGTTTTGAGATTTACATCGTCGTCGCCGGGATCTACCTGCTCCTGGCGCTTTCGTTTTCAGCGCTGTTCCGGGCCATCTTCCGGATTAGCCTCAACTACCCGGACCGTCGCTAATGCGTACCTTCGGCCTTCCTGAGTTCCTGTTCATCCTCGAAGCGGCCAAGTGGACCGTGGCGCTGTCGATGATTGCCTTCATTGGGGGCGCCATCGGCGGCTTGGTCATTGCACTGAGCCGTACCTCGGACAGCCCCGTGGCACGGTGGCTGTCGGGGGCCTTCATCCAGATTTTCCAGGGCACACCGCTGCTGCTGCAGCTGTTTCTGGTCTTCTTTGGCGCGCCGGTGCTGGGCTTTGAGATCAACCCCTGGGTGGCGGCGGGCGTGGCACTCATTCTTAACAGCAGCGCCTTCCTCGGTGAAATCTGGCGCGGCTGCATTCAGGCGATTCCGGCCGGCCAACTCGAAGCGGCGCAGGCGCTCAGCCTGTCCTACATCGCACGCATGCGCGACGTCATATTGCCGCAGGCCTTCAAAATCGCGCTGGCGCCCACCGTCGGCTACATGGTGCAGATCATCAAGGGCACCTCGCTCGCGGCCATCATCGGCTTTGCCGAAATCACCCGCGCCGGGCAGATCATCAACAACGCCACCTTCCAGCCGCTCATCGTGTTCAGCGTGGTCGCGGCCATCTATTTTGCGCTGTGCTGGCCCCTGTCTTTTCTGGCCGCGCGCATGGAACGCCGGCATGCCGCGGCGCTTGCACGCTAAGCCCGCGCACCACCTTCACCCTGTCTTTTTTCACCACCAACCGGAGACTCACCATGATCAAGCATCTGCAACGCCGTGTATTCACGGGCACCGCCCTGGCTCTGGGCCTGGCCGCCACCCTGTCTGCGTGGGTTCCCGCCGCCAGCGCACAGACGGTGGCCGACATCAAAAAGAAAGGCGAGTTGACCATTGGCATGCTGGTTGACTTCCCCCCTTACGGCACCATGAACAGCAGCAACCAGCCTGACGGCTACGACGCCGATGTGGCCCGCCTGATGGCCAAGGACCTGGGCGTCAAGCTCAACCTGGTGCCCGTGACCGGCCCCAACCGCATTCCGTTCCTGCTGACCAACAAGGTGGACCTGCTGGTCGCCTCGCTAGCCGTGACACCCGAGCGCGCCAAGCAGGTCCAGTTCTCCAAGCCCTATGCCGCCGCCAGCATTGTTTTGTATGGTGACAAAAAAGCCAGCATCAAGGGCGCAGCCGACCTGAAAGGCAAACGCGTCGGCGTCGCACGCGCCAGCACCCAGGACGTGGCCCTGACCGCCATCGCCCCCGAGGGCACCGAGATCCGCCGCTTCGACGACGACGCATCGGCCATGCAGGCATTGATGTCGGGCCAGGTCGATGCCATCGGCTGCTCGACCACGGTGGCCGCGCAGATCGACAAGCGCGCCCCTGCCAACACTTACGAAAACAAGTTTTTGCTGCGCCAGCAGGTCATGGCCGTGGCCATGCGCCCCGGCCAGGCCGAACTGCTGACGACGGTGGACGATTTCGTGGCCCGCAACACCGCCAACGGCGAGCTCAACAAGCTGTACCGAAAATGGCTGGAAACCGACCTGCCGAAAATGCAATAAATCCGGGAAATTGCTTTCATGACAGACACCATGCAATCCTCAAGCGCATTGGCCGCTGGCGCCGAGCCCATCATCCGCATCGAAGCGGTGGACAAGTGGTTCGGCAAGTTCCAGGTGCTGACCGACATCAACCTGAGCGTGGCGGCCGGGGAACGCATTGTGGT